>JAVEZE010000035.1:0-18928 GCA_034003145.1 Spirochaetia bacterium
CCATCCCCTTTTTTTTCATAACAGTAATCCTCTCTTTTCTTTCCCTGTAGGAAAGAGGTATCCCCTTCATAATCGAGTCAATATCTTTTTTCAGCATCTTCCCTTCCGCCCATACTGCCCTCAGCCTGAATGCTGAAACCGCAATAGCAAGAACGCATATTACAAGGATAAGATATATTCCGGCAATGCCTGCATTAAATGTAAAAAGCTTTTTCCTCACCGGTTTCCATACCGTCTCCCTTCCGCTGACGAAATATCCCAGTTTTACAGTACCTGACGGTTCAAGCTTTATAACCGGTTTTGTCACATAAAGACCCCGGCGCGGATGGTCAAGCGCTATGGTATAAACACCTTCAAGTATATCTGAAACTGTAAAATCAGTTATTGTTTTATCGTTGACAATTTTATAGGAATTATCTGCGAGATAAAAACTGTAATCCCAGGGCGCCTGTCCGTCCCTGTCAAGGTGGATTGCGCTGATACTTCCCCCCGCGGTAAAGCCTCTCCCCTTAATGTTGATAGTGATTCTGTTCAGCTGGTCAACTACAGGATCAATGGATGAGATAATTGTTACAGGTATATATTTATTGAGTTTAAAAACGGAAGAAACCGGCTCGCTTATATTGCCCGCCTCATCAACAGCAGAGACTGAGAGCCCCCAAATCCCGTTATCAAGATTGCTGTAGGCAAGATACGGATATGGGTTTCTCCTCTCTTTGTCAGGCGGTTTTACCTTTTTCAAAAGAACGCTTTCTTCTGTATCTCTTCTGTAATTTTCATCAATAAGCTGAAGGTTATAAACAAAACCTTCAATCGGCTCATCATCAGGAGGCTGCCAGCTTACCTTTAAAGTATTGGATTTCACAAACCCTTTTTCATCCTTTTCAAGTTCATCTAAAGTAACAGGGCCTGGAGGAACCGTGTCCCTGTAAACCGGTATTACAGAAGTTTCAGACCAGTTGCCGGCATAATCAGCTGCAGAGAGATAGATGTACCACTGGCCGTCTTCTTTTATCTCTACCTCTCCCTCCAGCTGCCTTGATGTATTTATGATTTTTCTGGGAGGGGAACCAAACCTGCTTCTTCCTGTCGAATAACTGAAACCGGCTATGCCTGACGCGTCATCCGGCAGATTCCAGCTGAAGCTGTACCTGTCTCTCGAAGACCTCCTTGATGATAAAAAGTTTACAGGCGATGCCCGGGGGCTTTCCACGCTTATATCAGGTGAAAGAAGAACAATCCGCGATCTATTATTTCTGATATTTTCCCATAAAATATATAGCGACCCGTTTGCCTCTACCGGCTGGCCGAAAATGGAATCCCCTTCCATCAGGGAAAGGTCCCTGTCTCTCCACAGGATACCGTTAAAATCAGAAATAATTACATGAAAATCCCCCATCCTGTTATCAAACCATGTGATAACAATATTTCCCTTATAATTTGCGATTTTTGGAAAGTTGCAGCTTCTGCCGTCTGCTGATACTTTTTCAGGAACTTCCTTTGCCGCGCCGTCAAGATCAAGTTTGGCGTAATAAATCTGAGGATTTGCCTCGCTGATATTTCTTCTTTCCCATGCAAGATGGATAGTGCTGTCATCTATTTTAAAATCCGGCCTCTGATTGTCAAAATTGGCCGATTCTACCGTTCTTCCGCCAGCAGTCTCATCAAAATCAGTGATTCTTTTTGCCTGTCCCCAGGATTTTCCCCCGTCTGTGCTTTTCTTAAGATAGAGCTGATACGTGGAGCGGCGCTGCACAAGAAATGACTGGAATATGACATACTCAACTCCTCCCCTTGAAACAAACTGGGGGAGAAAATTAAGCTCAAGACCAGGTTCGGATACAAGCTGGGTAAAGTCGCTCCATTCCTCTCCTGTATCAGAGCCGGCATAAAATATTGAAAGATTATTGCCTGACTCCCTGGTAACAAACATTATAAAAGTACCGTCCTCTTTTATAAAAAGGCGCGGGCCGACTGTCATTGTAAACGATGTTTTTCTGGTTATCTCATTAAAGGTTGTTCCATTGTCGCCGGATGAATAGATTTTGATTGTATTTTCATCAGCAGAAACAGAAACATATATTCTGCCGTCATTTTTTACAGCAAGTGAGCAAATCGGGACTTCATCGCCGTTATAATTAAAAGGGCCGGCAAATCTTTCATTTCGCAGCCATTCCTTTCCGTCGCCTGATGAGGCAAGGGAAAGGTACACTATCCCCCTGTCAGGGGACTGTTCAATAAACTCATGCCAGATTACAACAGTTCTGCCGCCGCCGAAGGCTGCCCTGTGGAACCTTCCGTTATCAGGCACCAGTACTTCACTATTATCCCAGTAGATGTCAACCGCAGATGCGGATAAAGGAACAAGGAGGAAGAGTATTATTAATACCAATGACGCGGCAGAAGAGTGTTTCTGTTGTAAAATCATATCTTGGAGTCAATCCTCCTCTTCAGTTCAATAAGGGGTGAATAATTTCTGTTTTTATTATCCTGCAGCAGTTTTTCAACTATTGCAAGAGATGCATAATAATTTCCATTTATGAATTCCTGCTCCGCGAGCCTGTACTGCTGCTGCGCATAGCTTGACAATACTACAAGCGTTGTGCCGCCCATTTCAGACTGAACCCTGTCTTTAAGTGATGTGATCTTTGCGCTGTCAGGATTAAGCTCAAAAGCCCGGTTGAGATACTCAAGCGCTGTGGGGTAATTGCTTCTGACATTGCTTAGCACAATTGAATATGCTCTCTGGTAAAGTGTTTCTGCCTCCCTTATTTTCGCCTGATCCGGCGGAGGAGTTCTTATACCCAGTTTTATTTCTGCCCTGTATATTGTCTGATTTATTCCAGGCCAGGATGGATTAATAACCTGAAGATCTTTGAGCATTATATATGACTCGGAAGGATTGATATCAATCCTTTCCCTTGCAAGTTCATATCTTTCCCTGAAAAGGGTGTTAAAATTATCTTTATCCTTTAATTTAAGGATTTTCAGGGATAAAACGCTTGTTTCCTGATTAAGCGGAAAAGGAATATTGATATACCGCAGTTTCTCTTCAGCTGATGAAAGGAGGCGCAGCATCTCATCTCTGTTTCCAGCCTTATCTGCTTCAACTGCTTTCGCGTAATCGCTTCGCGCAAGATTTAAAACTTGAGTCATCTCATTATAAAGAGGGTCGGTTTCTGCTATAAATCTACCGGATCTTACAGACAGCGCTGTCTGAATAAGACTAAGCCAGTACTCAATCTCCTTATTATCCTCTGTATTTACACTCCTCCACATTGTCTGGGAATTTATAAGCAGGTTTTCGGCATCGCCGAATCTTTCCCTGGTATAGTAATCCCTTGCAAGAACAAGGTTCTTTCTAACTGTCTCAACAACTGCTTTTGTCTGAAGCCGTACAATTTCCTCGGAAATTGCCGCAATTTCCCTGTCTGAATTATTGCGCAGTTCCTCGTCTTCATTAAAGGTGAGTGAATTTAGGTACCCTTCCCTTGCCTGTTGCAGTTTCTCCCTGGCCAGATTGAAATTTAGCCGGTCAAGATTCAGCTTCGCCTCTGCAAGATACCTGTTGCCCTGATTTCTGAATATTTCCGCCTGTGTGAGAAGCTCCTGCGCGCTTTGCTGATACCGGTTTATTTTGTTTTTAAGAGAATCTATTTCTGATAACGCTTTTTCAGCATTTCCGCTGCTTTCTGCTATCAGGGGATGAGATGAGGCGCTGCTTCCAAGATCCGCGATAAGAGACTTAAGTGTCCTGAATTCTCTTTCTGTAGCAGCAGCTCTTTCAAGCGTATCCCTGAATATAAAAACAGCCTGCTGCGGATATTTAATATTTGCAGTATATACATCAGCTCCGCTTCCTATGGTTTGCACAGTTCCTTCAACCAGTTTAAAACCCTTTTCTGCATTCTCTTTTTCATCTTCAAGTTCGCCGGAAAGCGGGTCATAAACCAGATCAAATCCGGTTCTGGTAACAATAACCGCAAGCTCGGTAAATCGCTGACCATAATTTTCAAACAGTTCTTTCATCTGAATTGAAAGATCAAGAGGATTATCAACTTCAAAAGAATTGTTTTTCAATTTTCTCAGTGAGGTTTCATTTTCTTCCCATGCCTTTTGATTTATGGAAACCATTGTATTGTCTGCGCTGACCTGCTGTCTGTAGGCAAGTAATTGGTTAAACTCTTTCTCATCAGTATAGTTTTTTTCAATAACCGCAATTCTCTGCATTATCTGGGAGAGGGTCGCGTAATCGCCGCCAGCTTTCATCATCTTTTCCGCCTCAAGATATTGCGGCATGTAATTATAGATTTTTCTGATATCGCTTTCCGACAATTCAAGGCTGTTTGCAGGAGTTATACTGTAACCTTTAAGCCTGATGAGAGGGAGTTCTTTTTCAGATCTATCTTTGGATAGTAAAAAACTGTTCTCTGCTTCTGCATATTCACCTGATGCAAACATTTCCTCACCCTTGTCAAAAAAATCATTTGCAGCACTGGAAAGCAGCTGTGAGTTTTCATCAACAGTATTGTTCCAGATTAAATCTATCGCGGCAAGCACTCCTTCATCCTGTTCAATACTTGTTCTTCCGAGAATTACCCTGTTTGCGGTTGAAAGGTAAGGGACATCATAATCCCCTTCCCGAAGCAGCTCCTGTTTTTTTAAATCAATTGAGAGAGCAGAGGATGCGGCCTGTTCCCTGATATTTGCCATTCTTGCGATTATATTATTCAAATCAGTGTATTCGCCGCTTCGGAGAAACTCTGCAGAAGTTATTGATGATTCAGCCTCTGCTTTAGCGGCAGCAAGGGTAAATTCATTTTTTCTGTCTATCTGCAGCTGTATCAGGTTTTTCACAGCCGCAATCATGGTATCTGCCTCAGTGACTATCTCTTCTTCTGCGTAATCTTCCACAAAAAAGTCTCTGTGAAGCCCGACCGCAGAACTGTAAAGAGCAAGCGCTTCCCAGTATTTTTTTTCATCAAGAAGAACCAAGGCCCTGTCCATAATGTCCCTGAACTGAAGGTCATTATATCTGAACACAATAGTTCTTCTAGCGCTTTCAAATGATTTGGCTATCGCCTGGTCAGGATCTGCGTCAATCTTCTCCATTTCATTAATAAGATTATATGCTTCAGCAATATCCTGGTCTGTCAGGTTCTCTTTTTTAAGCAGCTGAATAAGGTTTGAGTAATTGATATTGTACTGATTTCTTGCGCCTCTGATTACAGCCATAAGCGATTCAACTTCATCAAGGCGCTCCGGCTGATTTTTTACGACTTCTGCAAGCAGTTTTACTGCTTCGCTGTATTTCTTTTCCTCAACCAGCTGTTTCGCGGCAGGCATTACATCTTCTTTCTTTCCTCCGGAATAAGCTCCGGCCAAAAGAAAAGCTGCAAAGAGTATAAAAAATAACAACTTTTTCTGGTCTATAAACATTTTTAAAGCCGCAGCCCAACCTTTAATATACAACCTTTGATATATAATCTATAATATTATCGGCACTAATAAAACATTGTGAAGCATACAGGAACTTCACAACTGGAGAAAATATACCAATAAAACATTTTGAAGTATTGAGAAACTGCACATCGCGGCAAAACATCGCGGCAAAACATCGCGGCAAAACATCATGGTAAAACATCATGGTAAAACATCATGGTAAAACATCATGGTAAAACATCGCGGTAAAACATCAATATAAAACGTTTTAAGTTGTTCTGAAGCTTAACATATTTTAACAAAATTAATTCTTTGTTAAAATCCTTCCGATAAAAGAAATATTCGATTTTTTCCAATTTTTTTGCTATAATTATACGTAAGAACAATCAAGATGTTAAAAAGAAGAATTTTCCTGCTGTTAATAATAACTTCCTCATTATTTCAAGCCTACAGCGCAGATATATCTGAACTTTATTATAATGCAGACAGCATGCTTGATTCCCTTTCAGACCCCAACACAGGGCTTACAGCATTTCCGACTCTTGTTGTCCCTATGGGAGGCCGTTTTGAGGCAATGGGAACCGCGTTTACCGCAGTTGCGGATGATGCAAGCTATATTGAAGCAAATCCGGCAGGAAGCGCCCGCCTTCAATACACAGAACTCACCTTCTATCATAATGACTGGATTGCAGATACAAACCTTGAAAGCATTATTTTCACAACACGTAAAAACAATTTAGGTTTAGGCGCAGGCGCCAAATTCCTTTATGTTCCTTTTACCGAATATGATACATGGGGAGAAAGGCAGTCAAGGGGTTATTATTCTGAATCCATAGTAATACTTAACACTTCATACAATTTTCTGTCAAACTATGATTTTTACGGAATTTCACTCGGAAGCAACCTGAAATTTGCCTATAGAAACATACCCCGGGAGATTTACGAAGGGCAGTCTGCTTTTTCAGTTATGACTGACCTTGGAGCTCTTACAAGGTTTAATTTCCTCAAATTCTACAGTTCAAGGGATAAAAACACCTCTTTTGGCCTGGTATTGAAAAATCTGGGGCTTAAGGCACAGGACGATCCCCTTCCCCTTGAAGCAGCAGCCGGAATTGCCTATTCACCGCTGCGCCCTTTGATACTTGCTTTTGATTTGACTTACCCTATTTCACTCAATCCTTCAGAGCAGCCGGCTGAAAAAATGAGTTTTGCGACAGGTGTTGATGTTGCAGTTACAGATTTTTTCTCAGTACAAAGCGGATTCAGGTACAGAGGCTCAAATCCGAGATTCTCTCTTGGAAGCAAACTTGATCTCGAAGATATCAGCTTTAATTTTAATTATACACTTGACCTTACAACCCAGGCCGGGCTTGACCGGTTCAGCTTGGGTTCATCCCTTAACCTTGGAGACCAGGGGAGAAATCTTCTTGCAAGAGAGGTAGATGCCTATTACATAAAAGGGCTCCTGGCCTATTCTGAAGGGGATCTGGAAGAAGCTGCCGCCAACTGGGAAAAAGCGCTTGAGCTTGATCCAGGCTTTACTCCTGCAATAGCCAACCTTATCACGGTAAGGAAGACAATGGAACTTCTTGACGAAATGCAGTCAATCCAGACTGTCAATTAAAATCCAACTTTTTTTAATCAGCCTCATCCTTAAATCCTTAACTCTACCCAGGGCTTAAACCAGCTGCTGATATTTTACCTGCTTAAGCGATAGATAAACAACAATAATATTTATATCTATATCTCCTGTCATTGAGACAGGGTCAAGATCTTTGAAACTTGAACTGCTTTTCTCAAATCCCTTAAGCAAAATCTTGTTCAATGCTCTTTTTTGTCCTGACGAAAGCTGTTTCTTTATCCCTCTCTCAATATAGGGGATAAACTGTGAAAGGTCTTCCCTGCTCTCCTCAGAAATCAGCTGCTGAAAATGGTCAGAATTATTGACCGCAGAAATCATTTCCTCAATATTTTTTCCCGCTACCTCTTTCAGGACTCCTTCAAAAGCAAGGATAAACCGGCTTTGAGTGAAAACAATCCTGTCAATTATTCCCCTGTAATGTGCCCTCATTTTTGATGCTGTCCCTGTTTTTTTATATTTCGTACCTAAAAAAAGATACAATAAAACAGCAGCACCAATACCGCCGGCTATTTCATCTATCATCGGGAGTGGGTCCCTGATAACAAAAGAGAGGAAAAAATATACAAACAGGAAAAAAGCGGCTGAACTTAAAAACCGGGGGATAAACCTTGATTCTGTAATCCAGTTATTTACAGATTCTTCAACAATCCTGTAAAGTGTATTTCTGAAAGCTGTAATGCTTTCTATTACCGGCTCATCTCCGTATTTTCCTTCTACCTGAAAAGTACTTCCTTTTGCAATCATTTTTTCAAATTCTTCAAATGGGTGAAGATATATTCCCCTTCCGTCAGGTTTCCTGAGGTGAAAAACAAAAATGCTTTTATTTAATTCCATAGAATCAAAATAATAGTCAAAAAATAGTATGTCAACCAGATTTACTTTTATCCTGTAAATATTTATATTTTCTTTAATTATGAGGATACCTGGAATCAAAAAATCGGTTTATATTCACGAAAAAGCAATGCCGCTCTTTCTCAAAGGGGGCGATAAGGCAGTTATAATCTTTCACGGCTATATTGGAAGCCCTGATGATGTCGCGCCTCTTGCAAAAGAGCTGAACAACAGGGGGTTTACAGTATATGTTCCCCGTCTTCCAGGCCACGGCACATCAGGAGATGATTTTCTTACAGTGGATGGAAAAGACTGGCTTCGAAAAGCATTTGATACTTACGCTGAATTTAACGGTAAATATAAAAAAATTGTTATTGCGGGTTTTTCCCTGGGCGGTCTTTTGGCTATAATCACTGCTTCTGTTTTCTCACCAGACGCACTTGTTCTTTTGGCTCCGGCAGTAACAAATAAAAGACGATTTAAAATTCATCTTTCTCCAATAATTATGATTTTTGTGAAAAAACTGAGGAGGAAAAAAGAAAAAAAAGCTAAAAATTCTTTTGAAGTTTATCTTAATAATGAATATTGGTCTTATGACTGGCCCAAGGCTGCATTTTCGATATTAAAAATGCAGAGAGAGGCTATAAATAGGCTTTCCATGCTGAAATGCAAAACATTTTTGCTTTTATCCAAATCAGATACAACAGTGCCTGTAAAAGCAGGCGATATAATAAAAAAAAGGATAAACCCTGGAATTCTTGATGAAGAGATACTGCAAAGCAGCAAGCACATGATATTCAGCGGGACTGAAAAGAAAAAAGCAGTATCACTTATTTCAGACTGGATTGTTTCAGCTTTAAAATAATCTGGTATTTTGTCTGTAACTTTTTATCCTTTGTCTGTCTCAATCCATTTTTCAATCATTTTTTTAAACGGTGAATTCTCTTTCTTAAGCTCTTTCGACCCTCTTGTGATTTTGCACAGGCTTAATCCCAGATCCTCAGATATTTTCCTCTGGCTTTTACCTCTGTATATTTGAAGCACAAGCGCCCACCTGGCAGATACTTCAGATATTTCATTTGGGGTAAGAATGCTCCCGAGAAATTCTTCAATAAGCTTCGGGTCATCAGTTAAAGCCAGTGCCATGCTTAACTGTTCCAGTGATTTTGTGAAATCATTGTTTTCCATAACAATAATACTTGATTATCTTTTTACAGCTGTCAAGTGTGAATTGAGAGAGAGCAAGTGTTTCTTTATGAAATAACACCAAAGCAGCCGGGAACCAAGGCTATCCGGGAATTTATTTTATCCTGATGCTCATAAGGGTTGAATCATCTTCTGAAAGCTTTCCCTTTTCATTTACAGCATCCATCAGGATCCTGTTGAAATCACCTGATCTGTAATTGGATTTTATCAGCCTGTCAAAATCGTCCATTCCCACTGTTGTGTCAGGTTTACCTGCCGGATATAATCCGTCTGTGCACATCAGCACAAGATCGCCTGGGGAAACCAAAACTTCAGTTTCAGAGAAAACAACATCCTCATCAGCGCCTATCGCTATTTCAGGGTTTGCGTGCCTTGATAAAATCCCGTTCGAACATATCATAAACGGCGGCTGCCCTGCGTTTGCGAATATCAACTTTTTCTCTTTTGCCTTAAAAAGAGAGGCTGAAAAAGCTATAAAAAGATCGGGAGTATTTTTGAGTACAGGAAACAGCCTTTTATTCAGCCATTCAAGAAACAAGGCAGGGGATATTGAATCGTTGTTTTTTATATATTCCGAAAAAATTATTGACTTGAGTATCGCGGTAAAGAAAGATGCCTTAAGGCCGTGCCCCGCGACATCGCCGAGCATAAACATATATTCTTCATTTCCAAGGCTGAAGATATCGTAATAATCGCCTCCAAAATAAAGGTCGTTCGCGAATCTGTGTGTAAGGTCCACATCAAACAAGCGACTTTCCGGCAGGGGGAATTTCAAAAAAACCTTCTGAAATTCAGATGCGATACCAAGATCTTCAGCAAGAAGTTCTTACTGTATACGGGAATTATATTTCAATTCCGCGTATTTCAATGCTCTTTGTACTGTATTTGTCATTTTTTCTATGGTCCAGGGTTTCTTGATAAACGCAAAAAGCCCTGCATCGATAATCACTTCAAGTTCAGCGAAATCTGAATAACCTGTCATTAAAATTGAGACTGCGTCAGGATATTTTTCCGTTACTATTTTGATAAGCTCAAGTCCGCTTTTTTTCGGCATTTTCTGGTCAGTTATTAGTACATTGATCGCGGAACTGTTATTTTTTAGAATTACCAGAGCAGCAGGAGCGCTTGGCGCTGTTAATATTTTCACATTGTTGTTTTCAGCCCAGGTTTGGAGGCTGAATTCAAGCAGTCTGCAAACTGATTCCTGGTCATCAACAATAAGAAGTATTTTATCCGGCATATCTGTCCCCCGTTAAAAAAGGAAATACATCACTAAATAGTTGTTGCAAGATGCTCTTATGGTTTATAATTATCATACAATACTTGTTTGCGCAATTCAGGAGATAATATTATATGAAAAAACTTGATCCCGTCACTATGAAAGACTGGGAAATTGCTGAAGCAGCAGCAGAAACCATGAAGACAGTATATACCCTTGCCCAGGAGATGGAGCTTGATAAAATGGAGCTGCTCCCTTACGGACACTATATAGGAAAACTGGATTACATGAGTATCCTAAAAAGGCTTGAGCATGTAAAAAACGGCAAATATATTGAAGTTACAGCTATTACCCCCACCCCGCTCGGTGAAGGAAAGACAACAACAACCATGGGGCTTGTCGAGGGTTTCGGGAAAAAAGGAAAAAAAGTAATCGGGGCGATAAGACAGCCGTCGGGAGGGCCTACCTTCAATGTAAAAGGGTCGGCGGCGGGGGGAGGCCTTGCGCAGTGTATCCCGCTTACAGAGTTCAGCCTGGGCCTGACCGGCGATATAGACGCGATCACTAACGCGCATAACCTTGCCATGGTAGCGCTTACCTCGAGAATGCAGCATGAATTTAATTATTCTGATGAGACGCTTGCCGGGAAAAACCTTAAACGGCTTGATATAGATCCCAGAAATCCCGCGATGGGATGGGCTATAGATCTTTCTGCCCAGGCATTGCGCGATATAATAATCGGAATTGGCGGCAAAATGGACGGATTCATGATGAAAAGCGGTTTCCAGATAACTGTATCATCAGAACTGATGGCTATCCTTGCTGTCGCGGTAAGCCTTGAGGATTTAAGGCAAAGAATCGCAAAAATGGTTATAGCCTATGACAAACAGGGCAGCCCGGTAACAGCAGCAGATCTTGAGGTTGACGGGGCCATGACCGCGATAATGTCAAAAGCGATTAACCCGAATTTGATGCAGACAATTGAAGGGCAGCCGGTACTTGTTCACGCAGGCCCATTTGCCAATATCGCGATAGGACAGTCTTCGATTATTGCTGACCTTATAGGATTAAAGCTTGCCGATTATCATATTACTGAAAGCGGCTTTGGAGCAGATATAGGTTTTGAAAAATTCTGGAACCTCAAATCCCGTTTTTCAAATCTTTCACCTGACTGCGCTGTTCTTGTTTGTACTGTTAGAGCCCTTAAAATGCATGGAGGCGGCCCGCGGGTAGTTCCCGGCAAAACGCTTGACAGTACATATACGGAAAAAAACACTCATCTTGTCGAAACAGGTCTTGACAACCTGATGGCCCACCTTGAAGCGGTAAAAAAAAGCGGTATAGCGCCTGTCGTGTGCATAAACCACTTTGCGACTGATGATGCTGAAGAGATTGCTGTAATAAAAAAAGCATGCGATGCGGCAGGGGCAAGATGCGCGGTCTCTAAACACTGGCAGTACGGGGGAGAAGGAGCTCTGGAACTTGCTGACGCTGTGATGGATGCCTGCAATGATAAAAACAATTTCAGCTTTCTTTATGATGATGACGCTCCGCTTCGTGAAAAGATATACAAGGTTGCGACAGAAATATACGGGGCAGACGGAGTTAAATATACAGAGTCAGCCAAAAAGAAAGCGGAAAAAATAGAAAAAGACCCGGTACTGTCAAAACTTGCTTCCTGCATGGTTAAAACCCACCTCAGCCTTTCACACGACCCTGAACTTAAAAACAGGCCGGTCGGGTGGACGCTTCCCATCAGGGACATAATGGTTTACAGGGGGGCCGGATTCGTAGTTCCGGTGGCAGGTGATATTAAGCTGATGCCGGGCACAGCATCAGACCCTGCGTTCAGAAGGATAGACATTGATACAAAAACAGGTAAAGTAAAAGGGCTTTACTGACAAATTATTATTGTTATCATAAGGGGGCTTGGTTTTATCCCCTTATGATATTATTCCTTTAGCTTGAATTTTATAACCTTGCTGTTAAGGTTTTCTATGCTTTCCCTGTTATCATTTGTAAGTGACATAACAACCTGCACTGCCTTATTTATCTCTTTAGCACCGATATATACCTCGTTTATTGCCATGCTTACTTCTTCTGTTATCTGTGTTGTCTGCTGCATATCATCATAGATTATCTTGCTGCTGCTTCCCATTTTATCGGCGAAGCTGTTAACATTAATTGTAATCTGATTGATGCTTGAAAGCGCCTCTACTATCCCCTCGCTTCCGGCAGTCTGCTCTTTCATGGAATATTTTACCTCATCCTGAAGCTGGCTTACCTTCACAACCTGTTCATGCATTTTCAAAAATGATGATTCAGCCAGGCCTGATGAAAGGACAGCTGTGGAAATAATATTATTGATAGACGCAAGGTTAGCTGAAATTATATGAGACTGCTCAGCGGAATTTTCAGCAAGTTTTCTGATCTCATCAGCAACAACGGCGAATCCCTTCCCGTAGCTTCCGGCGTGTGCCGCCTCAATTGCCGCATTCATGGCAAGCAGATTTGTCTGGGTTGCCATGGAAGCGATAAGATGGTTTGCTTCCTGAAGCTTTTCAGACTGCTCGGAAATAATTTTGATATTTTCCGCAACATCTGCCATTTTTGTTTTGCCGTCTCCTGCTGAATCAACAAGTTCCGCGACAATCTCGGCTGTGTATTCTACGTTTTTTGTTACAGATTTTATGCTTGCTATCATCTGCTCAACCGAAGCTGATGATTCAGTAACATCGTTTGACTGTTTACCTATCATGCTTCTAAGGTTCTGCAGATCATCAATAAACTTTTTTACCGCGTCAGCTGACTGCATTATTATGCCAGTCTGTTTTGCTACAAGATTTTTTACACTTTCAATAGTGGTTGCTATTTCATTTTCAGCCGAGCCGGTCTGGTCCATGTTCTCTGAAAGGATACTGCTTTGAAGGGAAAGCTTTTCTATTTCACTTCTGATAACACCCAGCATCTGGCTGAGAGAAGAGGTGAATCTGTTGAAATTCCCGGCAAGTTTCGCAAGTTCATCTTTACCTGAATCATCAATCGTCCTTGTAAGGTCCCCATCCCCTTCAGCTATATCTTTAAGCGATAACGCTATTCCGTTAACAGGGCCGGTAATTGATCTTATGATTATAAAGGCAAGCATGGTTATGAATATTATTACAAAAGAAATTATTGAAACAGTTACAGTCATTCGCTGTTTAAAATCAATGATGATATTGCTGTTAAGCATATCTGCAACCGCGGTCTCATTTTTCACTATTTCACCAATTGAATCGACAATGACAGAAGATTTATCCCAGAATTCCCTATTGTCAATCCCGTACCCGCCTGAATGCGAATTATCAAGTATTGAATAAATACCTTCCCTGACAAATTCCAGATCATCTGATGCCATTACAGTTTTCCTGATCTTATCGGATTTTTCAGTGAGAATAACGCCGGGACTTTCCAAATTCAAAACTGTTCCTTCCTGACATTCCAGCACTTTGAACAGGATGTTTTTGCCAGCCGCGGTATCAGAGGCGAATATCCCGGACATATACCCCCGCAGCTGCCCTGCGTATTCCTGCGCCTGTATTAATATGCCGATGCTGGAGAGAAGCTTTCCTATTCCTCCGGTTGTTTTTACTTTTGACGCATCCTGTACTATAGAGGTCAATCCTGTAATCAGGTCAGTATATCTTTCCATTAACGCAATCCGGTCAAGGCGCCTGCTGTCAACTTCATTTCTTAAAGACTCAAAATCAGATGGAAGCCTCGTAAGCTGTTTCCGGTATTTATCCGCGGCCGGATTTGTATCAAACAGTTCCATCATTATTTTAATATCCTGATCTGTCGCGGTTCTGAGAGCAGAAAGTTCAGCTGAAGTGATTCCTCCGGCTAAAAACCGTGAAGAAGAACCTCTTTCCCTCTGGGCATCAGCTATCAACTCAAGATTGATTTTGATCACTTCAATATACTGCTTCTGTGTATCTATTACTTTTAAATCCTTTAGATTCTGGCTGATTGAGATACTTCCTGATACAATAAATGCTGCTATGGGAATAGCGGCAAGTAACAGCAGTTTAATCCTGAGGGGAATTTTTTTCATTCGAATAACCTTTTGTTCAATATTTTAACAATTTACTTTTAATTGCAAAAAGAACAACAGGAAGAAAACCTTCTCCCTGCTGTTCTTGGTGGGTTATTATATATACTTTTTTAAATGTTTCAATATTTTTAAATAATTTTTTTTCTTTTCAGAAACAAAACCAGTCAGGGAAGAACAATTATAGCTTTTTTAAATCGCTGCTATAAATAATAATCGTAACAATTATTATTTATATAACAAAAAAAAGCTACTGACACTTTTTGCAAAGTCCAAAAAACTCTACCCTGTGGTCGCTTATTTTAAATGATGTTTTTTCTGATGCAGCCTTTACAAGGTTTTCATCAGGTTCCATCTCAAGATCAATAATTGAGCCGCATTTTTCACAAATCAAATGATAATGATTATCGACAACAGCATCATAATGGTCATAAGTGCTGCCGAAATCCAGCCTTTTTGCAAGTCCCTGGTCAACAAGTATATTAAGATTTCTGTAGACTGTACCAAGGCTGAGATTCTTGATATCTTTTTTAGCTATTTTATAAATCCAGTCAGCAGTAGGATGCGTATCAGTCGACTGCAGTATCTCCAGCACCTTATCTCTCTGTCTGCTTTTTTTATATTTCCCTGGAATAATCTTAGTAATCATTATTAAGATTATATTACCCTTAATACAGAAAGGTGTCAAGGTAAATTATTAATTACAGGGAATCAATTACAAGAAACAAATTACAGGGAACTGACAAATTACAGGGAACTAACCAATTACAGGGTAAAACCAGCACAGCTCATTCAGGCAGCCAGGCCAGTTATAACCAGACCTGCCGCTACAAAAGTCTCTTTATATAATCCCCTATTCTATTGTAATTGCCTGCCTTATCTGTGTTATATTTGTTATCTGCAATATCTGCAATATCTGCAATCATGTTTACAAGAGCAGAACCAACTATAAAATAATTTGCAAGCCCTTCAAGTCCCCTGATCTGATCTTTACTTCTCAGGCCGAACCCTGCCATGATGTTTGATCTGCTTTTTTTAAGGTTTTCAAGAAAGGAAATACAAGAATCATCAATAACAGTCTTTGCTCCTGTAGTACCGCTTCTAAGCGCTGCGTAGATATATCCTGTGCCTGACTCAATAACCTTTTCGATCCTCTGTTTTTTCATAGAAGAGACAATGACAGGGACAAACTCAATATTATGACTTCTGCAGGCTTTACCAAGCCCCTCATCATTGTCATAAAGCATATCCGGCACTATTACCCCCTCTGCTCCGGAATCGGCAGAATCCTTTACAAATCTCTCAATACCTCGGGCAAAAACAATGCTGCCGTAAGTCATGATAAATACAGGAATATCTGTAAGAGAAGTTATTTTTTTTACCAATGCAAAACCGCCATCTACCTTGAACCCCTTTTCAAGCGCTTTGGAGCAGGCTTTTTCAATGGCAGGGCCGTCTGCTGTCGGGTCTGAAAACGGAAACTGTATTTCAAGCGCACAAATCCCGCTGCGGATAAGTATTTTCGCAATCTCGAAAGAAGTATCAACATCAGGATAGCCGGCTATAAGGTGGGCCATAATTTGATTTTTGTTTTCCATCATTTTATCCCTGTTCCCCTTCTTATTTCGCTTTCAAGAAACGCGCTCCAGTTTTTTCTGTCAAGCTCCATAGCGGAAATAAAGATATCCTTATCCCCCCGTCCTGACATATTGACAATTACAGCTTCGCTGCTTTTATACTCTTTCGCTATTTTCACAGCGGCTGAAGCTGCATGGGCAGATTCAAGAGCGAAGATAAGCCCTTCTTCCCTTGCAAATAACTTCAATGCCTCAAGTGCTTCCGCGTCAGTAGCGCTTGTAAACTCTATCCTTCCTGATTCGCCAAGCATTGCAAGCTGAGGGCCGATTCCCGGATAATCAAGCCCGGCAGATATTGAATGGGTGGGAAGCACCTGCCCGTCATCATCAAGTAAAAATCTGCTTTTATACCCCTGTACTATCCCTTCCTTCCCTTCTCCTGTCATTCTCGCTGCATGCTCTCCCCTCCCTCTTCCCCTTCCTCCAGCTTCAACCCCTATAAGGCGGGGGGTATCTGATTCAAGATATTCAGAGAAAAAGCCAATGGAGTTGGAACCTCCGCCAACACAGGCGATGAGCGCCTTTACATCGAGGGATTCTTCTTCAGCCTGCTTTTTGACCTCACGGCCAATTACAGACTGGAACTCCCTTACCATGTCGGGAAATGGCGATGGGCCCAGGACAGAACCCAGTATATAGTATGTATCAAGAGGGTTTGATGCCCAGTCGCGCATAGCCTCATTTACCGCGTCTTTGAGAGTACGGGAGCCGCTTTTCACAGCCCTTACCTCTGCTCCGAACATTTCCATGCAGAAAACATTCGGCCTCTGCCGCGCTATATCAACTTCCCCCATATAAATTACGCAGTCAATGGAAAGTTTAGCGCATGCTGATGCAGTCGCAACACCGTGCTGCCCTGCCCCGGTTTCCGCTATTACCCTCTTTTTCCCCATTTTTTTCGCTAGAAGAGCCTGTCCAAGAGCGTTATTGATCTTGTGGGCTCCGGTGTTGGCAAGCCCCTCAAGTTTTACATATACAGATGCTCCCCCGATTTTTTTTGTCACATTATCCGCTCGGACAAGCGGTGTTGGGCGCCCTATAAAGGTTTTTGAAAGATAAGCGAATTCGTCCATAAAAGATCCATCACTCATTGCATCGTTATATGCTTCCTCAAGCTCATCAAGCGTTCCACGCAGGACTTCAGGGACATACCGTCCCCCGTATTTACCAAAATAGTTGTTATAGGTTTTCATCTTCTCCCTCAATATTTGAATAATTGAAAATTTTAAAGGCCAGTTTAATAATAGATCTCAAGCAGATTCAAAAACCCTGGATTTGACTGAAAAATTTTTCAAGTTTTTTAATATCTTTTTTCCCGTAATATTTCTCAAGCCTGCTTGATGCATCCACAAGCTCAGGGCTGTATCTTTCAATTACAGCTTTTATATTATCCCCTGAAAGCCCCCCCGCAAGCCACAGTGTTTCCCGTTTTCTTACCGCATCTACAATCAAGCTGTCAACCAAAAAACCAGTGCCCCCCTCTTTTCCTCCAAATGAAGAGTCTGTAAGAAACCTGGGACAGCTGTAGACAAGAGAATAATCAGGGATATCAGCCAATACAGCGCCGCAGGTTTTGCCAGTAAAACTTTGCGACTTGTAATAAGGGATCCCTGCTTCCCTGCACAGGGAAGCAGATACTGGCCCGTGGTACTGTACTGCATCTATAAGATGGTAAGCATATAAACTCTTAAGATATTCAATCAGGATATTATCAGGATTTTTCACTACTGCTGTTTTTATTATATCAAGAGATGATAATTGTTCCGGCAGCCCAGTTCCTGCGCGGCGGGGTGAATCGGCAAACACAAATCCAATCATATCCGCGCCCAAATCAGATGCGGTTTTTGCGTCTTCCATATTTGTTATTCCGCAGATCTTTACCAGGGGTTTTACTTTATGACTGCCATTATTTCCGGTAAACCGCCCCCAGCCTTTATAAAGCTTTCTCCAGAAAAACTCATCCCCCCTTTTACCTTTGATTTGTTCTTTCGTATAACTAGCGGCGAGTTCTGCCATCTGCCTGGCAAGGGGCTTTTCTTTCATCAAAGCCTCGCCGCAAAGAACTCCGCTGAATCCTCCCCTGAAGGCATAATCGGTATCCTCAGGGGTTTTTATACCTGATTCAAAAACAAGGGATGCATCCCAGTCAATCAAGCCGGCCATCATCATCGGATGGGCCTTATCAACCCTGAAGTTTTCAAGATTACGGGAGTTTATTCCCAAAAGGGGAGGTTTGAATTCCCTTATTTTTTCAACATCCCCGGCTGAATGAACCTCCACAAGCGAGACAAGCCCTAGCTCTGAAGCCCTCCCCATAAGAGTTCCAAGCGTATTGCGGTCAAGAACAGAGGCTATAAGCAGAACTGCGTCAGCACCTGCTTTCCAGGATACATCAATGTCTTCTTCTGTAAGGAGAAAATCCTTTCTCAATACCGCAATTTGCGGAACCGCATTTTTTATATCCAAAAGATACTGGAGTGAACCGCCGAAATACTCTTCTTCTGTAAGAACTGATATTTCACTTATTCCTGAATCTGCGTAGTGCCTGGCAGCGGAAACAGGATCAAGTGCTCTGCTTATAATGCCGGCGGAAGGGGATTTTCCCTTTACCTCAGCTATGACAAAACACCGCTTTCCTGCTGCCGCGGCAAAAGGGAGAACAGGAACCTTTCTTTTTTCAGGCAGCCTTATCCTCTGGGCCGCTCCATTCATGGAAACCCTGATTTTCCGGCGCGCGACAATTTCTTCCAGTATGTTCATTAATAAACCCTTTCAGCCGAGGCCGGATTATTAAGAGTTATAAGGGTATCAAGCTTATCCCTTACCTTCCCGCTTTCAATGCTCTCTTTTACCATAGCGTA
>JAVEZE010000036.1:0-18858 GCA_034003145.1 Spirochaetia bacterium
TTTTATTTTGTCCTGCTGTTTAAGTACTTCCTCAGAAAGTGAGTAAACCCCTTTCCCCTTTATCCGCTTGCCCAGAATTATGGATAAAAGTTCCCTGTCAGAAAGGTTTTTGACCCCTTGCGTGAACAGCTTTTCCCTTGGCCTGCATTCTGCAGGCAGTTCTCTTATTTCTATATCCCTGTATGCCATAATCATTTATATAACTGTACTGCTGTCTGTTTTGATTCAAAAATGGTTTAAGCGGATCAAGTAAGAATCCCGCTGTTCCAATCTGCAAAGATTCCCCCGCTCCAAAGATTTAGCGGCAGGTTCCCTCGTTGACACTAATGGCACTATGTGGTATTTTATCGTGGCCTCTTTATCCTGCCGTGTGCAAGGATCAAATGTCCATAAGGAGGAAACATGAGAAAATACGAAGCTACATTTATCTTCAGAACTGAAGAAGATAAATTGGCACAGGCCAAAGAATTTGTCAAATCTATCCTGGAAAGCAAGTCAGCGACAGTGCTTAAAGAAGAAGATCAGGGAGAAAGAGTTCTAGCTTATGATATAAAAAAGCAGTCCAAAGGACACTATTTTTATTACGAGCTTGAATTTGACCCGGCAAAAATCGATGAAACAGAAAAAGAAATCAAACTAAACCTAAATGTACTTAAATTCCTGTTTGTCAGAGCTGAATAGGTACTACTCAATTTAGAGGTAAATTATTATGACAGATATAAACAGAGTTTTTCTTGTCGGCAGGCTGACAAGGGATGCTGAGCTTAGATTCACGACAGCAGGTACCCCGGTGGGTAAATTTTCACTCGCAGTAAACAGAAGTAAAAAAAGCGGCGATAAATGGGAAGAAGAGGTAAACTTTTTTGATATTGTTCTGTGGGGAAAAGT
Organism: Spirochaetia bacterium; assembly: GCA_034003145.1. Classification (GTDB taxonomy): domain Bacteria; phylum Spirochaetota; class Spirochaetia; order CADAEX01; family CADAEX01; genus JACKPD01. Next base: position 889 of record JAVEZE010000036.1, read on the forward strand.
AGCTGAAGCCTTAAGTAAATATCTGATCAAGGGTAAGCAGGTAGCAATTGACGGTGAATTGAGGCAAAGCCGATGGGAACAGGATGGACAGGCGCGAAGCAGAGTTGAAATACATGCTGCCAATATCCAGCTGCTCGGCGGTGCAGGGTCAGGATCCGGAGCTGGATCTGGCCAGAGTTCTGGCAGTAATTATAATGCTGCTTCCGGAAGCAGTCGTCAGGGCGGGACAAAACCGCAGCAGTCTAAAGGGAGTTCTGTTCCATTTGAACAATATGGAAATGAACCTTTTAATGATGCCGGACAGTTCGACGATGACGGTATTCCGTTTTAATAAAGATAAGGAGGGATAGAATGTCAGATTATAAAGATAATGATAATTATGATAAAAAAGATTCAGATTCGAATTATGATGATGATCAGAAAATGGGAGGAGGAAGAGGCAGAAGGCCGTCTTTTAGAAAAAAAGTCTGCAAATTCTGTACACAGAAACTTCCTTTGGACTATAAAACCCATGATGTGTTAAGGCGTTTTATTACAGAAAGAGGAAAAATACTTCCCAGAAGAATTACAGGAACATGCGCAAAGCATCAAAGATCGCTTACAACTGCAATTAAAAGAGCAAGAGTTCTTGCTTATCTGCCGTTTGTAAAACAATAAATACTTACTGGCAGAGGTTTAGGGGATGGAACTGGGAAAAATACCGGATATGGTAAAAAAGATACAGAAAGAAGTAATTATTTACTCAATAATTTCTGTCTTTTTTTATTTATCAGGTTATCTATTCCTTTTTTTCCTTGTCCCGCTTCAGTCTTTAAGGAACAAAAAAGGTTTTCCAGCTCTTTTACAGTCATGTGTTATAGTAATTTCAGTAATTTTCTTTGCATCTATTGCAAGAACCTCTGGAATTCCAGAAGCTGGAACACGGATTATAATTATTTTATCCGAAGTTTTTCTGCCGCTGGTAGTGCTTACAGGTTTCTTATACATAAATTACGACTGGCCTGAAAACCCGAGGATGCTTAAAAAGATTCTGATTGTAACAGCGGGAGCTTTTATAGCAGGTATCCCTGCTTTGCTGATTTTTAATTCAGGTGCATTCCAGAATTTTTATAAAAATCAGATTGCTCTTGCTCTGGAATTGCTGAACCGGACTTTCGGCGAGCTTCAAAATGTCGAAGTGTCAGAAATGGCTGAGATTCTTAAAAGTATAGATGTTGAAACTGTGTATGCCGCGGTAAAAAAAACAGTGATGCGCAGCTATCTTTTTTCTTACTTTGTATTTCTCTCAGGAAGCTGGTGGTTTGGAAGTTCTGGATTTAAGAAAGGGAGATGGCGCAGCTCGTTCAAGCCAGCCTCTTTTTATCTGCCGGAATACATGGTCTGGCCCCTGATTACCGCGTTATTGATAGTGGTGATCAGTTTTAAGATAAATACAGGTTTTATTGGTGATTTGGGATGGAATGTGCTTTTAATAATGGTAACCATGTACGGATTTCGGGGCTTTGGAATAATTCAGGGTATGATGGCCTCTTTTAAACTTCCTGCAAGCTTAAGAGTGCTTATAGTTTTTTCAATCATGCTGTTTTTAATGCAGCCTGGTCTTAATTATATTGTACTTGTGGGTTTGCCGGGGCTTGGAGTGTCAGAAATATGGATAAACTATAATAGAAAATGAGGGAGTAAAAATATGGCAATGAAAGTTATTCTCAATCAGGATATGTCAAATCTTGGTGAAGAAGGCGATGTTAAATCAGTTGCTGACGGTTACGGCAGAAATTATCTAATACCAAAAGGATTGGCTGTTCCGTTTACAAAAAAATATGTCAATATATTTGAGCAGAAAAAAGATTTGATTGCTAAGAAAAAAGAAGAAAAAAAGCAGCAGGCTCTTGGCTTGAAGGAAAAAATTGAATCACTTGAAGCACTTACCATTAAAATGCCGGCTGGAGAATCAGGCAAACTTTTCGGTTCTGTCAACAATTCAGCTATAGCTGATGCTCTTGCGAAAGAAGGAATTACTGTCGAAAGAAAAAAGATAGAAGTTTCGGGGCAGACTTTAAAAATGGTTGGAAACTACAGCATCAAAATTAAACTTTACAATAATGAGGCAGCAGTTTTAAAACTGGCTATTGCCGCATCTGAGACAAAATCAGAGGCAGACAAACAAGGGTAATGGCAAATGCCCCGTTAAAAGACAGGATACCACCTCACAACCTGGAAGCGGAAAAAGCCACACTCGGGGCAATTTTAATAAATCCGGACGCGATGGATACAGTTCTTCTGTATCTACGGCCGGATGATTTTTATAAAAACAGCCATAAAATAATTTTTAAATCAATTATTGAACTCTCTGAAAGCAATGAGAATATTGATATCCTCACTCTTGTTCAGCAGCTCCGAAACAACGGAAAAGTTGAAGAAGCCGGCGGTGCTGCCTATATATCATCCCTTTCCTCAGAAGTACCAAGCAGCGCGAATGTTGAGTATTATTCAAAAATTGTTCAGGGAAACAGTATAAGACGAGGTCTTATAAAAATATCCGGGGAAATTATATCCGGAGCTTTTGATGATACTACCGGAACTGCGTATGTACTTGAAGAAGCTGAAAAAAAGATTTTTGAAATTACTGAAAAACAGTCTACCAGCGGATATAAATCAATAAAAGAACTTCTTCCCGGCGCTATTGACGCGATTCAGAAACTTATGACATCAGATGATGTCTGTACAGGGATTCCCTCCGGGTTCCATGATTTAGACAAGCTTACAAACGGCTTTCAAAAGTCAGAGTTTATAGTACTCGGAGCGCGCCCTTCCATCGGAAAAACAGCGCTTGCTCTTTCTATGGCCAGTAACATTGCAATCAGGCACAAAATACCAACCGGATTCTTTTCGCTTGAGATGTCGGAACAGGCTATTATGCAGAGGCTAATTTCAAGTGAAGCAAGAATAAGAAGCGACGCGATAAGGTCAGGGTTTTTATCTGAATTGCAGATAAGCCAGATACATCAGGCAGCTGGTGAGGTTTATGAAGCGCCTCTTTATATTAGCTCAACATCAGATTTAAAAATACTGGATCTGCGGGCTCAGGCAAGGAAAATGATAAGGCAAAACGGGGTAAGAATAATTTTTGTCGATTATATCACACTTGTTCAGGCTGAAAACAGAACAATACCGCGTCATGAGCAGATTGCTGAAATATCAAGATCACTTAAAGCGCTTGCAAGAGAACTTGATATTCCTGTTGTAGTGCTTTCACAGGTAAAGAGGGAGACTGAAGGGAAAAAACCGACTCTCGCGGATTTGCGGGAATCAGGCTCAATTGAACAGGATGCTGACCTTGTGATGTTTTTGCACAGGGAGAGAAGCGGTGATGATTACAACAAGACAGACGGAACAGGGGCGATTGAGACAGAGCTTATCATCGCAAAACAGAGGAACGGGCCGATCGGTGATATGAAAATAGTTTTTATTCCAAAATATACAAGGTTTGAATCAAAAAGCGAAGATGATGGTTAAAAATTTTTGCAGCCAACGCGGTTATAACCAGAGGAGATGAAAATGGGATTAAATAAATTATATAATTTTGATTTTCTTAAAAATGAAGCTGAAGAACTTGTGAAGGAAGTTCTTGAAAAAGAAATGGAAAAAGATAAAACAATCTGCGATTGTCAGGATTGTGTTCTTGATATTGTAGGGTTTGCTTTAAACAATATCAAACCTCTTTATAAAACATCGCTCAAAGGCAGCCTTTACGCATCTGCGTCAGCACCTGATAAATATATCGAAGCAGTTGAAAATGCGGTAAAATACGCGGTCGAAAAAATAAAAAACAATCCTTCCCACTGAGAAATTTGACTGCGCTTATTGACTTTCAGTTAAGGGGCCTCGTGATAGCTCAATCACTTGACCGCGTGTCCGGGATTAAACAGCAGGTTATTCACTTTTATTGTATTCCCTGTATATTTTTAAAATAGAAATGTAGGGAGGAGTTAAAAAACTTTTGAATGGTTCTTCTTTAATTGATGTTTTAGCCTTTTCTTTTGCCATGTTATAAAAATTCATATCAACTGAAAGTATTCCAATCTCATCCTTTTTCAAACCGTGAATGCTGAACATCAATTTTTCATTTTCATGTTTTTCAAAAAAAATTCTTATTTCATCTTCTGTTTCGTTATCATTTTCAATTTTTGAAAGTATATAATATTTTACGCATTCCACAGATATATCATCAAGTCCAGCTTCCAGAATTTTTATTTTCTCGGCAAGTTCCTGAAAACCAATGACAAATCTGTCCGCTTTTCTTGCCAGAAATGGAGAGACTTCTCTTAAAAAGGCATCTCTCTGAAGTTCAGGCACAAAAAATATTTTCATCGCCGGATCAGGATAGCTAAACATAACAGGGAATTCAGGTTTCAGCGTAATTCCGCATTTATCACAGACTGTATTCATGAACCGCCCGTGAATAATTTCATCAGCAGTTTCCGGGGTAATCTCAGTTTCTTCATCATATTCAAACTCAAATATATTGCCGCAATGGCAGGGAATTTTTACTTTCATGGTACTTACTTCCTTCATCTGGTAACTAAAAAAAGTATATCATTAAAAAGTGAAAAGAAAAGGAGGAAAAAAATAAAAACAAAACCTACTATCTGGTAACGGTAAATAATTTTTGGCTTGAAATTTTTTCTAAGAAGAATTTCGCAGGCTGCAAATACGATCTGTCCTCCGTCAAGGGCAGGGATGGGGAGAAGATTCATGAAAAAAAGCGCTATGCTTATCAAAGAGAGAAACTGGAAAAAGTTGATAAAGCCCTGTTTTATCCCTTCGCTGAAAGCCTGGGACGCAGCCTCTCCTACCATGTAGGTTATTCTGATAGGACCTGATACAGCCTTGTTAAGGTTCACTCCCCCGAAAAGGCTTTTTAGCCCTTTTATGGAAGCAAAAAGGGTAGCAAATGACTCAGATACCCCTTTTTGAAAAGCTTCCGGCAAAGAATAATCAGGAGTTGAATATTTGTTGACATCAAAAATAAAACCGGGATCTGTCTCACCATTGCTGTCATATTGCAGAACCATTGTAACTGTGTTTTGAATATTGTCTCTAAGATAGGTAATCTCGAATTTGTCAGGTTTTGTGTTTAATTTTCCGTAAAAATCCATCTGATTGTTTACCTTGACACCTGATAAGGCAACTATTGTGTCACCTTCCTTAAGGCCTGATATATCAGCGGGAGAGCCTGGCTGGATCTTCGCGATAACAGGATCAATCCATGGGTAAATTCCAATTTTCCCCCCTCCGGTATTTTTGTTAAGCTCAGGCTTGATTACCGATGAAAAAGCGCTCCCGTTTCGCCTGGCTTTTATGACCATCTCTTTTTTTGGATTAAGCGCAACTGCTTCCCTGATATCGTGATAATTAAGGATTGGCCTTTTATCTATTTCAACAATGCTGTCTCCGGTTTTTAATCCTGCCTTGTCAGCCGGGAAAATCTCTTTTTCAGTTGCATAGGCCGGTTCATAATCAGAAGCAAGGATTATCCTGCTGTCAGGGCTGTAGTAACTGAAACCGTTAAACCAGATAATGGATAAGACAGTAATAGAAAAAAGGAGATTCATAAAAGGGCCGGCAAAAAATACAACAATCCTTTTCCATGGTGAGACAGAATAAAGCGATCCTTCTTCAGCCTCTATTGTGTCGCTGTTCTTTTCAATTGCCTGTTTAAGAACCTCTTCCCCTTTAAGCTGACAATAACCTCCAAGCGGCAGGAGTGATATACAGTATTCTGTCTCTCCATATTGGAAAGAATATATTTTCTTTCCCCAGCCGAGTGAAAATGTTTTTACTGTAATGCCGAATGCTTTTGCTGCAAGGAAATGCCCTGCCTCATGGAAAAATACTACAATTCCAAGGCCTGTAAGCCCAATTAAAATATTTATAATCATTAGATGTTAATGTAATCTCCTGTTTGTTTTTCTGCTATTCTGCGTGATTGGCTGTCTGCCTCAATTATTTCCTCAATACTGCTGATATTGACCGGTATTGTTGAACTTAGGGTCTTTTCAACTATCCGGGGTATAGCAGCGAATTCTATTTTCTTTTTCATGAAAAACCCAACCGCAACCTCATTTGCAGCGTTATATGCTATATTGTAACCCGGGCCGGCTTCAGCTGCCTCGTATGCAAGTTTCAGCATTTTATATTTTTTAATATCCGGAGCTGTAAAACTCAGGGTAACGCCATCAAGATCAAGTCTGCCAAAAAGTGATGGTCCGGTTTGGGGCCAGGAGAGGGCGTTCTGGATAGGAACCCTCATATCAGGGCTGCTTATCTGCGCATAAAGAGATCCCTCGATAGTCCTGATAAGTGAATGTACCATGCTTTGGGGATGTATAAGTACCTTGATTTTTGCCAGGGGAAAGTTGAAAAGCTGATGCGCTTCTATTACTTCAAGCCCTTTATTTGCCATAGACGCTGAATCTATAGTAATTTTTTCTCCCATTGACCAGTTCGGATGTTTAAGCGCATCTTCAAGTTTTACATTTTTCATCTCGTCAATTGTAAGATCCCTGAATGCACCTCCTGACGCTGTTATTATTATTTCTTCTATATCGTCCAAATTCCTGTTTTGAAGAAGATGAAAAATGGCAGAATGCTCAGAGTCTACAGGGATTATTTTTTTCCCGCACTCTGCTGCAAGCTGTGTAATAAAACTGCCTGCCATTACAATAGTTTCCTTGTTTGCCAGGGCAAGGTTTTTGCCGCTTTTAAGTGAAACAACAGAAGGGACAAGACCTTCAGAGCCTGCAAGCCCGTTAACTACAATGTCAGCCTGAGTATCATTTATCATGTCAAGAAGCCCGGATTTTCCGTGGTATCTTACCGCCGGGCTTTCAGGTTTTTTACCTGTCAATGCCAGATTTTTTATACTGAATTTCGCGGCAATATTGTTAAGCATTTTTTCATTTGTGTGGGCAGATATCGCAGTTATCTCATATTTTTCCGGCTGTGATGCTATAACATCTATTGTATTACTACCGATTGAACCTGTGCTTCCGAGAATTATGATTTTTTTTTTCATTTTACACCTGAGAGCTTATATACTTGATAATATAATAAAAAACAGGAGCGCTGAATATAAGAGAATCTATATTATCAAGTATTCCGCCCCTTCCCGGCAGAACATCGCCTGAATCTTTAATTTTTGCTGACCTTTTCATTGCAGATTCGTTAAGATCTCCCACAATTGAGATAATTCCTATCAAAGCCCCGGTAGCAAAAGAATAAAAATAGTTGTTTGCGAAAAAAGGAGGAAAAATAAGATAAAAAACTGTTGCAGTTATAATTGATGATGTAAATCCCCCGATAAAGCCGATCAGACTTTTCTTGGGGCTTATCAGGATTACTTTACGGCTTTTGCCGCCCCAAAGCATCCCTGTTACATAAGCGCAAATATCATTAACAAAAACTACAAGCATGAAAACAAGAAGCGCGTAAGAAGGATAGTGCAGGGTAGTGAACCTGATGGTATATGAAAAGAAAAGACCGGGATAAAACATAAGAATAAGCATTGATGATGTTTTTTTGTTTATTTCTGAAAATGTACTTTCATCGCGGTTGAAAATCTGATATGAAAAAATTAAAAAAATGATTATCCCTGAAAAAAAGGAAACTGTATTAATTGGAATTATGGAAGCTGATTCAAGGTAAACCAAAAGCGGTATTGAATATGCGATAACTGTTACAAAAAAGAAATCAGTTTTATTGTATTTTCCATAAAAAAGTTTCCATGTTTCATAGGTTCCGCTTATGGAAAAGGCAGCAGCCACAATGCTGATGGCAAGATAATTAAAATGGGGAAGCAAAAAAACCAAGGTAAAAAGGAGAGGGAGAACAGTAAAAATCAGAAGAACTCTTAGTTTTAGATTGCTCATTATTGATTCTCCTTTGATAGTGCCCCGAATTTTCTGTCTCTTTTTATATAGTTTTCAATGGCAAAGGCAAGATCTTCTTCTCTCCAGTCAGGCCAGTTTTTTTCACTGAAATATAATTCGCTGTATGCTGTTTCCCATAACAGAAAATTGCTCAGCCGTTTTTCCCCTGCTGTTCTTATTACAAGATCAGGGTCCGGTACATCGGGATGGTCAAGATATTTTCTTAGATTATCCTCATCAAGCGCTGTTTTTTCAAGGGTACTGTCATTTACCCATCTGTTCACAGCCCTTATAAGCTCATCCCTTCCTCCGTAATTGATTGCAAGATTCACTGTAAGACCTTTAAAAGATGCCGTTTCAGCTGTTACAGATGAAATTTCTTTTTTTACCTCTGCGGGAAGTCTTTCAAGATCTCCTGAGTGGATAACCCTTATTTGATTTTCCTTGTAAAAGTCATATTCCCTTCTTAAATGCTGTTTCAGGAGCTGCATAAGAAAAGAAACCTCTGTCTCTGTCCTTTTCCAGTTTTCAGTTGAAAAAACATAAAGTGAAAGATATTTTATACCTGCATTTGAGGCAGCAAGCGTTATTTTTTTTGCAGTCTCAAGACCTTCCCTGTGGCCGAAACTTCTCGGTTTTCCCAGTTTCTGGGCCCACCGGCCGTTGCCATCCATTATTATGGCAATATGTACAGGTACTTTATTTTCTGACATCAGATTTCCATAATTTCTTTTTCTTTTAATTCAAGAGCCTTGTTAATTTCAAGAATATACTTATCTGTCAGTTTCTGAATATCATCAGCGCCCTGTTTTTCCTGGTCTTCCGTAATTTCACTGTTTTTAAGTTTCTTTTTAAGATCATCATTTGCATCGCGTCTTATGTTTCTCATCGCAACCCGATAGTTTTCAGCAATGCTTTTTGCAGATTTTACAAGTTCTTTTCGCCTCTGCTCTGTGAGGGGAGGTATATTTATTCTTATTATTTTACCGTCATTGCTGGGGTTGAGGGAAAGTTCTGATTTCTGTATCGCTTTTTCGATTTCACTTATAATTGTCCTGTCCCAAGGCTGTATAACTACCAGTCTAGCCTCAGGCACAGATATAGTCGCAACCTGGTTGAGAGGTGTGCTTTGTCCGAAGTAATCAACATTTACCTTATCAAAAATTGATGCTGATGCTCTTCCTGTCCTGATTGCAGAAAATTCTTCTCCAAGCGATGAGAGACTTTTTTTCATTTTATCTTCGGATTTTGATTTTTCGCTGTTCATAAAAACCCCTTGATATTATTTTACACCTGTATCTGAAAAAGTGACAGCCGCCCATGAGGACGGCTGCGTTTTTTGTTAAGCGCTATCGCCTAATTTGTAGTAAACATATTCAACAATTTCAATGTTTCCTCCAGCTGCCTTGCCTAATTCAGAAGCAACCTGTGAAACCTTTTTTTTATCATCCTTTACAAAAGGCTGGTTTAAAAAACATATTTCGGAAAGATGTTTGTTGATTTTTCCCTTTATAATACCCTGAATAATATTTTCCGGTTTATCAAGGTTTTCAGTCTGTTTTTTGAAAATCTCTTCCTGCTCTTTAAGGTATTCCGCAGGAACCTGTTTTTCAGATAAAGCAAGAGGATTAAATGCCGCAACATGAAGAGCGCAGTCAAATGCGAAAGCCTTGACTTCATCCTTTTTAAAAACCGCGGGGTTATCTGATGATAGTTTTACAAGTACACCGATATTTCCAACCCCGTGAACATAATCAATAACATATTCGTCTTCCGCTATTGAAAGTGTCTTGAATCTCTTCAGAGACATATTTTCCTTTATTGTGCTTATAACCTCTGTAACCATCGCGGTAAGTTTATCATCAATTTCAGAAGCGCCGGTTTTAAGTATTTCAGTTGTAAGACTTTCACCAAGTTTGATGAAATTCTCATTTCTTGCTACAAAATCTGTTTCACAGGAAAGTTCAAGTATTACCGCTTTTCCCTGTGCAATTTTTGTAAATATTTTACCTTCATTTGTCGCTCTGCTGCTGCGTTTTGCCGCAGCGGCAAGCCCTTTTTCTTTAAGTGATTTAACAGCTTTTTCGTAATCACCTTCAGCAGCTACAAGAGCAGTTTTGCAGTCCATCATCCCCGCTCCGGTCTGATCTCTGAGTTTTTTTACATCTGCCGGTTTGATTTCCACATTTATCTCCTAATCTTTATAGAATTTATCAGTATCTATTTCCGGATCTGCCTCTGCAGGCGCAGGATCCTCTTTTGTTTTATCCTCAGGAACATAGTCTGAATAATCTTCTGCCGCAAACTTTTTCGACTCTTTATCCTCAGCATTTCCGATCGCTGCTGCAAGAGGTATTTTCTCAACAACAGGGGAATCAGCGCTGTCAGCCGAATCGGCTGATTCTCCAGTTTCTCCCTGATTTTCTTCATCATCCTGCAGATCTTCAATTACCTGAAGCCCGATTTCATTATCTGCCTCAACTACAGCGTTCGCAATGATCTGGGCAAAAAGTGTTATTGCCCTGATAGCGTCATCATTTCCCGGTATCGGGTAAGTAATGCCTTCAGGATTCGCGTTTGTATCTACAATAGCTATTATCGGAATTCCGCATCTGCGTGCTTCAGCTACCGCGATAGCTTCTTTTTTTGTATCAATAATAAAAATAACGCCGGGAAGCTCTTTCATGTCCTTGATTCCGCCAAGGTTCTTTTCAAGGCCAGCTTTTTCCTTCATAAGAAGAGAAATTTCTTTTTTGGTAAGGCTCTCAAAAGTACCGTCAATTTCCATTTTTTCAATTTTTTTGAGATTCATTATTGATTTTTTGATTGTAGTGAAGTTGGTCAGCATTCCGCCGAGCCATCTGTTGTTAACATAAAACATGCCGCATCTTTTTGCTTCTTTCTCAACTGCAAGCTGGGCCTGTTTTTTAGTCCCTATAAAAAGGACTGATTTGCCATCGTGAACTGTGGATCTTACAAAATCGTATGATTCCTTGATAGCTGTGATTGTTTTTTGAAGATCGATGATATGAATACCGTTTCTTTCCGCAAAAATAAATTTTTTCATTCTCGGATCCCATCTTTTGGTCTGATGGCCGAAATGTACTCCAGATTCGAGCAGGTTTTTCATTGTAACTACTGCCACTTATTTCCTCCTGAAAATTCCGGTTTAATTAAAAACCGGTCCGTCTCTTGTTCTCGTGCAGGTTTTATGATTTCAGGGGCAAGGCAGAAATACTCCCCTTGTTTATTCCTGTAATCTGCCTGACGGAAGATTATATGCAGGGTAACCTGCAGATAGGAGAATACTAAAAAAGAGGCGGATTGGCAACCCCATAATATTACTGTAGGAACCATCTATCCTCTCTACAAGAGATTCCCCCCTTTCCTGTATCCTGTATGCTCCTGCCGCTCCTTTCCATTCACCTGAAGCAAGATACCAGTCAATCTCTTTATCTGTAAGAGAGGCAAACCAGACAGACGCGGTATCTGCGCCTGTTATCATTTCCTTCATTTTAGCGTCAAAAAATGCTATTCCAGTAATTACTTCATGTTTTTTCCCTGAAAGCGCTTTCAGAAAGACTTTGGCTTCTTCAATGCAGGACGGTTTGCCAAGCATTATCCCTTCTGTCAGCACCATTGTGTCTGCAGCAAGGTACCAGCGGTGTTTATCACGGCTTATTCTGCTGACGTATTGAACCTTTTTTACTGCAAGTTCTTTGACCGCATCTGATGGGTTAGGGTTTGTGACTGTCTCATCAATATCTGCCGGCGTTACAACGAATGGAATATCAAACCTTTCAAGTATTGATTTTCTTCTTGGGGAGGATGATACAAGCACAATTGTGTTATCCTTATTATCCATTTTTATCTGCTAACCTTGTTATGACTGGATGGAACTTTCATAGTCAGATTTTTTTTGCCATAAACCAGGTAATTATTCCTCCGATAAGGGTTCCCGGGTTTACCCTGAAATAAAAAGAGATCACGTAAAGGTCAAATCCGACAGGCCCTGCTGAAATATCAATATCAATACCTGCAAGCTGTATAAATCTCTGCAGTATCTCCCAGATAAGTGTCCCTGCTGCGCCGCCTGATATAATGGAATATAGATAAAGCCTTGTTTTTTTTCTCATTTTGACCTGATTATACTGACATGGCGTTTTTATTTCCATATTGAAGAAGCTGTGAAAGAGATTTATTGACATATTTTCATTAAGGTTATAACTTTGCTTTATCGGACGATTAGCTCAGCTGGATAGAGCGTCTCCCTCCGGAGGAGAAGGCCGTGGGTTCGAATCCCGCATCGTTCATAGATAAAAAATATGAACCTGTGAAAGATGGATCCTCCTTATAATCAAGAGAAGATCAAATAAAAAGTATAAGGGCAGAGAAAAAGGTTGCTGTAAAAATAAATATTTTAAATATTTTTTCATTTATCTTTTTTACAATAAATATTCCGGATATTATCCCGGCCGCGACCAGGGGGAGCAGCAGAAGATCGGCAATAAGTGTATGACTGTGGATGTTTTCCCATACAAAGAGGTAAAGGGGAAGTTTAAACAGGTTAACAGAGAAGAAAAACCATGCTGTGGTACCTATAAAAGCATTCTTGTTTATGTCTGAAAGGAGAAAATAGGTTGAAATTATCGCCCCTCCTGATCCTCCCAGCATGGAGGAAAAACCTGTTGCAAAACTGAACAGTGGTCCTGTTTTTTTATAATTCCTGGCAGCTGATTTTTTATTCAATATTTTCTGGTCTGCAACTATAATTATCAGTGTGATAATTATAAGTGATCCTATTATTTTTTTAAAAGTATCTGGTGATAATTGTTTCCCTATCATCATGGCAATAAATATTCCAGCAGCCGCAAACGGTAAAAGGCGGATAAGTTCTTTTTTATCAGCATGCTTGCGATAGTAGGAAATAGAGAATATGTCTGAAACTATCAACAAAGGTATCATGTATCCAAGAGCATTTACTGCGCCAAAACTTTTGACAACAAGAGGGACTATTGGAAGAATTGCTGATCTGATGCCTGCCCGCTCAAATCCAACAAAAAGAGCATAAACCGCGATTATGGTTAACTGAAAAAAGGTCAAATTCAAAAAAACAATATCGCTGCTCATTTTTCTTTCCTTTGATGCGCGGCTGCCCGCAATCAGATTTAATTTAAATTATTGCAGAGTTTAATTTAATTTGGATATTTACAAAAGTGTTTTTATTATTAATTGGAAGGATTCAGATCCTTTATTCTAAAAGAGAGACCATTGTGCTGATATAAAGAAGTGTTTAACCATATTCTGTTGTTAAAAAAAGACTGCCTGATCACATGAACAGGCAGCCATCAATATGCTGTGCAGCAAGCTGTTATTTTACAAGAATAAATTCAACCCGCCTGTTTTTCCAGCGGTTTTGCAAATCACTGTGCGGGACTACCGGCTTGTATCCTCCGTAACCTGATGTTTTCATCCTCTTCGGGCTTATTCCCCGGTCAGAAAGAGCCTGTTTTATCGCATCAGACCTCTGTTTTGAAAGAGGCATAAGTACTTCGTTTTCTTCTGTAAGCCATTTGTCAGCTTTATCCCAGAAAACTCTTACCGCATGCCCTTCAAGTGTAATATCGTAGTTGTTGAATTTTTTTAAGATCACAGCCAGCCGGTCGAGTGTCGCGATATTTTTAGCTGCAATTGCAGGTTCTACCGATATGTAATCTGCGGTAAATGGTTTGAAATAGATGCTTGATATGCTTATTTTGAGTTTATCCCCTTCTTTTACTACAAGTATATCTATGGGAATCGGGAATTCAGATTTACCTTTGTTTCCAAGAGAATCTTCTGAGTAAACTATCAGTTTGTAATCAGTTGCTGACTGAACAAGTTCTGCTGTATCTGACCTGCCGTTCCAGCTGTATGTGCTGTTTTTGTATAATGAGGAAGGGATGTTTTTGAAAGCTGAGCCTGCAGGGTCAAAAACTTTGGATGACCATTCTTTAACACCGCTTTGATCATCAAGTGCCACTTTTATATCAAGAATATCGTTTTCTCCGTCATCATCCGGTGAAAAAGGAAGGGGGGATATCTCTACTGTGGCAACCGGAGGTGTTAGATCAATTACAATAGTATTTTCTGTAAGTGATGAAGCAATATTTCCTTTCTCGTAATTAACTGTAAGCTTTCCCCTGTAATTACCCTCATTTATCAACCCATCCATATCAAGGCCGTTCCATGGCAATGTTGCGGGAACAAAAGTCTGATCTCCGGACGGAACATTATAAACAACAGTTTCTTTTTCATTAAGGATTGAGAAATCCCATCCTGTGATACCCTCTTCAATCTCAGGTTTGAGAATAAAATCCACATCATCAGTTATACCGTCATTGTTCGGGCTGAATGCATTTATGCTTGATGTGATTTTTACCGGTGTCTCTCTTGCATCAAGTCTGATGCCGGTAAGGGTATAGGATGCGCTGTTTCCCGCGAGGTCAGTTGAAGAAAGAGTATATCCATAGATTCCGTCAGGAGCGGTCTGCCCGCTTTCATCTGACCCGTCCCATGACCCTGTGACTGCGCTTTTTTCCCATACAAATTTTTTGACCTGGTTTCCCGATGAGTTGGTAATTATGCCGCTCCATTTCTCCTCCTCGCTGGTGGACTGGTAGACTTCAATCACATCCCTGTTTCCGTCACCATCAGGTGAGAATACATCATAGCTTTTACTTAAGACTGCATGCGGTTTTGTAACATCAATTATAAAAGGGGACGATATTACAGAAGGGTTGTCTCCGTTGTTATATGATACATCAAGTCTGCAGTGATAAGAACCTTCAGGGAGAATTTTACCTGCACTGTTTCTGCCGTCAAACTCAAGACTGTCTGGAAGATTTACTCCAAAAACATATTTGCGTACAATATTACCTTTGCTGTCAGAAATATCAGCAGCTGATTCTGTGATGTTGGGTTTTGATTCAGCAGTAATGTTTATAATCAGCTTGTCTTTTATTCCATCCCCGTTAGGTGAAAAGTATTTATCTTTAGGCGTTACTGATATCGGGAATTTCCTGTTATCTATTTTTAATCCTGTAATTTCAAAAACACTGCTGTTTTCCGCAAGGTCGGTAGATGACAATTGATAGGTATAATCACCGTCTGGCAGCACTTTGCCTGTATCATCTGATCCGTCCCACTCAAGATCATGCGCCATTCCTGCCCATTTCCAGGTTTTTACCGCTTTTCCTGTTGAATCAATGAAACTGCCTTTCCACTCATTTTCAGGTGAAACTTCCCTTTGGTTTATGTAGAGAATATCCTGATTGTTGTCATTGTTCGGCGAAAAATAGGGATATGGGAGAGAAAGTTCTGCTGACGGCGGGGTATTGTCAACTATAACCTTTACCGGATCACTTGTTCCCCTGTTGTTTTTGTAATCCCATGCTTCAACTTTAACAAAGTAGATTCCGTCTGATACCCACTCTCCGGCACTATTTGTCCCTTTCCAGACAAAAAGTTTTGGAATTTTGACTGTTTTCTTCTTTTTGAAAAGGCGCAATATCCCTTTTTGAGGTGTTATCTCTGCCTCTTCAGCATAAACAACTTTATCTATATCTGTTGTTACCTGAATCGTATAGCCTGATAGCTTAAGCCCTTTAAGCTCAGGGATATCTACCGGAATGATTACATAATCCTTCTTCCCATCCTGAATTATGGGGGAAATGTAAGTTGAGCCGTCATTTTCAGTATCGATTGGTATATTTCCCTGAAAAGATTTGCAGGAAAATAATATAAGAGCTATTCCTGCGGCTATGAGTATTTTTTTTGAGAATTTCAACATTTTTGTCTCCTGATTTTTATCTATAGGCTTATTATAAATAAAACAACCATATAGAGATAAAGTTATAGGGAATTAAAAAATAGTTTCAATTCTTGGATATGTTTTAATTCAAAGCCACTTTTTTTTTCTGAAATATATAATCATGGAAATACCTGCCGCCAGCATTAACAGCAGTACTGCGGGGTAGCCGAACTTCCACTTGAGTTCCGGCATATCAGCGAAATTCATACCGTAAATTCCAGCAATAAATGTCAGCGGCATGAATATTGTCGCAAATATGGTAAGCACTTTCATTACTCTGTTCATCCTGTTGCTCATGCTGGAAAGATAAATATCAAGCAGACCTGAAAGCATCTCTCTTGAAGATTCGATAGAGTCAATAACCTGTACTGTGTGGTCATAAATATCACGTAAATATATCTGTGTTGATTTATGTATAAGTTTTGATTCTCCCCGTTCAAGCACTCCTGTAACTTCCCTAAGCGGCCAAACAGATCTTCTTAGCATTATCATTTCCCTTTTAAGGCTGTGAATTACATGAACTGTTTGGCTGGCAGGGTTTTCAAGCAGCTCCTCTTCCTCAATATCCTCAATTTGCTCACCTATCTTTTCAAGTATTACAAAATAGTTGTCGACAATTGTATCCATCAGAGAGTAGGCGAGGTAGTCAGCTCCTTTCTTTCTTATCCGCCCGTTATTGCCTCTTATTCTTTTTCTGATCGGATCAAAAGTATCTCCTTCTTTCTCCTGGAATGAAATAACAAAATTTGAGCCAATTATTAGACTTACCTGTTCTGCTGTAATCTCGTTTTCATTTTCCTCGTAATAGAGCATTTTAAGAACAATGAAAAGATAGTCATCAAGGTCTTCCATTTTCGGACGGTGTGTTGTGTTGACAATATCTTCAAGAACAAGCGGGTGTATGCCGTAGCTGCTCCCTATTGCCTCGATGATTCCTGATTGATGAACACTGTCAATGTTTATCCATGTAATGCCGGGTTTGTCCTTGTATGGAAAGGATTCTTCAATATTGTCAAGTTCCCTTTCTTCCAGATGTTTTTCATCGTAGGAGATTAAGGTAATCTTGCATTTGTCAGCTCTTTTTTCCCCTACGTGGATAAGCGTTCCCGGAGGCAGCCCGACCTTTTCCTGAAAATTTGTAGTAAAAAGCGGCATGATTATTACCTCATTTTTTTGTTTTATAATATGATACACTTGATTTAATTTACAGGCAATTATAAAGACTTTTCCTATTGCCCATAAAAAAGGAGCGATATAAGAAAAACAAGGCATCCTGCCAGAAATGTAATTGATGCGGTTAACTCGAGGATAGTTCCGCTGGTTATGATAAAGAAAACAGCTGATACAAGGAAAAGTATCCATCCTGTAAGATGAAGATTACGGGTTTTCATAATACCTCCAGTTTCAGCATGCTGCTGTGATCCAGGTTGAGGGGGTGAAAAAAAACACCCGGGACAAATAAAGTTTTATGCCGGCCGGGTGTTTGAAAATAATCAGGTTGTGTATATATCAACAAATTCAGGTTCCGGATTCACCCACAGCCAGTCTTTTTTAAAGTGGATAAATCCCAAGGTAAATGTTATTGATAAATTAAGTATCTGAAAGATTACTGCCACAGCCGCAGTTACATTGAGTGGAAATTTAAACAAATAAGCTGTTCCGAGAAAGAGCGGAAAAATAATATCCGCGGCCGGCTCATTTTCCCTTAAAAGATATGAAATATGCAGTTTTCCGATAAATGATCCGCAGTAAGCAGTCAATACAAACATAATGGCAGCTCCGGGAAGCAGTTTTGCTGAAAAAAATGCGGTTGCTGCTGTTAACAAGAAGAATATCATAAACCCTTTTATTACTGAGTTCCCTGATCTGTCAAGACTTCGCTTTAAAGTATAAAGTGAACCAAAAGTAATTACCATAAGCATTATGTCAAATAATGAAATGTGGGCAATAACATCTTTAATGAGAAAAGACCTTGACGTTTCAATAAACCCGAGTGAAAGTACTATCACTATTAATATTACAGCTTCAAAAGCCCCAATTTTTTCAAAAAACATAACACGGTATTTATGTTGTTCAATATAATTGCCTGAAAGTGTAATATAGCTGATTACAAGATAAACCGCGATAAATGCAGGTTCGGTAATTCCGTAAACCAGAAGAACCATTGAAACCAGCAAACCATTTGTA
>JAVEZE010000037.1:0-18818 GCA_034003145.1 Spirochaetia bacterium
AGAAATTACTGAAAATGATATTATTACGCCTGAGGAAGGGCTTAAAAGATGCAATATCCCTGTAATAACAGCTGATAAAATCCTGGCAGAAAAAATATTGAACGGGAAAAAACTCCCCGAAAGCAGTAATATTATTAATAATCCTGACAGCGGCGGGGGAAATCTCTCCTGCACAAATATCCCGGCAGAAATATTCTCATTTTTTTCTGATAATGGGCTTTTTTTGGCACTTGTTGACAATAGTGATTCAGAAATGAGATATTTATTTGTTTCTTCTGATAAGAGTTTATTATATGAAAATAGTTAACTGGAATGATTTTATTGATAAAGATTTTTATATTTCATCACCTTCAGCTGTTACTGTAGGAGTTTTTGACGGAATGCATCTTGGGCACCGATTCCTGATCAACAAGCTGTTTACTGCAAAAAGCGTTGAAAAGGTAGTTTTTACTTTTATTCAGAATCCTGCCTGGTTTTATCATAAAGAAAATTACCCCGGTGATATTTATACGCTTGCGCAGAAAATTGAATCGCTTAAAATGACTGGAGTTACAACTGCTGTACTGATTGACTTTTCCAGCGATTTTAGTAAACTGACAGGTAATTATTTCATTTCCTGCATAAGGAAACATTTGAATCTTGTGAAAATGGTCAGCGGTTCTGATTTTAAATGCGGAAATAATAATGATACAACTGCAACTGACCTTGCGGAAATATATTTCAGGGGAACTGATATTTTTGAGATTGTGAACCGGCAGTCTTTTTACGGATTTTCGGTAAGCAGCACAGCAATAAGGGAGCTTATCAAGAAAGGTGAGATTGATAAGGCTTTTGAATATCTTGAATTCGGACACGCAGTAGATCTGAACAATACTGAAATTTTTCAGGATGATAAATACTGCTATATTTATAAAAATGCAATAAGGCAGGTTTTGCCTGATGCAGGAAAATATAACATGTCCATATTAAATAGCGATAAAACTTTCAAAACGGAAGTGATTATTGATAAAAATAATTTTAAATGGTTGAAAACAGCTGATTAGCAACTGTTATTGTGAAAGGAGAATAACAATGTCTTTGAAAAAAGAAGAAAAACTGGAAATTATCGGTAAATTTGGAGCAAATGAGAAAGATACAGGATCAAGTGAAGTTCAGATTGCGCTGCTTACAAAAAGGATAAATCAATTAACTGAACACTTTCAGGTGCATAAAAAAGATCATAATTCACGAAGAGGCCTTCTTCAGCTTGTAGGGCAAAGAAGAAAACTCCTTAAATACCTGAAAAGAATTGATATTGAAAAATACAGGGCAATTCTGCCGCAGTTAAATCTAAGAAAATAAAAAAGGAAAATTATAGATGCCTAAAATTACAATACCGATAGGTAAAAAAGAATTAATTATAGAAACAGGAAAAGTCGCTAAACAGGCAAGCGGTTCAGTTATGGCAACATTTGAAGGATCAGCAGTTCTTGCAACAGTATGCTATTCAGAAAATGAAATAGACGGGCTGGATTATGTACCGCTGCAGGTAGAATATAACGAAAAATACTACGCAGCAGGAAAAATACCGGGCGGATTTTTAAAAAGGGAAGGAAGACCCAAGGACAAGGAAATACTTGTATCAAGATTGATTGACAGGCCGATGAGGCCTCTTTTTTACAAGGAATTCAAACGTGATATACAGATAGTCCCAACTGTACTTTCATCAGATCAGATAAACCCTCCTGATATTGTAGCCATGATTGCCGCATCCGCGGCTGTTGTTGTTTCAGATATCCCGTTTAACGGGCCTGTCGGTTCTGTAAGAATGTGTTATTTGAATGAGGAATTTATTGTCAATCCTACCTTTCAGCAGATTTCAGAAAGCAGACTTGAAATTATTGTTGCCGGAACTTCTGACGGCATAACAATGGTTGAAGGCGGGGCAAACGAAGTTTCTGAAGAGTTAATGATCGAAGCAATTGACAAGGCATACGAATATATAAAAATTATATGCGATGCGCAAAAAGAGCTTGCTTCATTGGCTGGAAAGGAAAAAGCAGTTTTAAAATCAGAAAAAAATGATTTTCCCCATTACAAAGAAGTGTGGGATTCTGCTTATGACCAATTTATGGCAGCATGTTTTCTTTCCAGCAAGATAGAGAGAAACAAGGCTAAAAGTATTGTCAAAAACACAACAATTAGATCTTTTGAAAACAAATATCCTGATGAACAATCTACAATAAAAGCAGAAGTTTCTAAGGTTATGGAAGATATTGAATATAAAATCCTGAGGGAAGCAATTGTAAATGAAAATAAAAGATCAGACGGCAGAAAAACAGATCAGATAAGAGCTATAGAATGCGAAGTCGGGGTACTTTCCAGAACCCATGGTTCTGCCCTTTTTACGAGAGGAGAAACACAGGCACTGGCTGTTACAACACTTGGCACAGTATCTGATGAGCAGATGTTTGATGACATAGACGGAGACAAGCATTACAACAATTTCATGCTTCATTATAACTTCCCGCCTTTCAGCGTAGGAGAAAAAGGAAACCTTTCAACAGGGAGAAGGGAAATAGGGCATGGGCATCTGGCAATGAGAGCTATATCTGCTGTTATTCCTGAAAAAGAAAAGTTTCCCTACACAATCAGGGTTGTATCTGAAATACTTGAATCAAACGGTTCATCATCAATGGCTACAGTCTGCGGAAGCACACTAGCTTTACTTGATGCTGGAGTTCCCATAAAAAAACCTGTAGCAGGTATTGCGATGGGGCTTATATCTGAAAATGATAAAACTGAAATCCTGAGCGATATTCTTGGAGAAGAGGATCATTTCGGGGATATGGATTTTAAAGTCGCTGGAACAGAAGATGGGATAACAGCTTTTCAGATGGATATAAAAATTTCCAATGTTACGACTGAACTAATGAAAAGAGCGCTTGAGCAGGCCAGGATAGGGCGCCTTCATATACTTGGAATAATGAATGCAACGCTTTCAAAAGAAAGAAGCGAAATATCTGATCTTGCACCCCAGATCCTTACAATGACAGTTGAAGCTGACAAGATAGGCGCTGTAATTGGTACAGGCGGAAAAACCATTAAAGGTATTTCTGAAAAATCGGAATCTACAGTCAATATTGATGACAAAGGCAAAATAATTATATTTGGCAAAAACAAAGAAAAAGCTGAAGAAGCTAAACAGCTTATTCTTTCTGTAATTGAAGAACCTGAACCAGGCAAAATCTATAAAGGAACTGTAAAGAAAATTATGGAATTCGGCGCATTTGTCGAGATACTTCCAGGAAAAGAAGGACTTTGCCATATATCAAAGCTTTCCTTTGATCATGTAAATGCTGTTACAGATGTTGTAAGCGAAGATCAGGAACTTCTGGTTAAACTGATGGAAATAGACAGAATGGGAAGGCTTAATTTAAGCCATATTGACGCAGTAGATCCTGAAGCAGCAAGCAAAAGACGAATGGCAGCTCCGCAGGGGGAAGGCGGTGAATCCCGGGATCGGGACCATAGAGAAAAACGAGATTTCCGCGGTGGTAATTCAGGGAGAAGAAACAGCCCGGGGGGTGGGTTTTCCCGGAGAAATAATTGATAAACTTTCTTGAGCTTGATTCAGGGTCAAGACTGGTTTATGAAAAAATTGAGCACACGGAAGTGTGTTCAATTGGTTTATGGTTCCTCAACGGTTCAATAGATGAAAATCCCGGAGAAAAAGGGTATGCCCATTTTATTGAGCATATCCTTTTTAAAGGAACTGCCTCCCGGTCTACTTCAGAAATTGCACAGGCATTTGAACGTATTGGAAGTAATTTCAATGCGTTTACTGAAAAAGAATTAACTTGTTTTTACTGTACTTTTCCGACCAAGCATATCAAATATGTAATTGACCTTTTAACTGAAATTATTTTCAAACCGTTATTTGATTACAAAGAAATAAAAAAAGAAAAAAATGTTATTATAAGCGAGATAAATGAGTATCTGGAACTTCCTGAAGAAAACAGTTACGATCTTTTTATTGAAAAAATGTGGCTTCCGCATCCTTTAGGTTACAAGATAACAGGAGAACCTGAGGATATTTTAAATATTAAAAAAAAATCATTATATAATTATTACTCAGAAAGATATAACCCGGGAAATCTCGTGATTTCCGCCGCCGGATACTTTGAAGAAGAGCTGCTTGTTAATCTTCTCAATGCCTCAATTCCATCTTATTCTCTAATAAAAAACCCCGGCAGCATAACAGCAAAACGGACTAAACCGGATTATAAATATAATTATGAATATTTTAAATATCCGTCAAAACAGATACATCTTCACACAGGAATTGCTTTCCCAACACCTTCTGGGATGAAGGATTATTATAATCTCCTTTTTTTCAGCACTATTATGGGAGAATCAATGGGATCCCGTTTATACCAGAAATTAAGAGAGGAAAACGGATACTGCTATACAATATATGCTTTCAGATCTATATATAATTTTTATTCAATGTGGAATATCTACGCAAATACAATACCTAAATTTCTGAACAATTTTATGGAAAAACTGGAAATAGAGCTTAAAAATATTCTAATCAATTCTATTTCAATTTCAGAAATAGCTGACGCAAGAACTCACCTTGAAGGAGGTCTGCTTCTGTCGCAGGAAGATATGGAACTTAGAATGAGAAGGCTTGCCCGTCATTACATCTTCAGCGGAAGATGTTTTGATTTTTCAGAATCCATGGAAATGCTTTTCAGCGTTACAAGAGATGATATCGACCAGTTTATAAACACTAATCTGTTGAATAAGGATTTTAATGTACTTATCTACGGAGATGCTGGAAAAACAAAATATAAAGACTATAATATATCAATCAAAGGATAATTACATGCAGGATCAAGTTTCCATTAAATGTTTCTGTCAATCACCTGATTTTATCCCGCTTTATGCTACCGAAGGTTCGGCAGGAGCAGATCTTTTTGCCGCGGTTGAAAATGATGAAATGATTTCTCCCGGGGAAAGGAAACTGATTCCTTCCGGAGTTAGAGTTGAAATACCTCATGGTTATGAGGCTCAGATCAGGCCCAGATCAGGCCTTGCTGTTAAACACGGCATAACACTGGTTAACACACCCGGCACAATAGACTCTGATTATAGGGGAGAGATTAAAATAATCATGATCAACCTTGGAAGCGAAGACTTTATAGTCAAAAGGGGAGACAGGATCGCACAGATGATTATTGCGCCGGTAGTTAAGGCAAATTTCAGCAATGAATTATCCTTGACCCCGACAGAAAGAGGGGACGGAGGATTCGGATCTACCGGAGTGTAATAAAAAGCATTAGATAACCAGGGCAAAAAACAGTGCAAAGAAAAATCATGAAGAGAAATATGCCAATCTATTTCAAATACATCTCAATTGAATTTCTTCTCTCTTTTTTCGTTTGCTTTGTTTTTTTCTTTTTTATTTTTTTCGCAAATCAGGTATTGCTCCTTGCTGAATATATTTTATCAAAAAAAATACCAGCAATTGATGTACTGCTTCTACTTATATATTTTATGCCGACCATGCTTTCATTAACATTTCCATTTGCATCTCTTGCAGGATGTCTTATGGCAGTTTCAAGAATGGCGTCAGACAATGAGATATTATCAATGCAGTCCTCAGGAATAAGCCACAAACAGATATTTACTCCCCTTATTCTTATAGGTCTTTTATTAACTCTTACTTCTTTCATGATAAATGACTACCTGCTTCCTGTCGGGACAATGAATTATACAAAACTTTACCGTAAACTTATATATTCAAATCCGGAACTTGAACTTGAGTCATTTACTGCCAAAAGATATATGGACACAGTCCTTATTACAGGGCAGGTTAAAGGAAAAAATATTGAGGATATAATAATCATAGACAGGACAAACCAAGGTAATAAAAGATTTATAACTGCCCAAAAAGCTAATATTGGAGAAGACAAAGAAGGGCAGGGTATAATTTCACTTACGCTTACTGATATTTTCAGCCATTATTCAGATCAGAAAAAAGAGTTTGATTTCAACTGGCTTACAGCTGAAAAAATGATTTATAATATTCTGATCAGCGATTTAAGTATTGCCATTAGAAATCCAGGCCCGCGTGAGATGAGTTCTTTTGATGTTTACAGATCAATAAAAGAGAAAGAAAAAAACCTGAGCGAAAAACTCTATAATATAAAATATTCAAATGATAATAACTATTTAAAATATACGGAAAATCTTGTTGCGCTTTCTTCCATGCAGTATACAGGAGAAAAGAAAAAAAAATCACAGGAAGAACTTGTCCGGAACTTTACAAATTACTTGAATATAAAAAACGAAAAAATAAATGACAGACAGCTGCAGATCTACAAACTTGAATATAACAAAAAATACTCACTTCCGGCAGCCTGCCTCCTCTTTGTCCTTTTTTCATATCCCGCAGGTCTTTTCTCTAAAAGAAGCGGCAGATCTGTTGGTTTCGGTATAGGATTGATTGTCTCAGTTTTTTACTGGTGCATGCTGTTTGCTGCCCATACGCTTGGGGTAAGAAGTAATTTGCCTCCCATGCTAGCGATGTGGTTTCCCAATACAGTGATTTTACTGTTATCTGTTGGGGGTTTTTTCATGAGATTTACAAGATGAAGCTGTTGGACAAAATGATTTTGAAATCATTTATAGGAACATTTATTGTTTCAATTCTTTTTTTCCTGATGATTATTGAACTGCTTGATTTATTTTCCAATCTTTGGCGCTATATTAACAACAATGTTCCCCTTCTTGCCATATTGAAAGTTGCCCTTTTATATGCGCCTAAATGTATTTTTTACGCCCTTCCGGTTTCTGTTCTTTTTTCTGTCTCTTATACACTAGGCTTATTTTATTCGAGAAATGAACTGATAGCGGTTTTTGGTTCCGGAGTCTCAATTTACAGATTTACGCTGCCTTTTATTTTGTGCGGGTTTTTTCTTAGTATTTTTACATTTTATTTTCACGAAAAAATCGTTATAAATACTTTCAGCCGGAAAAATGAATTAACATCAGAACTGCTTCGCACAAAAACTACTTTCAGCAATAATAACATTACAGTCATGAACAGCAGCCGTACAATAATCTATAACGCGGATTTTTATAACGACTCTACAAAAACACTTACATCTCTTATGATAATTGACAGAACCATTAATATTAAAAATCCCTCAAGGATAGACTGCAAGTGGGCATCCTGGGATGATGAAAATAACCACTGGCTGTTGACCGACTGCAGAAAATATACTTATGACCCGGTTTTAAATGATTATAAACTTGAAAATATTTCAATGATCGAAGATAAAAAATATAATTTACCACCTCAGACTTTCCGGCGGATTGTAAGAAATATAGATGAAATGGATTATAAACAGGCAGCAGAATGGATTAAAACACTTAAAAGCGCTGGCCTTCCCCATAAGATACAGCTTGCTGAATATTATAAACGGTTTTCTTTTCCGTTTACCTGCCTTGTTGTTTCAATTATTGCCTCATCCATTGGAGGTAATTTAAGAAAAAATATTTTACTGATGAGTCTTCTTTCAAGTCTTTTATTATCTGTTTTTTATTATATAATGCAGATGGTTTTAATGCTCTTTGCGAAAATAGGCTATCTTCCTCCGTTTGCAGGAGCATGGGGAACCTTTGTTTTTTTTATTTTCGTTAGCATTGCAATGTTCAGATATGCTAAAACCTGATATTACGGGATAATAACCAAATGAATTTCAAGATACTAAAAAATTGCAGCAGCAGTTATGCAAGAATTACTGAATATGTTCTGCCTCACGGTAAAATAAATACCCCGGTTTTTATGCCGGTAGGTACCAACGGTTCAGTGAAAGCGGTAAAACACAAGACTCTTTCAAAGTCAGGTGTTAATCTTATTCTCGGAAACACTTACCATCTTTATCTAAGGCCTGGGGCTGATATAATAAAAAAAGCAGGAAGCCTTCACGATTTCATCTCCTGGAAACACAACATATTGACTGATTCGGGAGGATTTCAAATATTTTCACTTGCCCCTTTCAGGAAAATAAAAAAAGAAGGGATTTATTTCAGGTCGCATATAGATGGTTCATACCACACTCTTACTCCAGAGAATGTAGTAGATCTTCAGAAAATATTTAAAAGCGATGTTCTTATGCCTCTGGATGTCTGCACCCCTCCGGAAATAACCTGGAAAAAAGCCTGCAGTGCAATGAAAACTACCCATGACTGGCTGCTGAAAAGCAAGCAGCACTGGCTTGAGTGCAAAAATGAGTGGGGCGGTAATTTGTTCGGTATAGTGCAGGGGAATTTTTTTAAGGACCTAAGAAGAGAAAGCGCAGAATATGTAAACAGTCTTGATCTTCCGGGGATTGCAATCGGTGGATTATCTGTTGGTGAGTCATTTGATGTTTTCAGGGAACACCTCTGTGAAACCGCATCTGTAATTGACAGGAACAAACCTCATTATCTCATGGGAATAGGTACGCCTGAGTATATTCTTGAGGCTGTGGAGAACGGTATTGACATGTTTGATTGTGTTTATCCTACAAGAATTGCGCGGAACGGCACCCTTTTTACATGGAACGGCAAAATATCAATAAAAAAAGAAATATTCGCAGACGATTTTAATCCGGTTGATGAAAAGTGCAGCTGTTTTACATGCACAAACTATTCAAGAGCTTTTTTGCGGCATTTGTTTAAAACAAATGAAATACTGGGTCCCATGCTTGCTACAGAACACAATCTGGCTTTTATTAAAGATTTTGTCGATAAAATAAGGGAAAGTATATTAACTGATACTTTTTATGATTTTAAAAAAAGTTTTTTAGGTAATTATGAAAACAGCCGCGGCTAATATACAAAAAACATCTTTATCTGCAATTTCTGTTATGATATGTACTTTTATATCACGCATTCTCGGATTTTTAAGAGTCGCGGTAATCGGTGCTTATTTCGGCGCGACTGGAGAGGCGGATGTACTAAACTCTGTTTTTTCTGTTCCAAATAATTTAAGAAAGCTTATGGCAGAAGGTGCTCTTTCCTCTGCCTTTATACCTGTATTGACAGAATCACTAATAAAAGAAAAAGAGCTGTTATCAACAAAAAGACTAGTAAGGAATATCCTGACTTTTCAGGTTGTTATACTTGTACCGGTTTGCATTTTATCTATTGTTTTTTCTGATTTTCTGATTAACAGCATCCTTTTCGAGTTTTCAGATCCATATCTTCAAAATCTCGCAGTTTTACTTTTCAGGTGGTTTATAAGCTATCTGCTTCTTATAAGTATAAGTGCTGTAATAATGGCAGTGCTGAATTCAAAAAACTACTTTTTTATTCCTGCGATAACACCGATTCTTTTTTCAATAACTGTAATTACAAGTGTAGTTTTTTTATACAAAAGTATGGGTATATTTTCCATGGTTGTCGGAGTATTGACCGGCGGGATTCTGCAGATTGTATTTCAGCTTCCGGTTTATTTTAAGGAAGGGTTTGACTTTAAACCGGATTTCAATTTCAAAAGCATCTATTTTAAAAAAATAATGAGGAACTGGTTCCCGGTAGTAGCAACCGCATCAATATTCGCTGTTAATCAGCAGATTGCAATGAGGTTTGCTTCAGGTCTTGAAACCGGAAGTTCCTCCGCGCTGAGTTACGCTATTGTTTTCTGGCAGCTTCCATTTGGAATTTTTTCCGCTTCAATTACTACTGTCTTGTTTCCAAAAATGAGCAAGTTTTCGGCAGCGGATAAGAGGAAAGAACTTCTTGACACAATGAATACAGGTGTGATAAATCTTTATTCACTTCTCCTTCCTTCCACACTTTTCCTTTTTATAATGGGGCCTGAAATGGTTTCTATCGCAATGCAGAGAGGCTCCTTTACCCCTGAAAATACTTTTCTTACCTCTTTTGTTTTAAAAGGATTCGCGCCTGGGCTTTTTATTATTGGTTTTTTTAATTTTATGCAGAGATTTTACTATTCTGTTCACAACTACAGAAAACCTTTCATTTATGCAGTAATAGTGTGTATTATTGATGTATTTCTCTCACTTATTCTAAAAGAAACACCTCTGCGTGTCTGCGGACTTGCTGTTGCAAACTCTCTGGCTTTCGCAGCAGGAGCTTTGCTTATGCTTTTTGACATTAAAACTTCCTGGAAAGATTACAATTTCAAAAAACTTGTTTTAAACAAATTAAAAATTACAATTTCAATAATACTTCCGTCAGCAGCTCTTATATACTCGCGTATGTTTTTTGGGGATCTCTGGAAAAAGGGGATAACTGTTCCCCTTCTGTTCTATTTTTTTATTGCTGTAATAGTATTTTCTTCAACAGTTTTACTATCCTATGCTATTTTAAAAGTAGATTTTATTTTTTTCAGAAAAAGGAGGCTTGCATGAAGAAGACTGCTTTAGTGCTGGTATTATTATTCCCTCTTTATCTCATTTTTCCGCAAGATTCAGATGATGCATCAGCTCTTAGAAAAGCCAGAGAGGATAAACTTTCATACGGCCTAAACAGCGAAATATCAGATCTTATTAAAGAACTTACAGAAGATAAAGACTCTTCATATAACGGTAAACTATCAGAACTTTTCGTGAAAACAAAAAACACTGGAATACAAAAAGATTTGCTGAATTTCTTTACTGTTATGGAATCTGATTTATTGCTTGATGAAGCTGTTAAAAAAATCGAAAACAGAAACTATGAAAACAAAGCTGTTGTCATAAGTTCTATTAAATATGTATCACTTATTGGAAAAAATACAAACGAAAATCTATTTACAGAGCTTCTTGATGATAACGAAGATGATTACAGGATAGAAGCAGTAAAAGTACTGTGCGAAACCGGCGACAGGAAATATACATCAAAACTCATTGAAATATATGAGAAAGAAGAATCTGAAGCAGTCAAACTCCAGATTATTCTTGATATTGGCAAATTAAAAGATACATCAAGTTCGCAATTCCTGATAGATATTGCATCTGATAGAGAGATAGAAAGAACTTACAGGCAATATGCAATTAATTCGCTTGGACAAATAGCAGATGACAGCAGCTTTGATTTTCTTCTATCTGCATATGGAGAAAATGATCCATATATCAGGATTTATGCCCTTTCCGCAGTCAGCAAGTATGACAGAAAAGAAGTTGATACCATTATTCTTGAATCGCTCAAAGATGAAAACTGGAGAATCAGAAAAGAAGCTGCTATTTCTGCCGGCAGCAAAAAAGACAGCAGTTTTGATGATATACTTATTTACAGGATTGAAAATGACCCTGAAGAAAACATCAGGCTTGAAGCATTAAAAGCACTTGCTGAAATTGGAAGCATGGAAGGGATGAATTATATAAGGTCAAAGGCAGAAGATCCGAGGTCAAGTTTTAAAATCAGAAAGCTTGCTTTTGTATTAAGCGTAAGCAAAAATGTTTCAGATTCAATTAAAATGATTGATAGGGTTCTTGAAAAAGAATGGAATTCACCAAATAAAACACTTATTGAAAATTTCTGCAGCGAGCTTTCAAAAGTAAAAGATTCATCGCTTGGGGTTTTTTATGAAAAAATGCTTGGGCACAGTTCAGTCGTAGTTAAAATATCAGGAATAAAAGGGATCAGGCTTAACAAGATCGGCACTCTTAAAGAGAAAATTAAAACAATATCCGAAGATAAATCCCAGTCCCTGTCTGTAAGAAATAATGCTCTTGCTGCTCTTGAAAATCTATAGGAAGTCAACCCTTCCTGTTTAGTTCGAGCTCAGCCAGATTTTTCTTTCCTCAGGCATGCCTCTTTTATCAGTCAAATGCATAATTGAATTTATCTTTTCAAGCGGGGATATATATTCCTTAAATATTATGTTAAGAATATGGCCTTTGTCTGTCTTAACTTTAATTTTATAACCCAATACATCAACAATTTCTTTATTCCCTGTTTCAGGAAAGTAAATTGCTTCAGCAGGTTTAAAGCAATATTTATCATTTTCAAGCCTTAATTCAGCGATAATTCCTTTAATTTTATAAAGAAAAATAAGATAGGAAGAAGATCCTCCGCCTATGGTTTTAATTGTGCCGTTTTGGAAAGAATGAATATTCCTGTTTCCTATCAGGTTATCATTCTGACCTTCAACCTTCATAACGACAGGCCTGTGTTTTCCATCTTTTACAGCAGTTTCAATATCTTTTTTGACAACTTTATAGGATTCTCTTACTGATAAACCCATGTAATATCTCAGGATAAAAATAAAAAAAACTATTGAGGCAATTATAAATAAAACCAATATAGTTTTTAAAATATAACTGCGTGCTTTTATTATTAAATCAAAGACTGAACTTCTTAACAAAAACTGTAATTCGGCAGAATCGGGAAATGCCCTGTTGTCATCAGAAAAAATAAGATCTATTTTTATTTTTGATTCACCAGTAGCAAAATCATAGGGCAGTATAAGCGGAATTGAATGTTTTTTGTTCTTTTTCGGAGGAATTGCAATCTTTTCAGGTTTTTCCAGAATATTGGTTTTCGAAGAATTGATTAACACTTTGTCCAGGCTTAATAAAATTGGATAAGAGTAAAAATTTTCAATCAAGAGCTGCAGTGAGAAATGATAATTAATTTTACCAAGATTATCAGGATATGTTATCCTGGGAGAACCTGTGACAATTGATCCGCTACCGTTGTTTATGCTGTCAATAAAATCGCTTTTATATATTTTAGTGTTATTCTCGACATAGCTGAACATGCTGTTCTCTGTTTGATCTTCAGTCCCGCTGGGTTTATCATCTCTGTCAGCTTTAATTTCTGATGAGTCTAATTTTGTCTTGCCAGGAATTTTCACCATATCTGTATTAAGGACAGTGCTGTCTGAAATAATTTCTTCTGAAATTTCTGTGCTGTTTTCAGGGAGTTTTACAATACTCAGTTTCCAGTTCGACTCTGTAAGCTGCCTCATTTCCTGTTCAAGAAGATTTATTCCTGTTGATGGATCTGTTACAGTTTGATACGGGCTTTCAGGGGGAGGATCATGAATCCCGTCAGTAAGTATTATAATCTCTCTTTTCCCGTCACTGGATACCTCAGATACATACTGTCTTAAATATTTTAAAGCCATTATGATGTCGGTATATTTGCCTAACGGGTGCAGCAGAAAAAGTTCATTTAAAACATATTCAATATCTTCCTGGTTTTTAATCTTGTTGGAGATAATAAGGGCCGGGGTTGAGTCGAAATTTACCAGGTGGAATGTATCTCCGTATTTGACATGATTCAGCAGAACATCCTTGATAATGTAGTTTACAAGATTGTTGTAGATCGGCAGTACACTTGCGGATGTATCAAGCATTACAACCATATCAACAGGTTCTGCTGATATGGAAGCTGCTGCCAAAAAAGTAAATAATAATAATATTGCAGTAAAATAAATAATTTTTTTCATAATTAAAATAAATCAGATTTTAAAATATCTTTAACTATAAATTTATATTCTGTTTCATTGATAATAAAGTCAAGTTCATCACCAATGCCTGCATTAAGAAGCTCATTGCCGAAAGGGGCAATATACGAAATAATGTTTTTTTCCGGGGCTGATTCCCAGGGGCCCAGTATTGTGTAACTCTCTTCTTTTCCGCTTTGCTTGTTAAGCAGCACAACTTTGGTCCCGAAAGAAACCTTGTCAGTATTTACTTTCTCGGGATCAAAAACCTGGCATCTTTCAATTTCCTCTTTAAGTTTTCCTACTGCGGCATTAAGCATTTCCTGTTTTTCCTTCCCAGCCTTGTATTCAGCGTTTTCACGTAAATCGCCAAGTTCTATGGCAGCGCCGATTTCCTTTGAATTGGCTGGAATTTCTATCTCCAGAATGTTTTTAAGTTCTCTCTTCTTGCTTTCAAGACTTTCGGAAGTAACTACAATTCCTCTTGATACAGTTTCAACTTCTTCTTCAACCCCAATCAGTTTAATATCAGGATGTATATTCATGACTTTTTTCTTGATATCTATCTTAAGGAGAGGGTCAACGCCGCCAATATCATCTATCAGCGATACCATCCTGATAATTTCATCTTTTTCCGCCTCAAGAATAAATTTTTCAAGCCTGTTATCCTTGAACAGATAATTATTTATCTGTCTTATTATCTTTTTATTATTGCTTACATTTCTCTTGTTGGCAATTTCCCTGTCTGTAATTTCAAGAAGGTGAATTGTGCTTACAAGTATTTTCTCTTCTCCGGGAAAAGCTTTTTGAAAAATCGGATATTCTCCCATGTTTTTCAATATCCACATAAAGCCTTCCCTGTAATCCTTGTAATTTTCATGTATTTTTACAGCAAGTGCAATTAACTCATTTTTATAACCTTCGATAAGAAGAGCGTCAATAATGCTTTTATTAAGATATTCAGGGAATATCTCAAGATAGATTGAATGCCACTCTGGATTATATATTTTTACTTTTTCAAGAAATATTTTTTTAAGATCTGAATCAGTGATTTTACTGAATACAGATTTTATATCTGTAATTTGCTCAAATAATTCATTAAAAGTAATACTTATACCCGGGTTAAGATGGGGAAATTTTGTTGATATGAGATCTACAAGGAGATAACTTGAAATAATAAATTCGTTAACAGAATTATAGGATTTCAGGTAATTTGTGAAATACTGCAGCATTTCAGGGAAGAAATCTGATTCAACTGAAACTTCATCAACAAAATCAAGAAGTGTTTTTAATTTCGCGAAAAAACTGTTTTCCGCCTTGAACTTGTTAAAAGCCTTTTCCTCAAATGTTATCGGCTTGTCTCTTACTACAAAAAAATCAACCTTGTCAGGCAGGTTGCCGAAATCAGAATCAGTTTTCAGGATTTTTCTAGCTTCTGTACTCCACGATGTCCATTCTCCGGGTGTAAGTATTCCTGGAACAAGCTCTCCTTTAATCCTTTTCATGTCAGCTGAATTGTCAAAACTTTTGATAATGGTTTTAAGTGTCCAGGGGATATCTTTTTTAATCAGTTTTCTAAGTTCATCCTTTTTATGGGTGCTCTTGTAAACCCAGATGTGATCCTTCCCAAGCATTGTGAGAGCATTCACAGCCATCTTGAGAGACATAGTGTGTTTCTTTTTGTTTATGAAATCAATAACTACATTGTCTCCCTTTATGCTTGTAATAAGTCCTATCCCCCATGAGCGGTGAAAAACAAAGTTATTACTTTCAAATGAGATATGTTTCTCAAAATCCGCGATCGCTTCATGTATGTTTCGCCATTTCTGTGTCAGGTTTGAGATCTTGATATATTCCTCAAGCTGGCTGTGATAACTGTATTTTTGCTTGAAACAGTAGATTATTTCACTTCTTATATCATTATTTGAAGGATCCATCACAAGTATGTTTTTCAGAATATCAATCGCGTAATCCCAATTCTGTTTTTTCTTGTAATGTTCATAAAGTTCTTCAAGAAGCTGTACCGCTCTGTCTTCGCTTATATGTTTTGCGATTTTTTTATTCAGATGGTAGAAAAAATCAATTTCATCAGGGCAGTAATCAAGGAGTTTTGTCCAGATTTCTTTTACATTGGAAAACATTTTTTTGTTTCCATACCGGTGGACAGCTTTCTTGAAATATTCAATAGCCTTTTCCCTGTTTCCCTCTGAGTCATATTTTTCAGCAAGATGCTTTACTATATCTGCCTCTTCATAATCAACCTTAATCAATCTTTCCTGGATTTCATTTTTTTTCTCAATTTCACCTTCACTTTCATAACAATCTGCAAGTGTCCTGAGCGCGAATTTATTTTCCCCGTAATCAAGAATTCTTCCGCACAGATATTCTACAATATTCAGTTTGTGGTTATCTGAAAATATATTTATCAGCACCATCAAATTTGAATCATCTATAATATGCCTTGATAATGATAATATCCCTGATATGTATAGAGCAATAATACTGTTTTTAGAATGGCTAAGATGTTCCTCGCAAATATCAAGAACTTCTTCCCTGGATTCGTCTCCTGCAGATTCTTTTATAATCTTGTCAAGTTCTTTAAAGTTATTTATTGAATAGCTTTTTATTGTTGCGCGTGTCCATTTTTCTTCATTAAGCAGTTGATTTATCTTTTCCACTAAATTTGAACTCATTTGTTTCTCCAGTATGTATTTTACAAGATTATGGTTACTATAACAACCTTAGTTTGAGTAAAGTTCATATACAGACGGGTTTAGTTTGTTGATTTTTTTAAGTACATCTTCAATCCTGTCCTTGCTGTCGCTTATGCTCACATAATAATCGATAAGCCAGAAATATTTATTTATTAGCTTTGGTATCAGCATTTCCCTGCTGTCTGGGTCTTCTTCATATTGATGCTCAAGTGTATTAATTGACTGCTTGAGCTTTCCAAGTTCAAGCGCCTTAAGTTCCCTCTTGACGTTAAATACGCCATATAATACTCCGTATATGGGGATCCATTCCTTAAGCAGTTTTTCATCAAATCCCAGTGCCTTTACCCGGCTGATAAGTTTTTTCACAAGCAGGGATTCCAGGGAATAAAGATCAATACTTTGCGGATCAACAAAAAAAGCCTCTCTGAAAAAAATTTTAGATGCCCTTACTTCATTGATAAACGCATAGCAGTCAGCAATTTCCGCCATAAGTTCGGCATCTTCACTTCGGTTTTGCATCGCTGATTCAAGGTATTCAAGCGCCCTGCAGTAATCGCCAAGGTTCTTATGGCATAAGCCAATTTTTATCAGCAGTTCAGGATCGTCAGTACCGCTTTCAAGTATCTCTTCGAAATGATAGAGAGACTGATTAAAAACCCAGTATTTTATCGCATAAACTGTCAGATCATCTTCAGCGTGAAATTTATTTGAAAAAAGCAAAAATGATTTCCACTGTTTAAAAAGATATATCCCTCTCTCATAATGACCTGCCACATTCTGAAAACGGATCTTTCTCTCAATCCAGAAATTTGTATATTTCAGGGCATTTGTTACTTGAGATTCATTAAAATCTATTGACAGTGCTTTTTCTATTTCAGATTTTGCTTTGTCCAGATCACCTTTTTTAAGACAATCACGTGCAGTCTGAAGTAATGATGCAATGTTTTCTTTTACATCAGGTATGCTTTTATCCATATAGTCATTAACATTATACTTACCAGTGCAAAATAGTCAATTAAGCGCTATTTCGTAATTGCTTTAATGACAATAATTTGATAAAAAATGAACATGAATGCAAATAAAAAAATTCTTGTTTCAGCATCAATTCTGGGAGCA
The DNA here is from genome assembly GCA_034003145.1 of Spirochaetia bacterium. Taxonomy (GTDB): domain Bacteria; phylum Spirochaetota; class Spirochaetia; order CADAEX01; family CADAEX01; genus JACKPD01. The sequence goes on from JAVEZE010000037.1 coordinate 17,266, forward strand.
GATTTAACTGCGGTCAGGGATGCTGTTTCGCTTTGCGAAAAATCAGGTATAGATGTTCTGCACATTGATGTTATGGACGGCCATTTTGTTCCGCAGATCACTTTCGGCAATAAATTTACAGCAGATATTAAAAAAATAACACATCTGCCGCTTGACGTTCATCTAATGGTTAATACACCCTCAAAATTTATTGATGATTATATCTCCGCCGGTGCTGATTCCCTTTCCTTTCATGTTGAAAATGATATGCACATAAACAGGACACTGGGCATTATCAAGGAAAAAGGGGTAAAGGCTGGTATCTGCCTTGTCCCTTCTACTCCTGTTTCCTCGCTTTCTGAAATAATAGATATTGTGGATTATGTGCAGGTTATGACTGTAAATCCCGGTTTTTCAGGGCAGAAAATGATTTTGTCCTGCATCAGAAAGATAAGTGAACTTGCCTTGCTGAGAGAGGAAAAAAAACTTGAATTTGAAATTCTTGTTGACGGCGGCGTCAACAGGGAAACAGCAGGAATCCTGATCGACTCGGGAGCTGATGTCTTAATTACAGCCTCAGCTTTTTTTAATTCAAAAAACCCTGCGGAAGAGGTGCGGATATTGAAAAACAGCGGCAGGAAAAACTTATCTGGAGAGCAGGGATAAGGTGAGTTCTTGCTGTAAGCTCTCTTTCCTTATCCCGGGATGGACAAGGAAATACTTTTTTTCTGGTCTCCTTAATGAATAATTTTCAAAATGCCGATAATCTAAGGCAGGGGGATTGCTGTTTTGTGTAAAAAAATATTATTGATCTGCCTTTTTTATATTTTATTTCCAATATCGCCATTTTTCATCTCTGCTGACGGAAAAAATGATGCTCCGTTATATTTGCAATATTTCAACAGCGGAAGTGAGTATTTCGCTGATTCACAATATGAACCCGCACTTCAGCAATTCCGCAAATCAGCGGATTTAAGCCCTTCTTACCTGAAAAGCTCAAGTTTTCTGATGATTGGAAAATGTTATATGGCGCTTGAACAATACGGGGATGCAGAAAAAGTCTTTGATTATATAACAGTTAATTTTAAAGATTCACCTGAATTTAAGGAATCTATTTACGAGAAAGGAAGGCTTGATTTTATAAACCGCAAATATGAATCTTCGATAGATAAGCTTAACAAGTTCATGGAAATATCTGAAAACAATCCCCTTGAAGGCAATGCTCTTTACTGGATCGCGGAATCACTTTATAACCTTGGGCATCCGGATGAAGCCCTGGATATTTACAGGATAGTGACAGATAAGTATAAAAACAGCTATAAATACGAAGCAGCCAATTATAAAATTGAGCTTATAAATATCGGGAAAAGGGAGCAGGAACTTGTAAAACTTCTCAAGTGGAGCCATGAAGAATCGCTTAAAGAAAGAGAGCTTTTCATAAAAAAAGAAAAAGAATATAACCAGGCAATTTTAAGTTATCAGAAAAAACTCTCAGTATTATCTGCAGAAGATACAAATTCACTCCTTCTCTCACTCAGGGAAACCAACAATGTTCTGAGAAAGCAGCTTGAGTC
>JAVEZE010000038.1:0-18701 GCA_034003145.1 Spirochaetia bacterium
GAGCCTAGCCGCCGCAGTCGGCCTCGGCGCCCTGCTCGGTCCCAGCCAGGTCGGCGCCAGACTTCTTGAGGCGTTATTCGGCCGCCGCCTGCACCCTGTATGGAGCCTTGTCGCAGCTTCAGCGGCTGTAGTCGCCGGGCTTGGCTTTATGACGCTTGGAACAGGTTATGTTACTGCAGGAATTATAATTTACGGCGCAGGCAACGGCATCCTCTCCATAGCGCGGGGTACTGTTCCACTTGCCATATTCGGCAGGGAAGGGTATGCGAGTCTGATGGGGATGCTTTCAATGCCTGTTCTTGTTATGCAGGCAGCATCCCCTCTGCTGGGGCTGGCAATGATAAAATATACCGGAGCTGCCAATACAATGCTGCTGCTGTGCGGGATTTCTGTTTTAAATGTTTTATTAGTAGCTGCGCTGATTCCCTATACCGCGCATCGGTAATAAGCAGCCGGAAGTAATTTATTATCTTGTCCTGATCCGGACTGGGCCTCATTGCTGGAAAGGCTCCAGAGGGTGATCCACTTTTACATCAGCCGCTGTGGCCGCAGCAGCTTCCTCCGCCTCCATGAGCCTTGCCGTGTTCATCTCCTTCTTCTCCTCCGCAGCAGCTTCCATGTCCGTGTCCGCCTTCAGCACAACCGTCTTCCTTGCCATTTCCGCACCCGCAGCTGTGACCGCTGTGTGCGCCGCTTGCGTGAACATGCCCATGGTCAAGTTCCTCAGGCGAAGGATCCCTGATCCCCAGAATTTCTGCTTCGAAGCGTATATCCATCCCCGCGTAGGGATGGTTTGCGTTTATTATTACTTTATCTTCTTCAATTTTATCAACACGGCAGAATCGGACATCGCCCTTTATCTCTGCCTGGAATTCAAGTCCGACTTTAAGCTCGTCATCGCTTACAGTGAAATCAGCCCTGTTTATTCCGAATATCATGGCCTCATCATAAATACCAAAAGCTTCAGATGCTTCCAGCAACTCATCAACTTTATCTCCTGCTTTCTTCCCATCAAGAGCTTTTTCCATTCCAGGAACAAGAAAGCCCTGTCCGTGTATATAGTCAAGATTGCCGCTGTAATCTGAACTTTCTAGAACTTTGCCTTCCCCGCTGCTTGCTTTATAGGTAATTGTCACTACTTTGTTATTTTCAACTATCATTTACTCTCTCCGCTACTTTAAAATTTCTGCAGTTTTTAAACACAGGCAAAAAACTGAGTTCAAAGATTAGTCTGACCTCCCGATGGTGTCAAGTCTTCAGTTCTTGTGTTTGGCTCTTGTATTTGGCTTTTGTATTATGGCTGAAAGGCTTCCTGTGTTTCTGATTTTTCTTTGTTGTTCACTGTAAAAGTGCGGAAGGATTTTTTTAGCGCGTTAATAATCATGTCATCTGATTCTTTGACAAAAACATTAAGATGGTCCATTGCACGTGTTAGCGCTACATAGACAAGGTTTACAGCAAGAGATTCCTCAGTTTCAGGAGAAAACCTGGTATAGCGCACTATCTCAGGCAGATACAGCAGTATCACCGGAAAATCAAGCCCCTTGGATGAGTGAATTGTAGATATGTTGACAGATTTTCCCGATGTTCTCATAAAATCAAAATTTTCTTCAGTAATTTTTGAAAGTTTTTCACTTGTATGACTGAAAATTTCAGTTAATCTGTCAATATGGCTATTGCGCGGAACAAGTATGCATATATTGGAAGGATCGTATCCCAGTTCATCAATAAAAATATTTGTTCTCTTTATAATCAGCGTTTCAAGATCTTCTGTGCTATCTGCCGCATAAAGCTCCGGTTCAGGGCCGCTTCGAAGTGTTGTTACTGCGGTATCTGTCAAATTATCATCATCCCCATAAACATTCAGTCCAAGAAATGATTTTCGAAATGCCTCTGCTGTACTGATAATGTTTTTTGTATTTCTGAAATTTGTTTTTAATACCTTGACCGAACCTCTTATATCAATTCCCGCCCTGGTAAAAGGAGGCTGCGGCATGTAAAGAGTCTGGGAGTAATCTCCTGCCATAAATATATGCCCTGACGCAAGTTTTTTAAGCGCAAGCAGTGCCGCGGGGTTTATATCCTGAATTTCATCGATAAAAATATGTCTTATCCTTCCGGCAATAGCGCTCTGCGGGTTTTCATTGAGATATTTGTAAAGTCTTAGTCTTGCGTAATTGATGCTGTAAAGTTTTTTCTTTTCCATATAGGAGACATAACGCTCTCTGATCTCCCATACTGCTTTTCTTTTTTCCCCTGTAAGACGCCCTGCGAGTCCCTCTCTTTTTGCCTCTCCGCTTATATAATCTTTTTGCTCAACCGCGAAACCAAGCAGAAAATCATCTATCTCTGACTGCAGATATTCTTTGCTCATTAAATCCGGCAGGATTTCTTCTGAAGAGAATGATTTGAAAATATTAAAGTCATACGCTATGCTGCTGTCGATTTCAAGAAGCATTTCATTTATCAGGTTGTCTACAGTGCTGAATACCGAAACAGGCACATCCATTTTCATGATTTTCGCGATATAACGGGAATATTTAATCAGCGTTCTTGTAAACGTAATCAGGACAATTTTCTTGTCATCAAAAAAATCAAGCTGTCCCTGCTCAAGAAATCTTCTCATTGCTTCAATCAGCACAATTGATTTGCCTGTTCCGGCTTCGCCCCTGAGCAGAAAATCCCTGCCGTAGCTGAAAGAGAGTACCGCTTCCTTTTGTTCCGGCGAAAGCTCTGATAAGGATCTTTCATAATCCATTCTTGATCTTGTATAAACTGTAAGCCTTCCCAGGTATTCAAGGTATTTTTCAAGATCGCTGTATAATTCCTTTTCTCCTGTAAGCCTGTTCTTCTCTTCAAGAAGCGCGTGCCTCTCCTTCCTTAAGATATCAAGCTTTTCATCCTTCTCTTTTACTTTTTTTGCCGTTTTTTCAATTTCAAGGTTTTTAAGTGATATAAAAATCTCAAGCCCGTGAATTTTTTCTTTTAATTCCCTGTAATTCTCAATCTGGAATGAGAGCTCCATGTTTTTTTTCTGAAGCGTAATGAGATGCTCATTAAGTCCTTTTATTATGTTTGACTGCTCTATAAATGATGAGCGGTCGTTCCATGCTTCAAGATCGCGCAGAAATCTGCCTAGACTTGACTCTTCAATTCCCGCAAGGCTGCAGAACCTCAGAAACAGATGGGTTGCACAGCGGGCTTCCTCTTTATCCATTTCCTCAAATAGATGTCTTACCCTGTTGGTAAGCGTATGCTGATGTCCTATCTGGGGAATGCAGGAAAGCCCTTCAATAAACTCATCGCTTCTTTCTTCAAGAAGCTTATCCCTGAACTGCCATATCAGTTCAGGAAATGAGAGTTCATCTCCGTATTTTTTTTCATTTCTTAGAAAAAATTCAATAAATGAATGGATCGCCAGAACATAGAAGCCCTCATCAGAGCCCACCATTCTGGAAAGCCGCTCAAGCTTTCTTTCTGTCTCTTTTCCTCTGTTTGACATTTTTTTATCCTGATGGTGATAATGTTAAATGATAAACAACAGAAAAGCTATTAAATATTTAGATGCTGATGAGGGGACATTTACTCCCTGTTCTTTTTTATGTAATCCTGATGATACTCTTCAGCTTTCCAGAAATCAGCCGCGCTTTTAAGTTCTGTGTAAACCTTGTGTCCTTTTCTTTCAAGTTCTCCTATAATACGCAGAGCGGTATTTTTCTCTATTTCCGTGCTGTAATATATACCTGACCTGTACTGCGAAACAAAATCTGGATTTCCTCTTCCTTTATATGAAAAATCATGGGTAGTAAAGAAAAATCTCACAAGCTCTTCATAGCTTATAATTTTATTGTCGTATAAAACCTCAACAGCTTCCGCATGCCCTGTTATACCGGAACACACTTCCTTATAGATGGGATTTATTTTATCCCCTCCTGTGTAGCCTGATACTGCATCTGCTACTCCATTAAGTTTTTCAAACCTGTCTTCAACGCTCCAGAAACAACCTGCAGCGAAATAGGCTTTGCTTAGCAGGTTCATCCCCTCTTTACGGTTTTCCTGTGAATGGGCGGCGGAAGCCGCAAGGAGAATAAAAAGTGTGCAAATTATCTTTTTCATTTAAGCTCTTTTCCCGGATAACGGAATATTGTTTTCCGCGGCAGCAGGATTCTCTCTCCATTCAGAAGGGAATATACTTTCTCCCCCTGCAAGGCCTAAAAGTGCCCCTATAACAGCTCCCCTGTGACAATTGTCTCCTCCTGCCATTGTGTTTTGTATCAGAGCTTCTTTTGGTGATGATGAATATTTGAGCGCAAGGTAAAAAGAGGCGGGAAGTGAATCATCAAGATAACATGCTACGCTGAAAACCGGCCCCAGTACATCAAGATCAGGTTTTGATATCAATGAAGCAATTTTACCTGTAAGATATTCAAGATCCTGTTTTTCAAGATGATTTTTAAGTGAATCCTCAAGTGTGTTTCCATCGATTATCTCATCAGCTAAAGCAATAAGAGTATTTACTCCCTTCCTGATTTTCTCCCCCCTGTGGGTGACAGAAACATGCTCATGCACGGCAGAAGATGCTTTTTCCTGGTTCAAACCCAAAGAGCGCAGTTTTGCGTATAAAGGTATGACATGCACCATCCCTCCAATATGCTTTTCCTCAATCGCGCACTTTTCCGGCTTCACCCCTTTTTTTAGATTAATGAAAAACCCCCTGTGGCATTCTTCGATATATGTATCCCTGTGCTCATCAGGATGGAGCATGAATTTCATGTAAAGGCTGATATATGTATCCCTGTCATATCCCCCAAGCTCTGATGCCATGCCGAGGGCAAGGCGGAGCAGTTTAAGGTTTAAAGTATTCTCTCCAGCTTCAAGGAACTGGTGGTAATGTATGTTTTTTACCCCCCAGTATTTTCTTTGACTGCCGAGAATGTCATAATCTTTTTCTTCAGGTTCGTATGAACTTCTCCATAAAAAACTGCCGGTATGTATCCCGGGAGGCTTTCTGAAAGATGTAATCCGTCCAAATTCCTTCTGCAGTTTTTTCTGGTCATAGTACCAGTGTGCCGGCATGGCAAGGGCATCGCCTATATAAGCTCCGGCTGCTGCTCCGTTAAATCTGTCATATATTGATAATCGATTATTCATAGTTAAACTCCTATATATAAATATAGCTATAGAATTACATACGGGGCAAATATTTTAATTTTAGCAGCACCTTACCGCAGAAACTGCTATCAGAAGAGAGTTAAACAGGAAAAAAAGTGGTGTAAAGTGCATAAACTGGTATTTAATATATCAAAAAAGCATAAGAGTTATAAAATAAAACTTGACAGAATGAAAATTCCGCATATATCATAAAAGTATAAGGTTTATAACTTAATACTTGATTTATACCAAGGAGGTTTATTTTAATGGAAAAAAAGGATAGAAAACCGCCTGATTCATCATCAATACCCAGATTTGCGGGAATCAAGACATTTATGCGGCTTCCCTATGAGAGGGATGTAGAGGGGCTTGATTTCGCGGTAATGGGTCTTCCGTTTGATACAGGCGCGACATACAGGGTAGGGGCCCGCTTTGCCCCGGAAGCAGTAAGAAGCATATCAGCTTTGATCAAACCCTATAACGCTTTTCACAAGGTAAACATATTTGATTATATTTCAGGTGTTGATTACGGGGATTTGAATGTAATTCCAGGCTACATAATGGACACCTATGAAGCTGTCGCGGAAGAGATGAAGCTGTTTACTGACAGCAATGTCATACCTGTTGTAATTGGAGGGGACCATTCCGTAACAGTCCCGCAGTTAAGGGCGCTTGCCAAAAAACACGGGCCGATGGCTCTTGTCCACTTTGATGCCCACCTTGATACAGCAGATTCCTATTTCGGGAAAAAATATACACATGGTACCCCTTTCAGCAGGGCGCATGATGAGGGACTATTGATTTCTGAAAAAACCATACAAATTGGTATGCGGGGGACTTATTATGGTGAGCATTCACTTAAAGAGTCAACAGACAGGGGTTTTTCTGTAATTTCAATTGATGAAGTTTTTGATATGGGGCTTGATAACGTTATAAAACTCATACACGAAAAAGTAGGGGATAGCAAGGTTTTTGTTACATTTGATATTGATGCTTTAGATCCTGCCTACGCTCCCGGGACAGGAACTCTCATTCCCGGAGGTTTTACCTCAAGGGAGGCATTCAAACTAATCAGGGGTCTTGCCGGTCTTGATTTTGCGGGGTTTGATGTCGTTGAAGTTCTGCCTGATCTTGATCCATGCAATATTACATCAGCTCTTGCTTCAAATATCGTTTTTGAATTCTTAAGCCTTATCGCGCTGAAAGAAAAAATGAGAAAGAAATGAACCTGCACCATTTAAAAACATTTTATCTTACAGCAAAATATCTTAGCGTAACAAGAGCCGCGGCTGAGATGAATATTGCCCAGCCTGCCGCAACCAGACATCTAAAAGAACTCCAGAGTGATATTGATATTGTCCTGTTTAATAACCGCGGGAAAAAAATATATCTTACAAATGAGGGCAGGATCCTTTATGAAAAAACAGAAAAAATATTTCTGCAGGAAGTTGAACTTGAAAGTGCAATAGATGATATAAAACGGTTAAAAAACGGACTCCTTTCAATATCAACCCAGGCAACATTCGGCGATTATTTTCTTCCAGGAGTATTGCTGGATTTTTATAAATTATTTCCTGAAATATCCCTTACTGTATCAACTTACCTTGATGATGAGGAGATAATATCGTCCATAGAAAAAATGGGTTATGATATCGGAATATCATCTGTTCAGCCAAAAATAAAAACTTTAAATTCAACAAAAATATTTACAGCTCATCAGTCGCTCATTATACCTCCAGGGCACAGGCTGTCAGGAGAAAAGATTATTACACCGGAAATGCTTGATGGAGAAGTATTTATCCTTCCTGAAAAATCGACCAGGAGCCGGAAACTGATTGACAGTTATTTTAAAACCTATGATATAAAGGCAAAAGTGTTATATGAACTTGGCCATACAATACCTATAGTGGAAATTATCAAAAACAATATCGGAATCTCAATTACATATACAAAAACAGTAGCAGCTGATATTAATGGCGGTAAAATATTATCAAAATCTCTTAAAGATCCTGATAATATTCTTTCAAGAAATTTCTTTCTTGTATATAATAAAGAGAGAAATATATCAAATATTACTGTTGAGTTTATTAAGACAGTACAAAAATGGGCTTCAAAATCAAGCCCATAATCTGATTAAGGAGAAGTTTATCTATGAGTGAAATAACCTGGTGGGATTTTGACAGCGTTGAAAAATATATGAAAGACGGTTTTACTGCAATAGGTGTCCCTGAGGATGAAGCCGCGGTTTGCGCAAATGTGCTGATAACAGCGGACAAACGGGGGATTGATTCGCATGGAGTGGGGCGGTTTAAGCCTATATATCTTGACAGAATCTGGGCAGGAACACAGTCTCCTGTGAGTGAAATTGAAATAGTAAATGAAAGTGAAACAACCGCGGTAATTGACGGGCATAACGGTATGGGGCACTTTATTTCAGACACCGCAAACAAGCTTGCAATTGAGAAAGCAAAAAAATCCGGAGTCGGCATTGTCGCGGTAAGAAACTCAACCCATTACGGTGCAGCCTGTTATTATCCACTAAAAGCAATTGAGCAGGGCTGTTTCGGTATAACATGCACCAACGCCAGGCCTTCGATCGCCCCGACCTGGGGGATAGAAAACATGCTCGGGACTAATCCTTTAGTATTCGGATTTCCCACTGATGAAGATTTCCCTTTTGTTCTTGACTGCGCGACTTCTGTTACCCAGAGGGGTAAAATTGAGCTTTATGAGAGGCTTGGAAAGGATCTTCCCGACGGATGGGTGATAGGGGAAGACGGAAAATACAGGAATGATACAAAACAGGTGCTTGTTGACCTTACTAAAGGAAAAGCAGCACTCACTCCGCTCGGGGGGCTTGGGGAACTTACAGCAGGATACAAGGGCTTCGGCTATGCAATGGTTGTCGAGATTTTATCTTCCGCCCTCTCAGATGGCGATTTTCTTAAAAATCTGTCTGGAAAAGACAAGGATGGCAATAACGTTCCAATCCTTCTTGGCCATTTTTTCATGGCAATTGATATTAGCCGTTTTATCCCGCTTGAAAGGTTTAAAAAGATAACTGGAACAATATGCAGGGATATCAGAAGCTCGAAAAAAGCTGAAGGACAGAATCGGATATGGACACCGGGTGAAAAAGAACACGATGCGTGGCTGGAGAGGAAGGACAAAGGGGTACCTTTTGAGGATTCTCTTAAAAAATCATTCAGGGAAGTAAAGGAAAGGCTTGCCCTTCCGAACACTCTTCCATTCTGATTAGAGCTGCTTCAGCATAGATACAGCGATAGCCGGTAGCGGCTATCGGCTATAATATCAAAAACGGATAAAAAAAGGAGCGGTGTATCAGCCGGTTTGGCCTGAACAGCGCTCCTGAATTTAGTTTTTAAACTCTGATTATTTATTCAAACATGCCTTAAGCGCTTTTAAAATCTTCTCAACATTTTCAGAACTTGATGTGTAGCCCATGAGCCCTATTCTCCATATTTTCCCCGCAAGGTCACCGAGTCCTGCCCCAATCTCTATTTTGAATTCTTTTAAGAGTCGTGCCCTTACTGCTGCCTCATCCACTCCTTCAGGAACAATTACAGAGTTAAGTTCCGGAAGCCTGTATTTCTCTTCAACAAGCATCTTAAGGCCAAGTTCACCAAGTCCCTTTACCAGAAGCTTGTGATTTTTCATGTGACGCGCATATACATTTTCAAGCCCTTCCTCAATGACAACCTCAAGCGCCTGATACATCGCATAAAGCATATTAATCGGTGCTGTGTGATGATAAACCCTTTTTGCCCCTTCCCAGTAATTAATAATCATGGAAAGATCAAGATACCAGTTAGGCACTTTTGTTTTCCTTGCAAGGAGTTTTTTAACAGCTTTTTCAGAAAATGAAACAGGTGAAATTCCCGGAGGGCATGAAAGGCACTTCTGCGAGCCGCTGTAAAGTGCATCAATTCCCCAGTCATCCATTCTGATTTCTATTCCTCCCATGCTTGTAACTGCATCGACAAGGTATAAAGTCTCTTTTCCTTTAAGCAGACTGGAGATTTCTGCAACAGGATTTCTAACCCCTGTTGAAGTTTCCGCATGCACTACTGCAACAATAGCGTAATCTTTTTCAGCAAGTTTTGCCTTTACATCATCAACAATGACAGGCGTTCCCCACTTAAAGGAAAGCGCATCAACTTCAGCGCCCAGGCGGGAAGCGACATCGATCATTCTTTTTCCGAAAACGCCGTTTTCCAGAATCAGTACTCGCTCCCCTTTTTCAATAAGATTTACAAAACATGCCTCCATGCCGGCAGAACCTGTGCCTGACATCGGGACAGTGCATCTGTTTTTGGTGTTGAGAATTATCTGCATGTCTTTTTTTATTGAATCCATTATATCCATAAAGACTGGATCCATGTGCCCAAGCGTGCTTACAGCGATCGCCTTGTAAACCTCCGGGTGAACACATGACGGGCCGGGCCCCATAAGCAGAATCTCCGGTACATTTTCAAGTTTATTAACCATATTTTTCTCTCCTGTGAATAAAGATTATGATATTTATCTTAAAATAAATTGTACTTAATTTTCTCCGTCCCTGCTGAAAATATACCCTATCCCCCTAACACTCTTGAAATAGATGGGGTTGTTGCCGTCTTTTTCAAAGTACTTGCGGAAGCGGACAATGAAATTGTCTATTGTCCGTGTCTCAATAGTTGATGTGATGTTCCACACTTTTTCAAGTATCTCTTTCCTTGACAGTACTGTGTTTTCATTTTCAATCATGTACTTTAAAAGCATTGCTTCCTGCTGGGTCAGGTGTAATTCCTCATTACCTGCCTTGCATTTAAGGTCCTGGAAATTTATCTCATTCTCCCCGAATTTAAAGATGGCAGGGGCTGATGAAAAATCAGAGTACCAGCTTTTTCTTTTAAGCATCCCTTTTACCCTAAGAAGCAGCTCTTCAAGGTGGAATGGTTTTGTCATGTAATCATCAGCTCCAAGCTCAAGCCCTTTTAATTTATCCTTGATTTCGCTGCGGGCGGTGAGCATCAGAATGGGGGTTTGAGGATTCTTTTTCCGTATCGCCTCAGCAACCTCAAAACCGTCAAGAAACGGAAGCATGATATCAAGTATTACAATATCAAAATTATCAGCGTAGAATTCTTCTACAGCTTTTTTCCCATCGACTGCCAATGCAACCTTGTATCCTTCCTCTTCAAGATTGAATTTAAGCCCTGCGGCAAGTGTTTCTTCATCTTCAACAAGAAGTATTTTATAATTGTCATTCATGCTCTTCTTCCTTTTCTGTTTCCAGTTTCCTGCTTAACCGCAGCAGCTTGTTGATATGCCTGTTCTTGAATGTCCTGAATACAGGGAGGCTGATAACAAACGATGTTCCCAAATTTTTACCGCTGCTTGAAACAGTTATTTTTCCGCCGTGATAGTCAATTATCTCCTTTACCCAGAATAATCCAATACCTGTTCCCTTTACGTTCGGGCTTTCAGGGTTATTGAGTCTCATGAACCGCCTGAAAATTTTTCTTTGGTCTTTTTTATCAATTCCTATACCGTTGTCATGTATTTCTATATGAAAATAACTGGCTGACCTGCTTAGTTTTATTTTTATTGATGTTTCATTTATTGAATATTTTAGAGCATTGTCTATCAAATTATTAAAAACAATAAAAAGCCAGTTTTTATCAATTACGCACTGGCAGGAAGCGCTCCCTTCTATGGTAACTCTTTCTTCAGGCAGTTTAAGGCTTTTCAGTGTTTTTTCAAGCGTCTGCCTGATAATGGAATCAGCGTCATAGATATGATAGTCATGGATAAGTTTCCTCGCTATTTTACTGTATTTCATTGTTGAAAGATAAAGAACTGAATTTATCAGTTTGTTGAGCCTTTCAACATCAGAGAGCATTGTGTCGATGAATTCATTTTTTTTGTCTCTTTCAATTTCTCTTTTCCGCAGCGTCTCAAGATACAGCTGTATTGAGGATAGGGGGGATTTTAACTCATGGGTGACATTTGAGATGAAGTTGTCATACATGCTTGTTATATTCATCTGTCTGGCAAGATAGGCGAAAATCAGTGAAAGAATTGTTGATAAAGTTACAAGCAGTATTATACCGCTTACAAGCACTGCGACACTTTCCGCATTTTTTTCAGATATTACTTCAGCTGCTTTGGTAAATGCGTCTGTTTTGATATAGGTTGTAACATACCAGAAAATCCAGAGTCCCAGCAGAAGGAGCCAGGCAAACTGCGCGATAGAAAAGAGTAGTATATGATGGAATAGCGGTTTGTTTTTTGTTTTCCACATTGAATTTATATTGTAAGACAGATTCAGATCAATGTGTATATCTTTATGAACTCTCTTTTACATTTATTTTACATTAAAAACCATTATTGCAGGTTACTTTTAACAGGTAAATTGTATTAATTATTTAGTTTAAAACTGATCTGGAGGATCGCAATGAAATATAGTGAAATGCCCGAACTTGTTATCGGAGATATTGTCGCAAAAAAACCCATAGTCCAGGGAGGGATGGGAATCGGAGTATCCTTGTCCCGGCTTGCATCAGCTGTGGCTAATGAAGGGGGAATAGGTGTAATCTCTTCTGTCGGAATGAGCTTTCTTGATAAGGATACAAAGAAAAGAAGCAAAGACGCTAATATAATTGCCATACGGGAAGAGATACGCAAGGCACGGAAGTTGACTGACGGAATTCTTGGAATCAACATTATGCTTGCCCTTACCGAGTTTGATGAAATTCTCAAAGCCTCTTTTGAAGAGGGTATCGATATTGTATTTATGGGCGCGGGCCTTCCTTTAAAACTTCCGAAAGAGATTACGCCGGAGCTGCTTAAAACAAGTAAAACAAAAACCGCGGTAATTGTCTCATCAGACAGGGCAGCGAAAATAATATTCCAGAACTGGGCTAAGTATTTCAACCATGTGCCTGACGCGGTTGTAGTTGAAGGGCCGCTTGCCGGCGGACACCTTGGTTTTAAAAATGAGAACATCGACAGCCCTGATTACTCGCTTGAAAAAATATTCCCTGGTGTTGTTGAGGCAGTAAAGCCGTTTGAAGAGAGTTTTTCAAAAAAAATACCTGTACTTGCCGCCGGCGGTATTTTTTCAGGAGAGGATATACATAAATACATTGATATGGGTGCTTCCGGCGTGCAGATGGCAACACGTTTTGTCGCAACTGACGAATGTGACGCTTCTGATGATTTTAAGAACTCCTACATTAACTCAAAGCAGGAAGATATCATTATAATCAAAAGCCCAGTAGGTATGCCGGGCAGGGCAATAAGAAATACATTTCTTGATGAGGTGGAAGCGGGAAGGAAAAAACCTTTTTACTGCCCATGGAAATGCCTTAAAACCTGTAATTTCAAGGAATCGCTTTATTGTATAGCCCAGGCTCTTGTAAGCGCCCAGAAGGGAATCCTTGCAGACGGGTTTGCTTTTGCGGGGGCCAACGCCTATAAAATAAGCGAGATAGTTTCTGTGAAAAAACTTTTCACCCTGCTTGAAAATGAATACTCGCAGTATAAGCCTGCGTGACCTGGGCAAGGTGAATTCCTTTAGCAGCATCTGACGATAGATTTGGTATTGACACTTGTTAAATTCAACCTATACTTTTAAAGGCATGCTTTATAATGATTTATATGGTAAAGCATGCCTAAACAGGGGAGTATCAGGTGAGTAAAAAAATCAATAAAAAAAGTATAAGAAATAAACTTGTAATTTTCATGGCATCTTCAATAATAATTATTTTTCTGATAAGCGGATTTGTTATTTCTGCTATGGTTTTTAATATTCAGAAAAAAGATGCGACTTTATATATGGAAGCACTTTCAAGGGAAAATGCAAACCTTGCTGATACGCAGCTTGAGCTGGCTATGGATGCTGCAAGAGCTGCTGCAGATATTTTCAGCTTATTTGAGTATGTAAACGCAGATAACCGCCGTGAACTTTTTTCCGCTTTTCTTAAAAAAATAGTAAACAATAATAGTGATTTTCTGGGAGCCTGGACATGCTGGGAGCCTGACGCTCTTGATGGCAGGGATGAGTCATTTAAAAACACACCTGGACATGATGAGACAGGCCGGTTTATCCCCTACTGGTACAGGACAGATTCCGGGACTTTAGAACTTGAACCGCTTAAGTCATATGAAACACCTGGTGACGGGGATTATTACCTGCTTGCTAAAAACAGCGGCAATGAAGTTATAACAGAACCATTCGAATACGAGACTGGCAGCGGGAAGGTGCTGCTGACAACTATGGCTGTTCCAATAAGGGATAAATCAGGCCGTGTTATAGGTGTCGCTGGTATTGATATTTCACTAGAATATCTGCAGGAGATTTTCTCAACAGTCAGTTTTTTTAAAACCGGTTTCGGCCGGCTTGTTTCCAGTAAGGGTATAGTCGTAACCCATCCTGACAAAAGCAGAATCAATAAAGTGTGGGGAGAAGGCTCCGGCAGCCTTAGCAGCCAGCTGTATGAGAATATCGGCAAAGGGCAAATATTTACCGGAAGCTATTATTCAGAATCACTTAAACAGTATTCTACCAAAAGCTTTGTACCTGTTTTTGTAGGTAAATCTGCAGATCCATGGATATTCGGCACAGTTGTCCCAACAGATGAGATTTTGGAAGAAGCCATAGGCATATTAAAAGCAATTATCCTTATTTACGCTATTGGGGCTGCTGTTGTGATCTTTGCTATATGGCTGATTGCTTCTTCCATTATAAAACCTCTTAAAATGACTGCTTTGGCGTTAAATAATATTGCCCAGGGGGAAGGGGACATGACCCAGCGGCTTGAGGTTAGAACCAGGGATGAAATAGGTGAAATATCTGAAAATTTCAACCTTACTATTCAGAAAATCGCGGGAATGCTTAAAAAGGTAAAGGAAGAAACCTCAAACCTCAATGCTGTGGGGGAAGATCTTGCTGCAAACATGTCAGAGACTGCCTCTGCTATAAACCAGATTACAGCAAATATCACAGGAATAAAGAATCAGGCTGAAAATCAGTCGGCAGGGGTCACAGAGACACAGGCTACGGTTCAGGAGATTGTAAATCATATAGATAAACTTAATTCGCTTATTGAAGACCAGTCTGCAAGCGTTATTGAGTCATCTTCCGCAATAGAAGAGATGGTTGCCAACGTAAAATCGGTAACCGCAATTCTGCAGAAAAACTCGGTATCAGTTGAAGAACTTCTTGATGCATCAGAGCAGGGCAGAACCGGTATAAATGAGGTAACAGAAATTATTACATTAATATCAAATGAATCTGAAGGGCTTATCGAGGCTGGAAACATAATCCAAAACATTGCCAGCCAGACAAATCTTCTTTCAATGAACGCAGCGATTGAAGCGGCTCATGCAGGTGATTCAGGCAAGGGGTTTGCTGTTGTCGCAGGTGAGATCCGCAAACTTGCCGAGACTGCGGGGACCCAGGGAAAATCGATAACCCGGGTTTTAAAAAGCCTCAAAGGTTCTATCGATAAGGTTATTTTATCGACTGAAAGCGCGCAGAAGCAATTTGACAGTGTTTTTGAATTAACCCAGATAGTTAAAAATCAGGAAACTGTAATAAAAAATGCGATGGATGAGCAAAGCGAAGGCGGCATTCAGGTACTGGAAGCCATAAAAGAGATAAATGATATAACTGTCAAGGTAAAAGATGGATCAGTCCAGATGCTTACTGGGAGCAGGGAAGTTCTTGATGAGATGAATAGACTCTCAGGTGTAACTCAGGAGATAACAAACAGCATGAACGAGATGTCTGTGGGAACAGAAGAAATCAATGCTGCGATAAACCAGGTTAACGATATCAGCAGGAAAAATATGGATAGCATAAATACACTTATGATCGAGGTTTCAAGGTTTAAAATTGAAAATTGATTTGCCCGATTTTTTCAAAGCCCTGATGATAAATTATTATCTATAAGGGTTTTTAAGGTGATGTTATCCATATAATTGTTTATCAGGATGTTAAGTTCATTCCAGAAGGGATAGGTTGCGCAGCTTATTTCTTTCTTCTCATTAAATTCCTGATTGCTGCAGCCGGAGCAGTTCACTGTCTCTATTTGTCCTTCAAGAGAACGGATAATCTCTCCGGCTGTTATCTTGTCAAGAGGCCTGATTATTTTAAATCCTCCGTAAGCCCCTCTTTCTGCTTTTAAAAATCCTGCTTTCTTTAGAATTGAAAAAACCTGTTCAAGGTAGGCTTCAGATATGTTCTGCCTGGCAGCAATTGATTTAATGCTCACAGGTTTTCCATTACTGTTTACAGCCACATCAACCATTGCGCGGAGGCCGTATCTTCCTTTTGTCGATATTCTCAATTGATTTACCTCATTTTTTAATTGATCTTGTTTAGATCGTAAGGTGTTTCCTGATAAACATGATAATTTAACCAGTTGGAAAACAACAGGCTGGCCTGGCTTCTCCACCTTACAACCGGAGTCAAATCAGGGTTGTTATCAGGATAGTAATTTTTAGGCACTGCAACCTTTAGCCCTTTTGCAATATCTCTGTCATATTCAGCTTTAAGGGTAAGAGGGTCATATTCAGCATGCCCTGTAACAAAAATATCCCGCCCGTTTTTTGATGCTGCTATATAAACACCTGCTTCGTCTGATTCTGCAAGTATTTCCAGTTCACTTATTTTTTCAATATCTTCTCTTCTTACTTCAGTATGCCGTGAATGGGGTGCAAAAAAAAGATCATCAAAACCCCTGAGCAGTTTTGTGTGTTTGATTTTTACGTTATGGCTGAAAACACCAAACATTTTCTCTTTCAGCTGGTATTTGGGGATATTGTAATGATAAAAAAGTCCTGCCTGGGCAGCCCAGCATATGTGGAGTGTTGAAAAAACATTTCTTTTTGTCCATTCCATCACCTCTTTGAGTTCATCCCAGTATTCAACTTCATCAAAATCAAGCTGCTCCACAGGAGCACCTGTAATTATCATGCCGTCAAGTTTTTCATGCTTGATTTCAGTAAATGTTTTATAGAATTCATTCAGATGATCTGATGAGGTATTCCTGCTTTGATAAGATTCTGTCTGAAGAAGAACAGCATCTATCTGAAGCGGCGTATTTCCAAGAAGTCTCATCAGCTGGGTCTCTGTTGTTATTTTTGTCGGCATAAGGTTTAAAATGGCTATTTTAAGGGGACGTATATCCTGGTGTGAAGCTCTGTCCTCTGTCATTATAAAGATATTTTCCCTGTTTAAGATTTCCCTGGCCGGAAGATTATCAGGTATTTTAATAGGCATGTTTTACCCCTTGCAAAAGTAATCAAAATGAAAAAATATAAATAAACATAAGTAATGTGATAAGAATAGTCAAGATTAAGACTTTGAGATCATGAAAAATTTTGGTATCGAAATTAAATAATTATTATGCTATTATCCATACTGTTCGTAAAGGCGCAATCTGCAGGCAATATATTTATCTGAATTGAATATTGGATAATCTTAAAAAATCGGAAAAAGCAGAGCGCCTCTTTCCTTTCAGAAAAATCATTCACGGGAGAAAAAATTGAAAAAAATATTTTCCGCATACATTTACCTTTTTCTTATTGTACTTTTTATTGTACCGCTTGTTCTATCCTGCGCGAATAATGAAGAAAAGTTTATTGAAGAATTTAATACTGTAATGACAGAGAACAAGGGGGAATCACTTGAAGCAGCTCTTGAAAATCTTGACAGCAAATATCCGGAGCGCCTCAGAACAAAAATTAACCTTGCCGCGTCATATCTTGATAGAGGAGATGAGGAAAAAGCAGCCTTGATTCTTGAAAAAGGGCTTGCAGCGGCGGAGAAAAGCAAAAACAATGAAGAAAAATATATTTTTTATGCAAATTACTCCGAATATATACTTCAGCAAAAGAAATACAGCGAATGCCTTGATTATGGAAAAAAAGCATTAGAAGCCGGGGGGGAGGCTGATCCGCTTGGTGCCTCCCTTACCATGGCGCAGGCTTTTGCCGCTGAAAACAAATACAGCGAAGCACTTTTATATTTCAGGAATTCCTGGAAAAACAATGTAAATCTTTTTTCTGATAATGACCTTATCACATTTGTATCTCTTCTTGGTGTATCACAGAACGGCGGGGAAGATCTTGTTTTAATGATTTCCCTTATTGATGAAATGAGATCAAGAAATCCTTCTTTACAGGGATCAGGTATAAAGCAGGCTGAAATTCTTGAACAGGCAGGAGCCCCTCTTGCAGCTCTTGTCGCTGCTTTTTCAGAGCTTGAAAGGTCTATCTATGACGGCTCAATGACAAGAGAGCAGGTGCTTCAGACTATTGAATTTCTAAAGGAAAATATTGATGCAAACGGGGCAGAAGAAAAAAGTAATTCGCTGAAAATGGCAGAGGGGTATAAATTTTTCACAATTGGTCAATGGGGCCTTGCAGAAGCAGTTTTCGCCGAGCTTAAACCTGAGATTCCGATTGTTTTTTACAGTTATCTCAGACTTTCTTCAATGCTTCAGACCGGCCTTGGAAATGATGAGGTTATTTCCCAATACGCTAAAATTGAAAGAAATTTCTCAGGTGTTCAGGGTTATTATTACCATTTCTGGAACGGGATGAAAAAAGGCTCAGGCACTTATGATGCAGAAACAGCTTCAAATGTATTGAAAAACTGTATCCTGAGTGCGCCAGGCTCTCCCTATGCCCTTGAATCAAGAATGGAACTTGGGAACCTTAATGGTATCCAAAACGGAAAAGATATTCTTATTATTGAAGAGCTTTTTTATTATCTTAACAGTGTAATGGAAGGGGCTCCTCCCGAAATACTTGAACCTGCCGCAGTAATGCTTGAAATGGAAGATAACATATTTATAAGCGATTCAATGCTTCTGCTGAAAGAGGCGTTTAAAAATGAAAGAATTTCCCTATGGTTTAACGCAAGGGCAGAGAAAGGGAACGCAAGGCTGAAAGAGAGAATCTCATCCCTTAATTCCTGATACTTTTCCGATCTGTTTTTTCACCTCTTTTCTTCCCGCAAATTCTGCCGGTCTCCTGTTCCTGTACACCCTGCGGTGCGCAAACTGTGCGCTCTGCGCGGGACCCCTGTTTTGAGTATCTGGCATATCCTGCGCAGGATGCCGCGGACGCGGCATAAAGGGGCAATAGAATAAAAGAGCCTGTTATCCCTCCTGCCAGCGTTAGCGATAGAGGAAGGAAAAAACTGCCCTCACCCCATCCTGCGGCAGCAAGAGGCAGGGTGCTCAGCAGTGTTGTAACTGAAGCCATCAGTATCGGTTTGCTGATTTCTGAGAGCTGCTCTGCAATTATATCAGGTAATTGTTTTTCCCCTTTATCCGGTAAGTCAGATGGGGAGAAAAGCATTATCATGTTGTTTACCGAAATCCCCGCAGCAAGAAGAAGTCCGGAAAGGGAAATTACTGAAAGTGGAATATCCAATAATTTCAAGATAATAAGCGGAATAAAAAGCGTTGAAGGAATCTGGGTTAAAATTAAAACGGGGAGGTATACTGATTCAAAATAAACCGCAAGAA
>JAVEZE010000039.1:0-18444 GCA_034003145.1 Spirochaetia bacterium
ATCAATCGAGTATGCTTCAATTGAAGGGGCAAGCTCTCCCAAAGCCATAATTACCCGCCTTGAAATGTCAGCATAAAGTGTGTAATTTGATGAAAAAACCGCTGCTTTGCAGGAATCAATAAGCTGTTTCTGCTGGAAAAGGGGGAGCCCTCTTTTCAGGCCTGCCTTTTTTGCTTCCGCAGATGCCGCGACTATGCAGCTGTCATTGTTGGAAAGAACAACTACAGGCCTGTTTTCAAGGTCGGGCCTGAATAGTTTTTCGCATGAGGCGTAGAAGCTGTTGCAGTCAACAAGCGCTATAAGAGTCTCTTTCTTTTCCATACCACCTGCCCTGTTAGAGTTTCCTTACTATCCTTGTCGCGGTTCCCCAGTATTCGAAACTGCTTTCAGCTGTAAGGCGTAAGGGGTGGTAAGCAGGGTTTGCGGGAACAAGAAATGAATCGCCACCCTTTCTGACAAACTGTTTTAATGTAAACCGTCCGTCAAGGCAGCATACGATTACGCTTCCGCTCTGCAGGGATTTGCTTCTGTCGACAACAACAAGATCCCCGCTCAGTATATGAAGCCCTTCCATGGAGTCGCCTTTAACAAAAAAACAGTATGAAGAGGAGGGATGGTCAATAAGATATGCGTTAAAGTCAATTTCTGAATCAGCATATCCTTCCGCTGGGGAAGGAAATCCGCATTTTACAAGATCATTATAAAGCCATATGCGGGGTGAAGTTTCAGGAGCATGTTCCTGTAATAGTGATATTTTCTGAAGCCTTATGTTGTCCACGCAATAATACTATACATATGTTAAGTATATGTCAACATATTTTTTCCCCTCTGGTAAAATTTCCTCTACGACAGTTCTAATAAGTCGACTCTTGTAAGTTTTCTCCCTGAAGATTGAAAGAAAAGGTTATCCTTCATTCCATTTTCAACAACTTTCATCCTCTCATATTTCAACTGGTATTTATATTTTTTCAAAAAAATCAGAAGCAGCTCAGATGCGGCAGCAGCATCTGAATAGGCTGAATGGATAAGAGAATTTTTAATGCTGAAATGACGGGCAAGATGCTCAAGGCTTCTTGACGGAAGCCCCGGCAGCAATTCCCTGGCAATCTTAAGAGTGCAGAAACCGGGAAAAGAAGACAGGTCAACACCAAACGGGATAAACTCATTCTTTAAAAAGCCCATATCAAACTCATAGTTATGCGCAGCCAGATATGTTCCGTCAAGAAATTCAAGTATATCGCATGCGATCTCCGAGAAAAGGGGGGCGGCTGTGACCATACTTTCTGATATTCCGTGAATATGGGTCGGCCCCACGTCTCTTTGGGGATTTACAAGAGACTCAAACGAGCCTAAAAATTTACCATCTTCATCTATCTTTATAATCCCGATCTCAACAATTTTATCATTTTTAAGGGGTGAAAAACCTGTAGTCTCAACATCTATTATTGAAAAATAATTCACTTCTTATAAACCGCCTTGGTTTTTCCATTAAATTTTTTCCGGATTCTTATCAGAAAAAGAAGAACTTCTCTTATTCCCTGTAAAAACGGAAAGACATTTTACCGCTTTGTTTTGCGGTATACATCGCAGAATCAGCTTTTTTAAGGAGATCAGATATTGTTGTTCCATCCTCAGGATAAAGCGATATGCCAATACTCACCCCGATGTTAATTATATTGTTCTGTATGGATATAGGCTGTGAAATATTGTTTATAATTTTTTCTGCAATTTTTTCTATGTTATCACTGGAATCCACATCATGAAGTATTACAATAAACTCATCCCCTCCATGCCGGCAGACAATATCAGATTTCCTTAATGAATCCTTAATCCTGTTTGAAGTCTCAATCAGCACCCTATCCCCTGCCTTGTGTCCATGGTTGTCGTTTACATTTTTGAAATCATCAAGATCAAGAAAAAGCAGGGCAAGTATTTTGTTTTTTCGGTATGAAAGATGCAAAAGCTGTTCTGATACAATTTTAAAAAGCCTTCTGTTTGCGAGCCCTGTAAGCTGGTCATAAAGCGCGTAATACTGCATTGTCCTGTTTGACAGAAGCAGGGAAAGAAAAGCGCCGGTTAAAAACAGGGCAATAATTATACCGCCGATTCTTGCAGTTATTATCTTCCCGGCAGCTGCAGGATCACTCCACCCCCCTGCCGGAACTGCCCCAAGTATCCAGGAATCTTCCCCCAGCTGGACAGGAAGAATTACTGGGTCATCATTAAAAACTTCTTCTTTCCCGAAAAAAACATCTCCGTATTCGCCTGACCCGTCTCTCCCGCTGAGAGCAATCTGAATCCCTGAACCATTGTCAAGCATCCCTGATCTCTCATATACGCAGTTAGCATCAATTACAATGCTTGCAAGGCCCCAGTATTCTGTTTTATCCTTATCAAGGTATATAGGTATTCTCCCGATAAATCCTGTTCCTCCCTGTATCAGATTAACAGGCCCTGCAAGTACTTTGCGCCTTAATTCCATCATCCTGATTACAGAGTTCTTCTGTTCCTCGTTTTCAAGGTATGACAGCCCAAGCGCTTTTTTGTTTTCTTCGTACGGACTTACATAAGTGATAACATTGCCGGGTGCTAAAGAGATATTGATTATGGAATTGGATTCCTGGAGAACAAATTCAGATAATCTGTCCATCTCACTCTTTTTAAAATCCGGGTTTACCGAAATATTTGCGATAAGGCCGAAAGTAAGGTTGAGATTTGTATTTATAATGCTTTCAAGCTTTACTCTTACTATGTTGGCTTTTTCTGCTGTAAAAGACCTTATGACAGTCCTGTTTTCCTTTACAATCAGCCTCACATAGTATTCAGACAGGAATACCAATCCAGAGAAAAACAGCAATGTAATCGCAATAATATATCTTCTTTTCATAACATCACTTTTTTAGATTATCGGAAAAAATATTTATCTCTCCTGATTATTCTGGGCCTTAGTCAATTTCATAATTTTCCCCATACACAACTATCTCAACATTTTTAACTCCGGCTTGCTCAAGTACTTTTTTCAGATTACCTTGAGCATCCGGTTCTCCGTGTACAAGAAACACTTTTTTAAGTTTTTCCAGATCAAGACGCGAAACATAATCCCTTATTTCATTGTAATCAGCATGAGCGCTGAAAGCATTAAGGGATTCGACCCGCGCCCTCAAATCAAATGTATCACCGAATATTTTTATCTTATTGTTTTTTTCCTGTATTCTTCTTCCCAGCGTATGCTGTGCCATATAACCCACAATCAGAATTGTGTTTTCCGGTTTTTCAACTGTCTGGATCAGGTGATGCCTTATCCTGCCTGCTTCGCACATCCCATCCGCTGAAATTATTATGGCAGGGCCTGCCACTTCGTTTATCCTTTTGGAATCCTCAACACTTGAAGTATAACGGAGCGAATTAAACCCGAAAGGGTTTTTATGATGCTTTATAAATGCTTCGTTTGTTTCTGCATCATAACATTCAGGATGTATCCTGAAAATCGCTGTGGCATTTGTCGCCATGGGACTATCGACAAAAATTGGTATATCAGGAATTTCTTTTCTGTCCGCGAGAAGGTGAAGATGGTAGATAATCTCCTGTGTCCGCTCTACCGCAAATGCGGGGATAATAACCTTGCCCCCTTTTTCCGCGGTTTCCCTTACAATCTCTCCAAGTCTTTTCTCTGCGTCAAAATCACTTTCATGAAGCCGGTCGCCGTAGGTGCTTTCCATAACAAGATAATCAGGATCAGGTATTTTTTCAGGGTCGCGTATAATGGGTTTGTTATTCCGTCCAAGATCGCCTGTAGCTGCAAATACAATCTCTTTTCCATCTTTATCCTTGATATTAAAAACAGCAACAGAAGAGCCCAGGATATGCCCCGCGTCATAAAATGTAAGCTCAACTTCAGGCGTTAAAAGAATAGGCCTTTTATATGAAACTGTTACAAACTGATTCCCTGTCTTTATTACATCTTCCTCATCATATATTACTTCGCCGCTGAACTGTGTTCCGTTCTTAAGCGCTTTTTTCTTTAGGTATTCAATATCACGGGCCTGTATATGGGCGCTGTCCATCATGATTAATGATGCAAGGTCTCTCGTTGCCGGGGTTGCGTAAATATTTCCCTGATAACCGTTCTTCGCAAGAACAGGGAGCATTCCGCTGTGGTCAAAATGGGCATGGGTAAGAACTACAGAATCCACATCTGTTATATCCTTTGCTATCGCCCTGTTTCTTTCTTCTGATTCCTGTCTTCTCCCCTGATAAGCTCCGCAGTCAATCTGTATTACAGATCCATTTACGTCGAGATAGTGGCGGGATCCTGTTACTTCCTGAGCAGCACCTCTTGAATAAAAATTAATTTTCATAAACAACTCCTGTGGCAGTACAATTTTGCATGGATATCCAGGCATGCAGGGAACAGCAAAACTTCATGCTGAGGATCAGGACAAAGTTTCAGTCTTTTTAATATTAAATCAGAATATACCTTTAAGGCAAATAATAATTTATATAATTGCGTTTTTTTAAACAATAGATGCTGATTCATGCAAAATCTGCCACACCAGGCAGCATAGGAACAAAAACAACTCCGCAAAGTTCCTCTCTTTTATAGCTGCTCCTGTTTCTGGTAATTTTCAGCAAAGTCTGGATTGTGCTTCCCAAAGGCAGTATCATTCTCCCCCCATCTTCATTCAGCTGGGTAAGCAGTTTTTCCGGCAGGGCCGGGGGAGCTGCTGTAAGCATTATTACATCAAAAGGGGCATCAGCCGGCAGCCCCCGGTATCCATCTCCTATATTTACTTTGCAGTTCAGAAAACCATTTTCAAGCAGCGTTTTCCCGGCCCGAACAGCAAGAGGTTTTATTCTCTCAATTGTAAATACCTCATCAGACAAAAGAGACAGCACAGCGCATTGATAGCCGGAACCTGTCCCAATCTCAAGGACTTTTTCCCTTCCGGTAAGGGATGCTGCTTCACTCATCAGCGCGACAATATAGGGCTGGGAGATTGTCTGCCCATGCCCGATTGAAAGCGGCCGGTCCTCGTACGCAAACGCCTGCTTCTCCAGCGGAACAAAAAGATGCCGCCTGACTTTCATCATTGCTTCAAGGACTTTATCCGAATAGATACCCCGCATCTTTATCTGGTTTTCTACCATACGGGCTCTTTTACTTTCATATAAATCCATAAAATAACCTTAATACATAACAAATATAAAATCGAGCCTTGCGTTGAGAAGTTAGCGGTGATAATATTTAAATCATGAGAACTACAAAAGCAATAATTAGCACTGGCAATTTCCTTTATAATCTCAATAACATAAAGGAAAGGACAGGGAAAAACAGGAAAATATGCATTGCGGTTAAAGCAGATGCCTATGGACACGGAGCTGCAGCACTTGCGGGGAAAGCTATTGAAACCGGTTCTGCGGACTGCCTTGGAGTTGCCGCGGTTAGCGAGGGGGCTCAGCTCAGGGAAAAGGGGATAAAAGCCCCTGTTATGCTTTTCAGCCTTGCCTCATCCGGTGAAATCGGGGAGCTTTTTGATTTTGATATAACCCCTTTTACGGCAGACACATCATACCTGAGTGATATAGCAAAAGAAGCGCACAAAAGAGGTGTTAAAAAAACAGTCCACCTCAAGGTTGACACAGGGATGAGGCGGATAGGATGCAGACCTGAAGATGCCCCGTCAATAGCGCAATTTATCGCGGAAAACAAAAACCTGGATCTTGGCGGCGTATGCACACATTTTCCGGTATCCGACTCCAGGGAAAGGGAATTCACAGAAAACCAGATTGCTTTATTTAAAAATACAGTTGATAAAATCAGGGAAAAGAAAATCGCTGCCGGCCTTATTCATGCGGCAAACTCCGGCGCTATCTTACAGTACCCTGATGCTTTCTTTGATATGGTAAGGCCTGGAATTATCCTTTACGGCTCATACCCTGACACTGAGACAGAAAAGACATTTAAGATAAAACCGGTTATGACTTTTGAATCCGCGGTTATTTTTATAAAAAAGATAAAAAAGGGAGAGAGGGTTTCCTACGGACTTACCTGGGAAGCAAAGGATGACACCTTTATAGCCACAATTCCCGCAGGCTACGCTGACGGATATAACAGGCTCCTGAGCAGCAGGGGGATAGTTGAAATAAAGGGAAAAACCTATCCAGTTGCCGGACGGGTATGCATGGACCAGTTTATGGTTGATTTAGGAAAAAACCACAATATAGAAACAGGTGATACTGTGACTCTTTTCGGAGGTGAGTCTTCTGTAAGCGGCGACTTTGTTGCACAGCTTTGCGGAACAATACCTTACGAAATATACTGCAACATCAACAAAAGAGTTCCAAGAATTACTGTTTAATGATCTTCTGGTTTATTATTGTTTTTTAGTATTTCTTCCACTTTTGAAAGCCGTTTAGAAATCTCGTTTACGCGGAATTCTATGGAATTGAGTATCCAGAACTGAAAATGTTCCACTTTGGTCTGCTTATGTATCATCCAGATTATCTTCATTGAAACCAGAAGAACACCAAGCTCAATTGAAAACAGCGAAGGAAGGGGAATATCTAAATGCAAAAGATGTCTTGAGATATCAGCTGTAAACAGCAGAATAATTGTAATTATAAAAAAACCATTAAGAAACCTGTCTCCGCTTTTTTGCTGGGAGCCGCCTACAGACTCCATAATCTTTCTGATTTTTTCCTTTTCTTTTTTGAATGAATCAAGCTCTTCCTTTAAATTTTCTATCTCTTTCTCATCTGCCATTATTACTCCCCGTAAAAATATTGCATAAAAGGTGAAAAATTACATTAAACTGTTTATCTATTTATAATATCGTGCAGGATCTTTTCTGTATTATCAAGGGTAAATAAAATCTCTTTAATATCATCCTCGAAATTTTTTCCTGAGGAATCAAGTGTATCAAGAGCCTTTGAAAAACTCATTACATTATTGACATTCATGGCTGTATTGCTTTTCATGCTTTCCGCAGATTCATACAAGACATCTGCTGCATTCATGATTTTATTACTCTCTTCAGACTGCTCGTTTATCGCGCCGGTAATGTCGGAGACAATACTCTCTGTCCTTGTAACAGAATCCATTATTGCTTTAAGCCCGCCTGAGGCGTTTTGGGCATTTAAAATCATTATCTTTATTGTTTCAGAAACATTTTTCACAAGATCTGATATTTTTCTGGAACTCTGTTTTGTTTCTTTGGACAGTTTCTGTATCTCTCCTGCGACTACAGAAAACCCTTTTCCGGCATCTCCCGCATGTGCTGCTTCAATCGCGGCATTCATCGCAAGTAGATTAGTCTGCTCTGAAATATTGTCAATAACTATTATGATTTCTTTTATCTTATGGGATATTTTTTCAATATCTGATATCAGGCTTATGGTTTTGGTTATATCCTCTCCTCCTGATTTTACTGTTTCTGACATCGCGTGAGATATTTTCTCGGCCCGCTCCGCAATCTGCGATTCTTTTGTTATTGAGGCAATCAGGTTTTTTATAACATCAGAAAGTCCGGTGATTGATTCTATCTGATTTACCGCAGCACTGCTCATATAGTTTTCAAAAACCTGGTATTTTTTTTTAAAATTTTCAAGCATCCCTGCTGCATTCAAAATTTCAACATGATATTTTCTGATATTTTCAACATAATTTTTTTTATTTTTTATCTCTTCAAGTATGGATTTAAATTCACTGCCATAATTATTTACCTGTGCAAGAGACCCTGATAACTTCCTCTCCAATTCCCTGGCAAGCTCTTTCTGCTCCCTTATCCTCATGAGAAGAGTGCTGCACGGTTCAATAATGTCGCAGACAACCACATCATCATCTACCGTCTCTGTGCTGCCGAATTCCAGAAGCAGGGTATCTGAGCATTTTCTGCAGTGTACATCAGCCTGATTTAATGATAAAAAATGGATTATAGATAAAATCAGGGAATATATAACGAGGAAAGCAAAAAGAAGACCATCCCTTTCAATATACAGTTTTCTAAAATAATAAAGCGCTGCAGTTCCTGTGATAATTACAAGAAAAAAAATAATTTTATACCTGGTATAAGTGTTTTTGAAGATCATTCAGCAATTTCCTTGTTACATGAAATGTTTGTCAGTTTTGATGCTTTTTATCATATATTAGGTTTTGCAAAAAATAAACATTTTTTTCAGCGCATTTTTTTAAGATTTCTTTAAAATAAGTATTGTTGACATCTGATTAAGTATTACCGATAATCTAAAATAGTTATGAAAAAACGTAATATAATTATAATTTGTCTGCTGCATCTGGTTTTTTTGGTAAATGCCTTAAGCGCACAGCAGGAGACACAAAATCCTGAAGTCCTGCCTGTTATCGCAGTGTCGGAAATAAAAAACATGACTGCTCTTTCCTCAATAGACAGAACATCAGGGCTGATAGAAGAGACATTAATCAGAAATCTTGATCTTACAGGAAAGTTCACGACAGTTATCTGTAACAAGGAGAAACAGTTTAATGATAAAAATGTTATTTCTGATTACTGCATTGAAAATAATTTCAGCTATCTTATTACAGGGAATGTTAAAAAATCCGGCAGGGATGTAACTATTGAATTAAACGTGTTCAGTGCTTTTTCCAATGACGCTCAGCTTACTGTCAAAGAGAGTGCAGAAACACCGGCAAAGCTGCGGAGTTCAATGGATAATGTTTTCAGGGAAGTTTTTAAGTTTTTTACAAATAAAAATGTCTCTTTTTCCTCTCTTTCATTTGTAAACAGGGGGGAGGAGACAGGGGATTACTTTCTATTCATTGACAGCGTAAATATTGGAAGAAATATTGAATATATCGATTATATACTTTCCGGCAGCAGAAATATTTTAATTCTTCAAAACAGAATGGGCAGTGAAAAGATTCTTGCAGATACAGCTGTATTTTTAAAACCCGAAGAGAGGGTCAATATCGAATTTGAGATACCAGGCTTAACAGAAAGGGAAAAAAAGCTTATCAGCAGATATGAAAAACCAATCAGCCTCTATGCTGATGATAAATTCAAAAGCCGCAGGGTAGCTGATGCTTTTGATTCACTATTCAGCCTGCTTGAAGATCCCTCTTTCTGCGCTTCCGCAGTCAAAAAAAAGGATGATATTACTGCTGAATATGAAATATGGAAGAAAAAAATGGATAAATGGGGTCTTGAAAGAGGCTTGACTTCAGCTGATCTTCCATATTCTGCCGGTTTAAAAACAATGGTTCTTTCAAGCTCGTACAATGTATCAGGCTGGGACTTTCCGGGCAGCAAGCCGCAAGGACAAAGCAGTTCATCCATGGGCGGAGGTTTTTTCTGTTCAGCAGATATATTCAAATACTCAGGGATCCAGGGGGAGTTTAATTTTTATAATCAGAAAATACCTGCGTCTTTTGACAGCGGCTACCCGCTTGCCGATTCCTCAATTATGGAAACTTCTGCCTGGTTTCTTGAATTTCCCCTTATTGCATATTTCAGAATACCCTCATATCTTTTAAAGTTCTATGCTGGAGCAGCGCTTAAATACAGAACTACTGTGATGAGCCTTGATATAACCAACGGTGCAACAGGAGCTTCATCTGGAGGAGAATATGATGAAGAGCTGCTTCGTATGGCAAACAGTTCATGGATTGCGGGAGGCTCTTTTGAGTTCCCGTTAAACAGCAGTTTGTTCTTCCTTGATTTCAGATACAGCAGGGATTTTTACAGCTGGTTTGAATCCTCAGCGCCGGAAGCAGATTTTATCGCAAGCTATCTTGCCTGCAGCATTGGATACACCATAAAGGGGGGTAAATAAAACGGGGCAGCACCAGGATATCATACGGGATATCATAAAGTAGAATCTGCCCCTTTAAACCCTTTATTTATTAAAACCCCAGTTCTTCGCCTACAAGCATAACCTTGATCCGTCCGATTACGGGAGAGCGTCTTGTTATTACTGTGTAACTGCAGATAGACCCGGAAGATACGCAGTGCTCACATTTGCCGGTTGATGCGCATGGTGTATCGCGGGAAAGCCTCATAACATTTATCGGTGCTGCATAATTTTTAATCCTGTCCATTGCGGCAGCCTCATCTGTTACAACCTTGTTCATACCTGCCACAACTATTACATGCGAAGGCCCGCAGCAGATTGCTGCAACCCTGTTGCCTGTCCCGTCAATATTCAAAATCTTTCCATCCATGGTTATCGCGCTGGAACTCATGAAATAATAATCAGATGAAAGCGCATCTCTGTAAACCTGAAGAAGTTTTTCCGGAGTATCTGCAGTTTTCCTGTCTATTGTTTTATATTTTCCTGACTTCAGCAAATCCACAGTACCGCTTTCTTTCAGGGTCATTGAGCCGCCCCAGGAAACAACAGAATTCTCAGGAATGAGATCTTTCAGAAAATCAAGAAGCAGTTTTGAGTTGTCGAAATAACGTCCTTCAATCCCTCTTCTGTCAAATTCTTTTAACACTTTTCCAGATACTGCAGTATAATACATTTTTTTGGCGTCCATGTTTCCTCCTGACAATATTATTCTTTAATATATTTTCCGCCCAGAGTTTCAGACAAATATTCAGAAGCAGGGTCTCCCCTGTAATAGATGACTGATTCCAGACCTGCCCCTGCTTCCAGAGACCTGGAAGCATTCACCTTAATTATACCGCCAGTATATGAATATGCAAGGCAATTTGAGACTTCAAACATGAAAGCATCTATCTCCCCGCCGTGTGAAGCACGTACCTCCAGATTTTCTCCTTTCCCTTTTATTTTTATTTTTGAATTCCTGCCGCAGTTTATCAAAAAGTCATCAGATTCACAGAACAATTCCATGGTTGAACCTGAATCTGCCCTGATTGCTGCTTTTGAGGAAAAAACATTTCTGTATGATTTTACAAGTACACCGGATGAGGCAGATAATTCCTGGATCAGCTTTGGGGGTGTTATTTTAACAGTAATATTTCTCGGCTGATATATGCCGCCTCTTTTAGTAATTATCAGCTTATCGCCTGACACGGTTGTTTCTATATCATCAAGACTTCCTGATCTGGCTGTCACGGAAATTCCTGATGATTGTGATGGTTCTTCAAGAACTGCATTGAATCTTCCTGTCAGTTCAATTCTTGTAAAAAGAGGGAGGTTGCGGATATATTCCCTGCTTTCCCCTGAAGCTCTCATTTCAAGAGATAATAACAGTATAAGGGAAAGAATCAGGGAACGCATAATCAAATCATATTCATCCGTCACACTGCGGTCAAGTAAAAATATTATTCCTGAGTCTTTTCAGGAATTTACTCATCTCTTCCTGGTCCCTCGCGCTGATAATGTGGGTTAGATAGGTAAGCTGCGAATTTATATTACGCAGCTGCTCTATTGTATAATTGTTAAACATTATCTCGGTCAGCAGGTGATCATCCTCGCTTAGCAGCCCTTTGGCTATACCCATGTGTTTACGGAAAGTTGTTCCCGGCGCTTCCTGTTTTTCCATACATGCGGCAAAAACCATGGTTGAGGCAAAAGGGATGGAAAGGGAATAGGCAATTGTCTTGTCATGCTCTTCAAAGCTGTTATAAAAAATATTGAGATTCAAATCCCTGTACAATGTTTCAAAAAAGGTTGTTCCTGCCTTGCAGGATTCGCTTATAATTATCGCGTTCTCATTGCTCAGATCCCTAACATTGGCAAATGTAGGGCCGAACATGGGATGAGTTGAAACAAAAGGCATTTTTATCTTTTTATAATAATCCTGCAGCCCTGTTTTTACAGATGCTGTATCAGCAAGAATGCATTTTTTTGAAAGAAACGGAATTACCGACTCAAACGCTTCTATAGTTCCGTTGAGGCTTACGCAGTTTATCGCGATACCGGGATTAAATTCCTTTGCCTCTTTAAGGTCCATGAAACGTTTTACATTGATAAAATATTTCATTTTTCTGGGATCCCGGTCAAAGACTGCGACATCATGATCGTGGCACAGCTCCTCGCAGAGCCAGGAACCGATATGCCCTGTCCCGACTATTAATATCTTCATAATATCTCTCCTTTTATTCCCCAACAGGAACCACTATCCCCCAGGGGCCGATTCGGCCTCTCTTGTGACCTAAATACTTTTTTCATTGTAAAAGCCCAGAACCTTGAAGCCTGTGGTAGCTTCTTTCAGTTTTTCAAATAATGTTTTTACCGCGGGATCTTCTTCATTGATCTGGAAATCAAGGAAAAAAGCAAACTCTCCCGGCGCTGAAGGGACAGATTCTATTCTTGTCAGGTTGATCCCGGCTTCCGCAAAAATATTCAAGGCTTTAAACAGTGAACCGGTTTTGTGTTCTGTTGAAAAAACTATTGAACATTTACTTCCCTTTGTCTTTCTGTTGTCTTCCTTTGAGATAATAAAAAACCTTGTCCTGTTGTCATCCCTGTCCTGTATATCCTCCTTGATTATCTCAAGCCCGTACAGGTTGGCTGCCAGCCTGCTTGCTATCGCGGCAGAACCTTTAAGCTGTTTTCTTGATATCATTTTCGCGGCCCCCGCAGTATCGTAATAGGGGGCAGGTTCAAGTTTATTTCTGCCAAGGAATTCCCTGCACTGGGAAAGGGCCTGGTTATGGGAGAACGCGTTTCTCACCTCCCTGTAATCTGAACCTGGAAGTATCATCAGGCAATGTGAAACACCCATTTCAACTGCCGCGATAACTTTAAGATCTTTTTTCAAGAGAAGATTGTTTACTGTTCCTACAATCCCGCCAAGGTTGTTCTCAACCGGCACAAGCCCGTAATCATAAAGACCTGCCTCAACCCCTTCAAAGACATCCTCGAATTCCATGCAAGGTACTGTCACCCCGTTTTTATCCCATTTTTTGGCAGCCTCTTCGCTGTAGGCGCCATGCTCTCCCTGAAAGCCGATAACAGTACATGGCATATTCTGAAGTTTTTTGCTCTCGTCAATTATTAATTTATAGATTTTGTCTGTAAACTCCTTATTCAGCAGGCCGTTTGAATTGTCAGATATTTTTTTAAGGACAATTTTTTCCCGCTGGCTATCATCTGTTTCTTTTTTGAATTTTCTTGTCATGACAGCCTGTTCCATTCTGTCATTTAGAAGTTTCAGTATCTGCTGATCAATCCTGTCAATATTTTCCCTAAGCATTTCAAGTTTCATATTAATACCTCCGGTTTTTTATTTTTTTATTTATTTTGATAAAGTCTGTCTATAAGAAAAAGATCTGCAGCCGCGATTGCTGAGACAGCCTCAATTACAGGTGGAACCCTGAGGGCAAAGCATGTATCATGCCTTCCTTCCGCTTTAAGTTCTCCCATTTCTTTTTTATCCATGTTAAAAGTATGCTGGGGCCTTGCTATGCTTGACGTAGGCTTCATGGCTACGCGGAAAAATATTTCATTTCCGTTTGTAATTCCGCCGTTAATCCCTGCATGGTTATTGGTTTCTGTTTTCCCGTCCAAAGAAGTAAAGTTATCGTTATGCTCGCTTCCCCTCATTGAGGCTGCCCTGAAGCCTGACCCAAACTCAAGCCCCCTGACTCCGGGGACAGCAAATATTATATGGCTCAGGACTGATTCAAAAGAATCAAAAAAAGGCTCTCCCAATCCCTGCGCCATATTGTGCAGCCTGCATTCAATAATCCCTCCTACAGAATCATTATCAGACGCGGCATCGGAAACCGCTTTTTTGATCTCTTTGCTGCCCCCGGCCTCGACAAGGGAAGCTGTAATATCAACCCTGCTTATAATTTTTTTAGCTATTACACCTGCCGCGACAAGCCCGACAGTTATACGCCCTGAAAAATGGCCGCTTCCCCGCATGTCGTTATATCCTTTATACTTAAGCTGCGATGTAAAATCGGCGTGTCCAGGGCGTGGCATTGACCTGAATCCTGAATAGTCTGAGGATCTTGTATCGCTGTTGCGGAAAAGTATTGTAATCGGCGCGCCTGTTGTCATGCCGTTGAAAAAACCGGAGACAACCTCGGGTAAATCGCTTTCTTTCCTGGGAGTCGTGCCGTCTGCCCCTGATCTCCTGCGGGCAAGGTCTTTTTCAAAATCTTCATCAGTTACTTTAATGCCTGGAGGGCAGCCGTCAATTACAATACCAGCCCCTTTTCCATGAGACTCGCCGAAAATGGAAACCCTGAATATCCTTCCGAAACTATTCATCAATATATCCCCCTATGCTTTTCAAATCTTCAAAAAAACCGGGCCAGGATTTAGCTACCGCCTGCGCGTTTTCAATCTCAACCCTGCCGCTGCCCGCAAGAGCGGAAACAGCAAGCGCCATCGCTATCCTGTGGTCGTTATGGGAATCTCCTCTGAAACCCCTTATTCCGCTGCCGCCTGTTATCCTCATACTTCTGCCGTCAGATTCTATCGCAACTCCGCCTTTGGCGAATTCCTTTATCAGGCTTGTTTCCCTGTCTGATTCCTTGTGTTTCAGCCTCTCTGCCCCGTGAATAACAGAAATACCGCGGCAGCGGGAGGCAAGGGCAACAAGGGGCGGAAACAGATCAGGCGAATCTGCCGCGTCAAACTCAAAAGCAGAAAGCGGTTTTCCCGGTTTTTTGACTTCAACAAATCCATCTCCTGTTTTAATATCTGCTCCGCATTGCCTCAGCACCTCCATAACAGCTCTATCAGCCTGTTTTGAGTCTATCCTTAGGTTTTCTACCCTTACCTCTCCGGCAAGCGCTCCTGCTGCAAGGAGGAAAGCGGCAGAAGACCAGTCCCCTTCAGCTTCGATTCTGCCCGGGGATTTGTACTTCTGCCTGCCCCTGATTCTGAAAACTTCATAATTGAAATTTTCAATGCTGCAGCCGAATATGCCGGCAAGCTCAATTGTCATGTCTATGTAAGGTCTGCTCTTGAGGTTTAAAACTTTTAACTCGGAGTTGCGCTGAGCCTCAGGCAGCGCTGCGAGAAGGCCGGTAAGTATCTGGGAGCTTAAAGATCCGTCTATAACCGCATTCCCTCCTGGCAGCGGCCCGCATATCCTTACAGGGGGAAACCCGCCGTTATCAGATACCTTTACACCTAAGGCAGAGAGCGTTTTTGTAATCATTCCGGTAGGCCGGCTCATCAGTGAGCCTCCCGCCGCAAGCTCAAAATTCCCTTCCAGAAGCGATACAATAGGAGAAAACATCCTGATCGCAAGGCCGGACTCTCCGCAGTCAAGGGTGAGAGTACTTTGCCCGGAACCTCCAGAGCGCCTCTTTCCCGCGCTGTTTATTATTAAAGAAGAACTTCCCCTTGAAACAGAAGCGCCTAGTTTTTCAATTATCCCCATAGCTGAAACCACATCGCTGCAGTAATCAGGATTTAATATTTCTGTCTCTCCTTCTGCGAGCCATGCAAATGATAGAAGTCTCTGGAGCGCGCTTTTTGATGAAGGGGCCTTGATACTCCCTTTTATTTCAGAACATGTGACTGATTTCTTCATATATTTTTTCCGCTGCGCCCTGCGCCCCCCTTTCAGATGTATCGATGATAAGCTGTGATGCAGCTCCATAAAAATCGATTCTTTCGCTGTAGAGTTTTACTGCCTCTTCAATCCGGCGCCCTGTGTTTAAAAGAGGCCTTGAGCTGTCTGTAATTCTCGCGGCAGAGATTTCAGGAGAAGAGGCAAGCCAGACTGGAAAACTGTGTTGCTTGACTAAACCCCTGTTTTCGCTATCCGCCACAGAGCCGCCGCCGCATGAGATAACTTTCCCTTTTTCACTTTCAAACACAGCCTTGATCATCCTTCTTTCCGCATCTCTGAAAAACATCTCTCCCCTGTTTTTAAAGATCTCGGAAATACTCATTTTTTCCCTCTTTTCAATTTCTAGGTCAATATCTATAAAATCTCTGGATAAAAGTTTTGCCAGGTATTTTCCTGTTGTGCTCTTGCCTGATCCCATAAATCCGACAAGGGAGATGTTTTTTATTTTTTCAGTCTCAAGGTCACCGCTTTTGACAAGCCCGCAGAAATCTTCAGGAAGTTTTTCCCCTGTGAAAATCTCAAAAGCAAAACCTGCCTGGTTTATCAGCCACTTCAGCCCTGAAATAACAGAAAAACCCCTGTCAGAAGATCCAGTTTTTATCGAAAAAGGGCTGTTTTTGTAGTTGGCATCAAATAAGACAGCCTCTCTTTTGATTCTGCTAACATCAATAAATGACTTATCAAGTGGAAGTGCATTGACAATTATGTCTGCCTCCCCTGCAAGATTATTTGCATTATCAAGTCTTTCCGCCCTGCAGTTAGGAATCCAGGATATTCCTGCTTCTGCTTTTTCAAGTGTCCTGTTAAAAACTGTTACATTAAAACCGGCAAGACTTAAACCCCAGGCTGCGGCAATGCCGGCACCCCCTGCGCCCAGAACAAAAGCTGTTTTCCCCTTGATAATTTTTGAGTCATTTTTAACTGATTTATATACGCCGAGGTAATCTGTGTTAAAAGCTGATATTTTCAGCTTTCCGGCATCTTTTTTATCAAGTTTAAGGGTATTAGCCGCTTTTAACTTTTTAACAGCATCTTCTGCCGAATCCGCAGCTCCAGCTGCCATTTCCTTGAATGGAGATGTAACATTAAGTCCTGTTATCCCGGCGGCAAGAGCGGTTTTTATTGCCTCATCAAGTGAATCAGCCGCGATACGGGAA
Source organism: Spirochaetia bacterium (assembly GCA_034003145.1). GTDB lineage: Bacteria > Spirochaetota > Spirochaetia > CADAEX01 > CADAEX01 > JACKPD01. The sequence goes on from JAVEZE010000039.1 coordinate 16,642, forward strand.
TAAAAACCTTTAAGATCCTTATATTCCAGGAATTTTTTAAATATTTGAGGACTTTTACTGTGCGAACAAGGGTTCCCTGTTACCGCAAGGCGGATGCTACCAGACACTTGATAACCTCCCCTGCTCCATTAAAAGCTCATCGTGATCAAGCTGTCCGGAAGCTGTCGCGCTTTTTCCCGGCAGGCTTGCATAGGTAAACCAGCTTCCCGCGCTTTCAGACAGTATTCTCACTCTTTCACCAAAATTTCCCATACCTGCGATTATAATTTTATTCCTGCCGTAATAATCAGGAAGACTTAAAAGCCTCTCTACATGGGTGATGTTATCTGCGGAGCATGCGATTTTTACCGCATCAGCTCCAAGCGAAAAGGCCCGGGTTATTATTGCGTCAAGAAAGGAAAAAGAGGGAGTCTCCTTAAAATCGTGATACGAAACAATAAAAACCGCCTTATCCCTGCAGAAAGTTCTCACAGATGAGATAAAAGAAAGATTTTCAGATATATCAGAATCAACAAAAGCGGCTCCGCTTTCAACAGCAGTTTCAAGAATTTCAAGTCTTTCCCTGTCGCTCTCATTTCCTTTTCTGTATGTCGCGATAAGTTTTTTATGGGATGAGAATATTTTTTTGGCAATGTTTGAGTCAACACGGCCCAGAAGATCGAGCCTGATTTCCGCGAATTCAAAGGCAGAAGCAGCCCTTACCGCTTCCCGGAAATCTTTTTCACCGACCGATACGCAAATCATCAAGCGCTCCTGTAAGTTTTTCAAGCGGTATTTTCATGGAAAACACATCACCGGGTTTCCTTATGAAAACAAAATAAATATCGCTGTTCTCTTTCTTTTTGTCATGCTGAAGAAGTTTTATTATTTTTTCCCTTTCCCCTTTTATTTTCAGGTCAACTCCTGTCTTTTCAAGAAGAGCGGTAATTTTTATGTTTTCGCCTTTCTCAAGAAATCCTTCTGATGCAGAAAAATCTGACGCGAATTTGATTCCCTTTATTACAGCTATGCCGTGGGGAAGCTTTTCCTCAATCTCTATGGCGTGAGCGATAGTGTGTCCAAGATTAAGTATCCTTCTAAGCCCCTCCTCTTTTTCGTCATTTGCAACAACTTTTGCTTTTGTTTTTATAGATTGGCTTATAAAAAACGGGAGAAGATCTCCACCTTTTTTGTCTTTTAATTGAATTTTCCCGAAATTATCCCGCGACAGCGAGTCAGATGCAGTATCAAAAACAGTTCCACCTGAAATTATGCAGTGCTTTAGTATTTCACCCACTCCGCTTGTAAACTCTTCCGGCGGTATTGTCTTTAAGGTTTCGGTATCTATGAGGACAAACTCAGGCTGGGTAAAAGTGCCGATAATGTTTTTAACCCCCATAAAATTAACACCGTTCTTGCCGCCGATACTGGCATCCACCTGGGCGAGCAGGGTTGTTGATACAAACCCGTAGGAAAGCCCCCTCATATATGTGGCAGCAGTGAATCCTGTAATATCTGTAACTACCCCGCCCCCTATTCCGATAACAAGGGTTCTCCTGTCAGCGTTATATTCAAAAAGTTTTTTATATATATATTCAGCGCTTTTAAGGGTTTTCTCCCCTTCTCCGGTATTGATTACAATCCTTTTATACCTTTCAAAAAACTTTCCATAGTGCGATTCTACATTTTTGTCTGTAATAATTACTGCATTCCGGCCTCTGATGCAGCTATGCAAATTTTCTAGACTTTCACCTATTAGGACATCAGTAGTTCCGGTTGCAGCTTTTACAGTAAATCTTTCCATATAACCTTCCGCCGTTTAAC
>JAVEZE010000040.1:0-18359 GCA_034003145.1 Spirochaetia bacterium
ACAAGCTTCCCAAAAAAGATGATAACATTACTGAAGCGGTTAAACTTGTAGGGCTAAGAGGCCTAAAAAACCTTCTTTATTCCTATGGAACACAGAAAATCTAGAGATCAGGTTTAAAAGAACACTGGGAGCACGCGAACAGGGTAGCTTTCTACGCTTATGTCCTTGCCAAAAACTATATCAGAAAGAAAGAAATACTTGATGATGTTTATATAGGGGGGATTCTCCACGATATAGGAAAGATAATCTTCTTTAATGCGCACCCGGTAATGATTGATAAAATAGCAGAAATCTCAAAAAAAAGAGAGATGGGAAGAAACCTGCTTGAAGATCTTTCCGCAGGACTCAACCACGCGGAAATAGGGGCTCTTATAGCTGAAAAATGGAACTTCCCCGAAGAACTGATTGATTCAATAAAATACCACCACGAACCGGAAGCTGCCCCTCCTGACAGACAGGAAATTGTCGAGACAATCTATTTTGCTAACTCAATTGCCAATTATGAGGAAAAGGAAATTGTTTTTGAGCAGATTTCACGCAATATTCTCAAGAAATTCGGAATTACAACAGAAGAGCAGCTGAACATAATATTAAGCAAGCTGGCAGAAGCTTTTGACAGGGAAAATGCAGGGGAAAGGCAAAGATAAAACCACTTAAGAATTCCTGATGCTGTTTACCCAGCAGTAAGCAAGTATACCAAATGCAACACCAGCGTTGATTGAGCCTTTTAAACCATAAAGCGGAATTGTCACAATTCCCCCATCAGAAGAGGCAGCTTTAAGCGCAGATGGGCTTACACCAGTCTCTTCGCTTCCTATTATTACTGTCCCTTTAGCGGGAAAATCAAAAACATCTATATAAGTCCCCCCTGTCTCAAGCGCGAAAACCGGACGGGGAAGGATGTCAAGCGTTCCCCTGCTCCAGTTTACCGAGTCGGTAGTTCCCATTGAACTTCTTTTTGCCCGCGGATGAGTTGGGGATGGGCTCATGTCAGAAACAAAGATATTATCAAAACAAAACGATTCCGCAGTCCTGAAAATTGACCCCACATTAAACGGAGACCTTAAACTGTCAATATAGATATTTATCGGCAATATCTCTCTTTCTGTTTTTTTGGTTTTATCAAAGGAAAAATGATGTAAATCCCATTCAGCAGGTTCTTTACCAATTTCCGCAAGAAGAATATGCCTAAGAGTTTCAAGAGAATGGATATCTTTTTTTTCAAGATAATCCGGAAGCCTGCCTGACAGTGTATTAAAAACATATTTTCTTCCAGCTGATATAAAATCAGAACAAAGGGCTGAAATCTGTTTTATGTAAGAAGAGTTGACTTTTTTCCCGTTAAATAATTCATTTTCCGCTGAAAGAAATATAATTGCACATTTTTCAGCTCTTTTTTCCGGCGATAATTCTGCAAGTTTATTTATCGCAAACAACATCAGATTTAAAGCGCACTCTTGAGGATGGCTGCTACTCTCTCAACTGTAATATTAAGGGGCGGTTTTACAATTTCAGGGGCAGAAGCAAATAATGAAGCTGCTGCATTGATACCCTCTTTTCTGATTCCTGTTTCAGAAAGCCTTATCGGAAGGTTTTTCTTCTTGATCATTTTTCTTATATTATTCACAAAACTTTCGCTCTCTTCGTTTTCCCCATTTTCCTTATTTCCGCTTCCTGAACAGCAGCTGACAACAGCAGAAGCAATATCCGGAGATTCAGAAAAATAATATTCAAAAAAATGGGGAAGAAGTATGGCAGTCAAATATGATGATGGTACACCGCTTAGGCTGTTAAGAACACGGTAAAGGTAATAGCCGCTGCCGGGGCCGTGCAGCGAATAGGCATAATCGCTGCATAAAGCAATATCTGAAAGCTCATCAACAGAAAAATCTTTTTCACTCAAAAGTTTCCTGAGAGAAGAAAAAAGAAGAGTATCTGTAAAAAAATGCCTGGTTCTTAAGCATATGGCTTCAGCAGCAGTAAAAATTAAATCAAACCGGATAGAAGATAGAGAGCTTTCAGGTATTGAGTCAAAAACCGAAGCATCCTTGATTATCAGGGATGGAAAGCGCCCTGTATCAACTATTTTTATCCCCCTGTTTCTGCTGTCAGCGACAGCAGAGAGCTGTGTAAACATTATCGGATTTCTGATCGAGGAGGGTATTTCTATATAATCAATTAAAGTCTGGTTTCCAGGCTTTTTTAAACCGTCCAGTATATCATCACACTCAAACCCGCTCTCTGCCGATGCGACAGCAAGCCTTGCTATATTAAGTGTTATCTGCCCTCCCAGGGCAATAACAGATTGAATATACCCTTTTTTAATAAAATCAGAGAGAATTTCCGCATCACTTGAGACAGCCCGCTTTTTAATATCTGTATAAAAGACACAGTCTATCCCTTTTTTATTAAGCATTACTGCGATGCCGGCAGCTATACCCTCAGGGGTGGACGGGTCTCTTACAAGGAGAGCTCTTTTGCAGCCAGGTTTCATTAATGCTGATAACCTGTCAATTTTACCTCTGCCGCTCAGGATTGTCCCTTTGATATCTATTTTTAGTTCCTGCATACAGTTCTCCAGATACTATTTATTAAATGGTTTTATCCAAAAAAAAAGCAGAAAATGAAATGAAATCTCATTCTCTGCTGTAATTATCCTGGGCAATATTGCTCTTATATTTCAAACATATCAATAATTTTATCTGCTACAGAATTTATTACTGCGTCATTAATATAATCTGGATCGCTCATCTTTCTTTTTACTTCTTCGACCCTGTCCATTCTTATGTCAGGAGACTGTTTTACAGCTTCAGCTGCTTTTAAAAGTTCTCCCATAACCCTGGCTTCAGACGATACGCTTATCGAGTCATTTTCTGTCTTGTTAGACGATTTTACAGGTTTATCTGTTTTATTGTAATTCTGTACAGGGTTTATCGATCCAAGCTTATCAATCGTCATATTTACCTTCCTTACATTAGGTATATCGACATTCTTTACCTTGAAATTTAATCATATTTTTTATCACATATCAAGATAGATAACTCTCCTTGAATTTTACTTCTTCCAGCCAGAATGTCAATGATATCCTCCGCTGTTCCGCTTAATATTTCCTCAAACTTCTTGGTAAGCTCCCTTCCAGCGATAATTCTTCTCTCCGGGGCCAGTTCTTTGAGGTCTTCAAGCAGCTTAAGTACCCTGTAGGGCGATTCATAGACAACAAAACTTTCATCTCTTTCAAGAAGTTCAGTAAGCCTTCCCCTTCTTTTTCCCTTTTTTGGTGAAAGAAACCCGTCAAAGGTAATTCCCCTCCCCGCGGCCCCGCTTACGCTTACAAGCGCGGTAAAAGCAGATACTCCCGGTATAGGGACAATATCAAACCCCTTCTCCCTGCACCTGCGGACAAGGGATCCGCCGGGATCGCTCATTCCCGGAGTCCCCGCATCGCTTACATATGCGACATTTTCCCCTTTCTCAAGAAGCGCGAGTATCTTGCCGATCCCTTTTTCCTCATCAGCAGCATAATAACTTATCAGCGGTTTTTTTATCTCATATCTGTTTAATAGCACCCGTGTGTGTCTTGTATCTTCACATGCAATTACATCTGCGTTTTTGAGTGTTTCAACCGCGCGGAATGTTATGTCATCAAGATTTCCGATAGGAGTAGCGACAATATAAAGTGTTCCCATAAAATTACTCTATTATTTTATACGATTTACAGCAACTCTATTTTATGGATAATGAAAATGAGGGGATAATGGAATATATAGTAATAATATTTTTGCTTATTCTGATAATAGCGCTTGCAGGATTAAAGTTTGGCCAGGTAAATAAGTCACAAACTGAAAACAAGGCTATTGATACCAGGGAAGATGAGAAACCCTCAAAATTCTGTCCTATTTGCGGTTCTCCCCTTAAAAAAGGGGAAACAGTAAAATCCAGGGTTTATCCATCAGGGGGAGTAGACAGCCTTATGGATGTTTACGGATGTCCCAGATGTATACCCCCTGGAGGCAGAGAGAAAAGAATCTGCCCTGTTTGTAAAAAGGTGCTTCCCAAAGACGGATATGTAATAGGCCGCTATTTTGTCTCTCCCGGAAAGAAAAGACATCTTCACGTGCTTGGATGCACCCTTTGCAGAAAAGGTTAAAACAGAAGAGATAGATATCATACTGTCTCTTTCAATGTTTTCAGGCGCTCTAATCAGCAAACTTATCCATTGTTAAAAGATAAGACTCATTTCTGCCAAGATAAAATTCCAGCGCTTTGAAAAAATTCTTTCCCAGAAGCCCCTGAATAAAAAAGTTGCAGATTATATCTCTTTGTTTCAGAACATGCTGGAATCTGATAAAAATACGCCTTTCATCATCAGTCATCTGCCTTATCATCTTCTTGAACACTGTTCTTGCATGAGGCTGATACATCCAGAAATAAAGAAGGTCAAGCGCGTTATAGATTGCAGTATGTAGTAGTTCCGGATATTCAGTTTTAATAGTTTCAATAAGTTTATCCGGGTCATCAAACAGTTTAAAGAGATCTGTTTCCGGCAGCAGGAGTTCCAGATTAACAAAGGAGGAATACATATGTTCCATTTTCCGTTTATAGTCTTTTCTCCGCAGCTTGAGATTCCTGCTTCTGTCAGCAGCTCCTTCTATAACACCGGCAACACTGTCAGAAGCTGCTTTGGAAATAACAGCAGCCCATTTCTGTAGAACCGCGGCAACACCTGCCACCCCCATTGAAGTCAACAATCCAGTCAGAAGGAAGTTAAAGAAAACTGCCACTGGAATAGAAAGAATGGAACGGAAAAAGTTTCCAATTATTGCGGCAGGGGGAAGGCCTCTAAAATAATTATGGGTTGAAATATAAACACCGTTTACCAACCCCATAAATCCGTAAAGGGCAAGAATATTTGTTGAAGTGTTAATATTAAATCCATGATCAAGCACAACCTGTTTTACCAGAAAATCCAGAAGCGGTACAGAAAATCCTGTATAAAGCAGGGAATCTGAAACCCTGCTCCAGTTTACATAGTTGTTCCATCTCAAGAGAGGGGAACGGCGGAAAGAGTCGCCGCTTACAACTGACTGTATAATGTTTCGAAGTCCTGTAATACCAAACCAGATAGGCGCGCCCAGATAAGCCAGAACCCACCAGTCTTTTGTAAGTGCAAATGTAAGAAACGCCGGAATAAAACCGATCAGTATTTTTAGGCCGTTTTTCAGATATGTATTCAGGAAACGCCATCTGTATTTCAATGTTCTTGTGTTTTGGGTATTGCTGCTCTTGCTGAATCCATTATCCCTTACAGGAGAACGCCAGCCCAGAGTAACTACATTATTATAGCCGGGGAAATCATCAGAATCTTCCTGAGGTATCCATTCGCGCTTGTTTGCATTTTCAAAAGATCTTAGCAGTGAAATATCAAATTTCTTTTTAAATATTTCTTTTATTAATTTGCCTGATTTCGCAGGAACATACGTATGGCACATTTTAACCGCAATATGTAAGGGGAGTATTCTCTCAGCTTCCTTTTTCCTGATCTCTTTTTTTACTCTTTTGGGAAGAGTATCTAACACAGCCAGCCCCATCCCAAAAAACTGGGTAGACCTTCCTGTGGAATCACTTCCCCACCGGTCATAAAGAGGTTCTGCCCGGTATAATTTAAGCAGATTCGGCAGATCATTCAATATTTTCTGAAGTGCTTTTATTTTTTCAGTTTTATCAGGTCTATTTTCAGCCTTTATTTTATCAATAATTGAAAGAATAGCCCGTTTTAAAGCTATAGGATTCCCTTCATTGAGTGGATGCTGAAAAGAGCGGATCAGAGGGACCTCTTCTGTCCTGCTGAATCCCATAGCTCTATCTTTATGGTTATAGATCTCAAGAGCACTGATCCGCCCCTGGCACAAATAAACAAGTTCAAGCACTTCCTCAGCTCCCAGGTTTTTCAAATTCAGGGTAAGCCTGTACCCGGGAAGAAGCTTATCAAGTGTTTCAATAAGAGCTTCAGGTGAAGATCTTTTAATTATAGGCTCACTGATTGATAAACCAGGATCGCCCATTGTCTGAAAATATGTCTCAACAATATACTCCGGAGTGCAGCGGTTAACATTATTCATGATGTTTTTTAAAGATTTCTGCGTATCCGGATCTGAATCTTTTAGTGCGTAATAGCTGTTATCATACTGTTCTTTCAACAGAGGCAGAGCCTGAAGATGAATAAATTCTGAAAGATGGAGCAGCGATGCCTGGCCTGTTCCAACAAAATATTTAAAATCTCCTTCATTTAATTCTTTCAAATCAATATTAAAAGATTTATTAAACTCAAGCCTCTGAACCTTATTGAAATTATGAAAAGCAGAATAAACTTCCTTTTCCCGGTATTCAAGTATCTGTTCTCCAATTTCCATAAATTCCTTAACTTCATTCCTGTCAAGAAACTGGAGAAGTTCTTTGGTATTGGCAAATATCCGGGGAGTCCATATAAATGTGATTTTTTTACCCCATTTCTCTGTTTTCAGCTCAACCCCGATACGGACATCAATATCCATATATTCTGCTGCAGTAAGAAGCTCTTTTGCTGCTTCCAAATGAATACAGTCATAATATATAACAGTAATTTTTCTAATACCCTTGATCCACGCATCCATAATTAAATGGGTTGGGCTCTTTCTGCCTTTGGTATGGGCATCGTGGACATGGTGATCAAACGCAAGCTGATTCCACTCTTCCGGCATTTCAAGCAGCTGATACTGTTTTAAAAATTTTCTTACTACAGATGGCCTGCCGGTAAGAATATAATGAAAATCATATGCCAGCTCAAGCTTTCTCTGAAAATCGTCTCCAGCCCTGAGAAGGTCTTTCATAACAGAAAGAAGTGCCCGCGCAGTATTCCGGCTCATCTCTCCTTCAGAACCGAAAAAAACCTCATCCCTTAGTGAGCGGAGCGCCATGAGACGATCATCAGCACGTCCTGCTTCCAGTGTTCCAAGTAGGTTGCCCATAAGCCGGGCAACACGAATTCCCTTGGGGTTTACAAGTTCCTTGATACCGCGGGGATGAAGATGGTAATTAAAAAGGGGAACATCTTTTTCTGTGTGGATAACTACACGATCCTGAGGAAGTGATTCGAGCAGTTTTCTGTCTCGGGCGTTAAACAGCAAGTTTTTCATGAGGCTGGCTCCCAATAATAGATAATATTCCTGAATAATAAAAACTAAGATTATCCAATATTAAAACAACAATATCTTTCTGCAAACTTTCAGTATAGAAGTTCAATATAATATAAATAACAAATCAATAAAAGCCATTTATTGATAAAATCTTTCAAAATCTTTTTTAAGGAAATATTTTTTTTCACATTTTAATGATCTGCTATTTACTGTTATACACCATCAGCCTGTTATCTGTTAAATTGTTATTATGAGAGAAGAAATAATTCAGCTTTGCGATCTTAGAGGGAATCCATGCGGCAGCTCCCCAAGAGGAATCTGCCACAAAGACCCATCACTTATCCAGATGGTTGTCCATTTATTAATATTTAATTCCAATAAAGATATTTTTCTGCAAAAAAGAGGGCCGGCAAAAGATGTTTATCCCGGGAGATGGGATACCTCGGTAGGAGGGCATGTTGGCGCAGGGGAAAATGTAAAAAAAGCTATGGCAAGAGAGGCAAAAGAAGAACTTGGAATCAATATAAAACCTGATGAGCCGCAATTTCTCTTTAAACAGCTTTATACCACAGAATTCGAGTCTGAAATGTCTTTTGTATTTAAACTAACTTACAATGGCCCTTTTTACATTGACAACTTTGAAGTAACAGAAGGCCGTTTTTTTACACCAGAGGAAATCAGGGGAAAACTGGGGAAAGAATTTTTCACACCTAATTTTGAGGATGAATTCCTGACTCTGCAGAGCTGATTAATACATTGGAGCAGGATAGATGTTTGACCATTGATTAACAAGATCAAGAAAATCCTTGAGCGGTTTTGAAAAATATTTGTCGCTGTGATATATCATGTAATATTTTCTCTTGAAATTTTTATCTTCGACCGGAACAGCTACAAGACGGCCGCTGCTGACTTCTTCTGTAACCATATTATTGGATATGAAAGCAACACCCATTTCATGCTGAACAAGCCTTTTGATTGCTTCACTGTTTGATATTTCATAATTTACATTGACATCAATTTTATACTTTCTTATAAAACTATCTGTAATTTTTCTTGTCACAGATCCTTTTTCGTGAAGAATAAGGCTGCATCCCTGTATATCCGCTATCTCAAGCCTGTCTCTTCTTGTCAGGGGAAAATCGGGATTTGCAATCAATACAATACTGTCCTCAAGAACTTCAGTAACTGATATTTTCGGATTCTGGATAGGTTTTGAGATAAAACCTATATCATTATTAAGATCTGCCGTATTTTCAATAATACTGTCATTATGCCCTATCATTACAGATATATTTATATCCGGGTTTTGTCTTTTATAATATTTGATGATGTAGGGAATATGATAAGCTCCAAAACTTTCACAGGAAAGAATATTGATTTTTCCCTTGTTAAACTGCTGAAAATCGCGGATGCTTTCCTCAGCCTGGCTTTCCATATCAAATATTTTATCCGCGATAGCATACAAATGTTCTCCTGCATCGGTCAGAACAACTTTTTTACCGATAATATCGAGGAATTTAAGGTCATAATGGCTTTGGAGCTGTTTAATCTGCTTTGTAACTGCCGGCTGGGTAATACAAAGAACATCTGCAGCTTTTGTGAGGCTTTTATACTTTGCAGTATAATAAAATGTCTTTAAATGATAGAGATTCATAACTATTTGTCATGTTAATGATTACTGATTTAGCAGTCAAGTCTATTTTAAGATATTATCAAGCTTATAAAGATCATCAAGCTGCTTTATTACAGGTACAGGGAAAGAGGCCAGGGGCCAGTTTCTTTCAACTGAATAATGTTTCAGCCATACAGGGACTAGTCCCGCGTTTTTGCTTCCTTCAATATCTACCCGCAGGTCATCCCCTACAAAAACAGTCTCATCTTTTTTTACTCCCAGTTTTTCAATTATCAGGTTGAAAGGGAGTGGATCAGGCTTGGCAGGGATACCTTTTTCCCCGGCAATGACAATGGCGTCAAAGAGCAATTCAAGCTTTCTGTATTCACTGTTATCCAGCGCTTTTGTGCTGCCGTCTTTCTGTGAATTTGATACCATCCCCAGCTTATGGTTTTCTTTTAATTTTTTAAGTACTGTTAAGGTTTCAGGAAAAAGCCTCATGCTTTTTCTCACTGTTTCCCAATATTCATCTTCAAGCTGCATCAAAAAATTTAAGTCAACCGGGGCGTCAAAAGATGAGCACAGTTTTAACCAGACATTTTTTCTTGAAAAATCTGATCTTTCAAAGTGCTCTTTTCTCTCTTTACGGTAAAGATCTATATATTCATCCCAGCAGCTGCTGTTAATTCCAATTTTCTCAAACAGCTTTTTTTGCGCTTTTTTTTCTGCCGCTTTATATCCATCAGAAGCAGTGCCAAGAGTCTGAACAAAATCAAAAACTATTGCTTTTATCATATATTTTTCTCCGTCCCGCAATAAATAAGATCGCGGGCTTCTGGTATTATTATTCTTTACCAGTATCGAGAAAAAGGGCTCCATAACGGAGCCCTTCATAAGTTATTAACTGCGTTTAAAGTTATACGCGATCCTAAGAGAACAGTTTTTTGGCTTTATCAAGGTAAGGGCCAAAAACTTCTTCGTCTGTCGGAACATACTGAGGAATTGGAACTGCAAGTCTTGTGGTATTCATGAAATGCCTGTAGTTGATGTTATCGCTGCTGCTGTTGCCAGTCCATGTTCCGCAGCCCAGGGTTGTTGTAAACTCATGACCTGCAAACCATGCTCCGCTGTTTGCGAGTGTATTACCCATATTTATGTTTACCCTGCCTGTCGGAATAAATTCAGCAAGTCTTTCCCACTGTTCCGGTTTTGTGGAATGAAGCGCGCATGAATGGCCGATACCTGAGAAAAGAAGGTTTTTCTTGAGTGTTTTAAGTTCTTCCTCGAAATCTGTCCAAGTCCAAACTGTAAGAACAAGGGAAAGTTTTTCATTTGAAAACATATCCTCAGGCCCAATCTTCTGTCCTTTAACCATGATGAATTTTGTCCCTTCAGGAACAGAAATGCCTGCAATATTTGCGATTTTTTGAACAGGCGCTGCGACAATTTCCCTGTTAAGTGTATGCCCGTCAGGCCACATTGCTTTTCTGAGTTTTTCCCTGTCTTCATCGTTCAAGAGATAACCGCCGACTTTCTTGAGTTCGTCCATCATTTTATCATAAATTGAAACATGTATTGATACAGCATTTTCCGATGAGCATGATGTAGCATTGTCAAAAATCTTTGATCTCATTATCCAGTCTGCTGCTTTTGTTAAATCTGCGGAAGGATCAATAATTGCTCTTACATTGCCTGCCCCAACTGTGATGGCTGGAGTACCAGCGGCATGAACAACCTTGATAAGGGCTTTTCCACCTGTTGCTACCGCGAAATCGCAAATTGACATGAGTTCAACAGTTTTCTCATTTGTAGGTTCTTCAACACAAAGCATAAGATCTTCAGGAGCTCCGTATGCCTTAAGTATTTTTCTCCCATATTCAACAGTTTTGTATGTAGATTTTTTTGTCCGCGGATGGGGTGAGCATATCATTGCATTTCTTGTTTTAAGAAGAGAGAGTCCTATAAAACAGGTTGTTATTGTAGGGTTTGTGCACGGTACAACGTTGGCAACAACCCCAATAGGTTTCGCATAGGTTTTAATTCCTCTTTCTTTATCATCGCTGATGAGACCGCAGGTTTTTTTCCCTTTCATGTCCCACATAATTCCCCTGATTTTATTTGCTTTATGAGCCTTATCTTCAAAAACACCCATTCCGGATTCATCTGCAGCAATTTTTGCAACTTCACGTCCAAAACCTTCCTGCATCCACTGCCATCCAACTACTGCTACCAGTTCATCTATCTTTTCCTGGGGCCAGAATTCAATAACCTCAAAAGCTTTTTTTGCCCTTGCATACATCTCTTTAATGTTATCAGCCATTTCCTTACGTCTCCTTGTTTAGACCTGCCTTTACCCCGGCATCTTACCAGGGTAACAGGCATATTTTCAGATTTTTAAGTTTTTTTCTCAGTACAATAGCTGCAGGACATTTAAAAAACATCCTGCAGATTCAGTATTATTTTTTTGAAACACTGGCCTTTCTTGGATCTTCAATCATGTAGGGGATAGAGTAGCCTGACCCTTTAAGCCTTTCCATTTCTTTCCAGCCTTCAATCCATTCCTGTACATTCTGGGCCTGTTTTCCTTTTGCTGGCCTTTTTGAAGTTGGTGGAACAGGTCTGTCTGCCGGTCCGTCATACCATTCTTTCGGTGTAAGAGTTTTGCCGAGAACATCAAGATCTTCCCTTTCCATCTCTTCCATCGCGTGGCATCCTGCCGCAAAAGACCTTGTTACAGCCATTACACACCATGCGCCATCGCTTGAAAACTCAAGTTCCATCATTGTTGCTGACATTGCGCCGATCATATCTGCTTCCACATAACCGATACTTTCTTTTGCTGCTTTGACTATTTCCTTCATCAAAGGGATATATCTGAGTTTTTTAACGTTTTTAAGTTTTTTCTCTGCAAAGTCAAGAAGTCTTGCAGGAGCCGGATCTTTTGCGTAATAATCTGATACTCCAAAATGATCCTCGTATCTGCATTCTTTTACACAAAGCTTTGCCGCGTCAGAGAGGCTCATCCCTTCTTCAACCATTGAGGCATATTTTGCAAGCATTTTTCCTGTTGCATCATAGGAAGCGTAGGAGTGGCCGAACGCAAGTACTGCAGCGCCGCATGCCTGTGTAACATATGCTTTGCCTCTGGCAACAAGCCTTGCCATGAGAGCAGGGTTAGAAAGACCGTCTTCAAGGCCGAGTACCATTACATACTCAAGTACATCTTTTTCTTCCTGAAGAGGAATTCTTGATTGATAATCAATAAAAATTACATCGCATGTACCGTAGCCTGCTTCAACAAGCTCTGTTGTGTCATATCCTCTTGCAACAATCCTGTGGATATTCTTGTAGGCAACTTCTGATACCCATTTAAACCCTTCCCTTCCGTCTTCAGGCAAGGTACCAATTTCCCTGTTTGTATAGTCATACCGCAATCTTGGATCAGCAAGATTACCAATTGTAGGCCTTTTGACAAATTTCATCTGGCCGATTCTTTCATCTGAATGTTTTACAGCGCCCATTTTCTAAATTCTCCTGATTCTAACTGTTTTTTGGCATAATTCTGTCTTTCTGACATAGGAGGTACTTCCCTGTCTTCCGGACCCACATATTTAATCATGGCAAGGTCAAGCATCTGCACCATCGGCTCATTTCTTGATGCGGCCCAGGCTCTCCCTTTCTTAAGTGTATAAAGCGCGTGGCAGGCACAGCTGTAACCTCTTGTTACACAGCCGATAACCCATGCAGCATTCGGAGCAAAGCCTATGTCTGCAAGAGCAACGTTTCCGGCTCCTACCATGTTAACCGCAACATAGCTTCTTCCTTCCTCAGCCCTTCTTGCGTAGAATTTTACTTCAAGAGCTCTCTGAAATTTCAGGTATACACCGCCTACTCCTAGTTCTTCCTGTTTGAGGTGTGTGGGTTCCGCTCTCGGGTCTCCGTCAAGGTGCTGGGGCTGACCCATTCCCATAACAGCAAGGCCTGCATCCATATATTCATTAACACACTCAACCGCAACTTCTTCAGGTGTCTTCTCCTGTGCTACTGCCCTGTCAAGATATTTCTTGATCATGTAACCGTGTGCAGCGCCTGGGCCGTGAGCTCCGCCGAATGTCATAATTGATGAAGCAACAGCTGCAGGAAGCATTGGATGGCCGTTAATTACAGCGATAGAGCTTACAGCAGAAGGTGACATTGAGTGCTCAAGGAATTCCGCTACCTCGTAATCAAGCATTTTTCTTTCATTCTCAGCAGGGATCCTTCCCTGGAAAAGCACAAAAAGTGCATCGCAAAATGTGTAACCTGCTTCTGCAAGTTCACTTACATCAAAACCCCTTAAAACTGTTTTTTCTTCTGTTTTGTAAGAAATCGCAGTTTTTCTCTGGATCAATGGTTTCCGATCCATTATTTCTCCTCCTATAAATTTTGACTTGACTATTATAACTATCCTATCTGCACATCTTTTAAATGAATAATTAACTGCAGATAAAAACAATCATTTTTTATATATAAAACTTAGGATATTAGATACATAATGTCAACTTATTTATATTCATTACTTTGATAACCAAGGGTTATCAAAAAGCGGTTTTTTAGGGGGTTTTAACCTTTTGAAGCATTATTCATTTTTTTTATACAATTACAATACTGATACAATAATGACAAAATACTGAGCTGTTAAAAAGGTTAAACCAGCATTTACAGGCAGATCCTGCCAGGTGCATTTATTATAACAAACAAACTATACTATTTTGCATATTTGTATTATCATGATTTTTATTAAAATTAACAAAAAAAACAGCTGATTCCAGACAGGCACATTAGTATTTGCGCCTGCAGTTATTTTCAGGGGGAAAAAATGAATAAAGATTTTATGACAAAAATGAATGACATTGTGATAACAAACAATAAAATCGATCCAGAGCTGTATAAAAAGTATAATGTAAAAAGAGGACTAAGAAACAATGATGAATCAGGTGTTCTTGTAGGGCTTACAGAAATCGGCGATGTTCACGGATATATTTTTGATGAAGGAGAGATGCTGCCGGATGAAGGAAGGCTTCTTTACCGGGGTATAAATATCAAGGATATTGTCAACGGAATGATACAAGATGACCGCCATGGCTTTGAAGAGACAACCTACTATCTTCTTTTCGGAGTGCTGCCTACAGTTGACCAGCTTGAGGAGTTCAACGCTGTTCTTGATTCTTACAGAGCTCTTCCGGACGGGTTTGCAGAAGATATGATAATGAGAGCGCCGAGCCGAGATATAATGAATAAACTCGCAAGAACTGTACTTGTTTCATATTCCTATGATAAGGATGCTGATGATATAAGTATAAAAAATGTTCTTCGGCAGTGTATTGAGCTTATTGCCCGTCTTCCGACAATGGCTGCTTACGGCTATCAGGCTAAATCACATTATCACGAAGGGAAAAGCCTTTATATCCATAGTCCGAAACCAGGGATCGGCACGGCAGAGAACCTTCTTCATCTTATCCGCAGCGACAGTGAATATACAAAACTTGAAGCGCAGGTACTTGATCTTGCCCTTGTTCTTCACGCTGAACATGGAGGAGGAAACAATTCCACCTTTACAAATCATGTTGTCACATCAACCAATACAGATACATATGCTGCTACTGCCGCAGCACTCTGCTCCATGAAAGGTCCCAGACACGGCGGAGCTAACAAGAGAGCTCTCAATATGATGGATAACATCATGGAAAATGTAAAAGACTGGGATGATGAAGATGAAATATGCGGATATCTTGGAAAAATCCTGAAAAAAGAGGTTTTTGACAAAACCGGACTTATTTACGGCTACGGTCATGCTGTTTATACGCTCTCTGACCCGAGAGCTGTTCTCCTTAAAGCCAAAGCAGCAGAACTTGCAGAGGAAAAAGGACTTGACAAGGAATTCAGCCTCTACCAGAAAGTTGAAAAACTTGTTCCAGATGTTCTTTTCAGGGAAAAAGGGTCTGAAAAAAAGGTATCAGCCAATGTGGATTTTTATTCTGGTTTTGTTTACAGAATGCTTAATATTCCTATCGCCCTTTATACTCCTATCTTTGCAATTGCGCGGATGGCAGGCTGGTCTGCCCACAGGATTGAGGAGCTTATAAGCGGAGGAAGGATAATAAGACCTGCCTACAAAAATGTTTCCCAGAGGAATGAATATACTTCCCTTTCATCAAGATGATGGAAGAAATATATAAATTTTCCCGGCGGCAGAAAACATGAAATAAAGGAATAAATAAAATGAAATTTTTCAATCTAAGTTCAATCAAAGCAAGAATATTCACAGGATGCCTTTCCCTGATGCTTATATTCAGCATTGCACTTGGTTTTATGTTCTACAGCAGCGACAGAAACACAAAAACTGTAAGTTATGTCACAGGAGAGCTTGTGCCTGTAACAGTTGAACTTCTGGATCTTCGGAACCAGATCAAGGAACTAGAAATGCTGTTTTATAATGCTGCTCTGTTAAAAGACAATAACTCGCTTTCACTTGCCGAATCAATCTATGCAGACCTTCTGCTAAAAACAAGCAATATTAAAACCAACCTCACCGGGACAAAATTTAATGACATTGCCGCCCATTTTGCGGCATCAGAAAGTGTTTATACAATGTTTTATGATGAAGGGATGAAGATGGCTTTGGCTTATATCAACAAAGGCGATGATTACGGTAATTCTCTAAAGAAACTTGTATTTGCGCCGCTTTCAACAAGGCTGCAGGATGAAATTCAATTGGTTGTTACTCGGTTAAAAAAAGAACTGATCCAGACAGCGGCGGAAGTCAGCAAGGTTATGACACTCTCCAGGAATATTACAATTGCGCTTATAGCTGTGAGCATAATAATATCACTTTTCATGGCAATGCAGATTGCGAATTCATTATCAAAACCCATCAGCATGATGATAGCTTCCACAACCAAAATTGCGGAAGGAGATCTCTCTGCTCTCCCTGTTTACAATAAAAAAGATGAGATTGGAAAATTCTATGAAAACTTTTCCATTGCGATAAACAGCCTTAAAAATCTTATATTTGAGGTAAAAGATGCTTCAGGCAATACTGTAAACATAAGCGAGAGGATAATAGCTTCCGCCTATGAGACTTCAGGCAACATTGAGAGCATTCTGCAGCTGATAGCGGCTGTAAAAGAGCTGTTTGGATATCTTTCAGAGGCTGTTACAACAACTTCAGAATCAGTCGAGAGCATTGCCAAAAACATAAATTCTCTCACTGAAATGATAAATGATCAATCTGCCGCAGTAACCCAGACATCAACTTCACTTGAAGAACTTTCTGCCACAATAAATAATGTAAACAGCATTGCCAATACAAACCTCGAGGAATCGCGTGAATTGACGCAGATTACTGTCCAGGGGGGAGAAAAAATAGAAGATACTAAAATAATGGTAGAAGAAATCGCTGAACTTGCCTCTGACATGTATGAAATACTTGAAATCATAAACAACGTCGCACGGCAGACAAATCTTTTAGCGATGAACGCTTCTATTGAGGCAGCCCATGCAGGGGAGTTCGGCAAAGGTTTTTCTGTTGTCGCAGATGAGATCAGGAAACTTGCTGAATCAACAAGCGACAACTCCGGTCAAATAAACAGCCTTCTTGAGAGGATGAATGAAAAAATTGCGACAGCTACCAGTATATCAGGAGAAAGCCAGGCCGGATTTTCAGCAATTGACACAAAGATGGTAAAATTCATCAATGCTTTTACAGAGATTGCCTATAACATGAATGAAATGTCTGCTGGAACTGGAGAACTAAACCAGGCCGCCTCAAGTCTTGCCGGTATTACAAAAAATATCGAATCAAGCGCAACCGGCATAAACACAAGAACAGAACAGATTGACAATATCATTAAAAAGCTTAATTCGACATATAATGAAACAAATAGTGCAATTACAGAAATTGACAGCGTTGTCAGAAATATTCAGGACTCAATGAAAAACCTTGTCAAGCTGACAGGCAACAACAGTAATATTGTTACCCAGCTTGACAGCGAAATCAATAAATTCAAGCTTACATAGGGTTTTGGGGCATTTAAAATTCGGGGTTTCAGTTTTCGTGTAGTTTTCTCGCAAGGGGAACCCTTCTCCCTATTCCGAATGCCCTCGGTGAAATCTTTAAAACCGGGGGCGCCTGTACCCTTTTATGCTCTGCCCTTGCAACAAGTGAAATAACCATTCCAACAACTGTATCATCAAAGCCGGTTTTTACAATTTCATCCCTTGACCGGTTTTCAACAATATAAAGTTTTAGTATTTCATCAAGGAGGGGGTATGGAGGAAGCGAATCTTCATCTTTCTGATCCGGCCTCAGCTCAGCAGAGGGAGGTTTTGAGATTGTTGATTCCGGTATTATATTGCCGTAAGTTTTGTTGATAAACCTGCAAAGTGCAAAAACTTCTGTTTTAAACAAGTCTCCTATTATTCCAATACCGCCTGCCATGTCTCCGTACAATGTGCAGTAGCCGGTCGACAATTCGCTCTTGTTGCCTGTAGTAAGAAGAAGAGATTTCCACTTGTTGGAATAGCCCATCATCAAAGTACCCCTGATTCTTGCCTGAAGGTTCTCTTCAGCAAGATCAAATGATGTTCCCCTGAAAAAAGGGTCAAGCTGAGTGATGTATTGATCATATATTGTTTTAATCGGGATTGTTTCTAGTTTTAGCCCAAGATTAACCGCAAGCTCCTCAGCATCAGTAAGGCTTCCTTCAGATGAAAACTCTGAAGGCATTGCAAAGACTTTGACATTTTCCCTTCCTGTCGCCTTAACAGCAAGGACAGCGACCAAAGCTGAATCTATCCCGCCGGAAAGCCCGAGATGGACTTTTTCAAAGCCGCATTTTCTTAGATAATCCCTTAACCCCATAACCAGTGCTTTTTCTATATCACTGTAGCAGTTTTCTTCAAAATCAATTTTTTCATATTTTTTTCCAGTATCATAAATAAACAAATCTTCTTCAAAACCCTTACCTGAAAGGACAAGAGTGCCGCTGCTGTCAAAAACCATTGAATTCCCATCAAAGATAAGGCTGTCATTTCCTCCCACAGAGTTAACATAAACAACAGGAACAGAGCCTTTCCTGCTTATCTTTTTAATTATATCAAATCTTGTTTTCCTTTTTCCCGCGAAAAAAGGAGAAGCAGCCGGTGAAATTATCAGCTGCGCCCCTTTATCAAGCAGCTCTTTCACAGGATCATCCCCATAACCTTCTCTTAACCCTTCAGGAGAATTATGCCACAGGTCTTCACATATCGCGATTCCGGTTTTCACACCGCTGATTTCAATTACTTCTCTTGAAGAGGAAGATTCAAAATATCTTGATTCATCAAAAACATCATACGAAGGAAGAAGAGTTTTTGCCTGGCTGAAAATAATTTCGCTGTTTTTTATAATACTTACATTATTGAAATAGTTTTTACCTTTATCTTTCAAGTTACGTGAGACATGCCCTACCGCCGCGGCAATTCCTGAAGGAAGTTCTTTCATAAGCAGTCTCAGGGATTCCTCATTCTTTTCATTAAAAATATCCTGATCAAGC
>JAVEZE010000041.1:0-18239 GCA_034003145.1 Spirochaetia bacterium
TCTCGGGTCCATTAGAATAATTGATTTACTGTAGCTGTTGTCAAGTAGATCATCAAGCGATGAGGGAGGATCAGATATTTTATCACTGTCATAGATGATTGAAAAAAATCCGTAATCATAAGGAGTTACATGATGTGATTTGTCAAATACAAGTTTATCATCAATTTCAGATAATATGCTTGACTCATATTTTTCAAGTATACCGGCAGAAATGGCTTTTTCCACCATATTGTTGTCTATACCTATTACAATATCTGCCTCCGGGTTTTCCGCTTCAAAAATTAGACGGCTTAATACCTGCCCTGAATCGCCGGGAGATACAATTTCTATCCCGATTCCGGTTTTTTCCTCAAATAGCGGAAACACTTTTGGCCCCGGACCCCATTCTGAAATAAAGGAATCATAGGCATAGATTACAAGATTTTCAGATACTTCGCTTTTTTTTGCGCAGGAAACTGAAAACATGATAAGAAAAACAATAAGAAAGATTAAGATAAATTTTTTCACACTAAACCCCCGTAAAATTAAAATTTCGGGATCTCTGTTCCAGGTTTGCTGCTGTCAGGTAAAATGCCGCAATGCCGGCTCTTTTCAGTAACAGCTGAACCTGAATAGTCCCAAAAGAGTTTTGTGCGTATGAAAGGGAAAATAATAAAAAGTTGTACTCCCTACGCTGGCATTATCCAGATCAGGTTCAACGGGTATTATCTCAGGCTTGATTAGCCACCCCACATACACAGACAAGTTACATTAATTATAATACTTAAAATTTAATAGTCAACCATATCAGCCGAAAAAATATCAGTTGTAAATAAACTTCTTTTTTCTGATATAAAGGACAAATGGCAAACCGATAAATGAGACACATCCTGATAACAGAAAAGCATTTTTTAGTCCGAGAAAATCCCCCGCGAATCCTGTAAAGACAAGAGCTGCTGAGATAGTAAGAAAATCAATCATTATGTAAATACTGCTGCAAACTGTAGGGTTTTTTCCGCTTACTGCCTGCACATAGGCAAGAATAACAGGGGCTGAGGCAAATGAGACAAACCCTGTAAGAATTATTAGAATTATTGTAAACGCGCTTCCTGTTAACAAAAAAAGGAGCATCAGAATCGGCGATAATACAGAAATTACAAGCAAGGTGTTATTCTTTCCAAATCTGTCAGAGATCGGGCCTGCCAGTATTGTCCCAGCTGCCGCAGCTACCTGAAGTATGGAAAGGGAAATACCTGAAAACCACAAAGAATAGCCTTTTGAAGTAAGGTATGCAGGCAGAAAAGCGTTAAGGACAGAGGATATGCTTGCCCTTGCAATCATCAGCATTAAAATCGGGAAAAAGAACCCTTTCATGGTTTTTAGTACCTTGAAAAATTTTTCCTCAGAAACTGTTTCTGCAGCATGGTTGTTTTTATTAAAACTCTCATCCCTGAATTTAAAAATTATTACCAGCGACATTATGATGGCAAGGGGAAGGAGGAAGTAAACTCTTTTAGGCCCCCATAATGATAAAGCAGCGAGAATAAGAAGCGGGCCGACACCGCGTGACATCTCGCCACCAAACATATAAAAGCTCATACCAAGCCCTATTCTGTTTCCAGCGTGTTTTTTTACCATTACAGGGCCTATTATGTGAAAAAAACATGCGCTAAGTCCCATTGTCAGAATAAGGGCTGAAAGGACAAAGTAAGATGGTGCTGCTGTTATAAAACACATACTTGCCGCAGTTACAATAATTGAAAAAGAAAGTACCAGCGCAACCGGTTTTTTAGATGCAAAGTTGCCAATTACAGGATTTAAAAGTGCCGGAAGCCTATGGAAAATTGACAAAAGTCCTGCCTGTGAATAACTTATTCCAAGATTCTGCATTATAAGCGGAAGGGCAGGAGCCAAAAAATGGCTGTAAAGGTCATGAAAAAAATGGGATGCTGAAATTGTTGTTACCGAGGTTAAATCAAATTTTTTTTCCATTATGTGAAAACTCCGTAAATTATAGTAAAATTTTTATTGTTTATGTATATAGTTATTTTCAAACCAGCTGTATAAAGCTGTGACACGGTTATGGATGGAAATTTCAATCCTGTTTCTGATAAAATCAGAATCAATAGTCTTGCTGATACCGTTGCAGTAAACTATCAATCCGTTTTCTGCCGGAATAACAACTGTATAAAATATCAGCCCGTTTTTTTTGACAACAGGAAAAAAGGCAAGTTTTATTCTTTCCAGATTGCTCATTTTCATGACAAGTGACTCTGCTGTCAAAGAGTAGTCAATAAGATATTTATTGTTTCCAAAGGTTGTATCCTCGATAAATGCAGTCAATGCATGATTTTTCTGTTTTACAGAATCCGGCTGGCTCGTAACCGGCCAAGTCTCACCTGATTCAACTTCTACCTTTGAAAAAAGGAGCCTCTCTTCTTTACGGGAATGGGAATAGTAGGTTATTCCTTCAAGTTTTTTTATATCTGTCAAAATATTGAATGAATCCGGTATCGCGTTGGATTTTTCTCTACCTGCTGATCGGTAATCAATATAAAAAACACTTTCAATCGCAGTGTTGAAATCTGTGTCTTCAATATCATTTATAATATTTTTTCTGTCAGGCAATTCCGGAAGGAATTTGAAATCAAGATGAGAAGAGGGGTATCTGTCTATTCTCCCGTCACTTAAGAGTTTTTCAATTTCAGTTTTTTCAATCCTGCTGAAAAAATTCTTGAAATCATCATGTTTCCCCTTTTTTTCATCAGCAAATAAATTTAATGTAAAGATAAAGAGCTGGAGTGCTGTCAAGATTGATAAAATCAGAGTTCTCATATAATCTCAAATCTATGTTAATCGCAATTTTACTTCAAGAGGTATTATGAAAATCAGAATATGTTTTACAGGAGGCGGGACAGCAGGGCATGTTTTCCCTGCTCTTGCTGTTATGGAATCTGTTTTAAGAATATCCGGTGATAAAGGTATTGATACGCGGTTTTTCTGGATCGGCTCAACTTCCGGGATGGAGAAAAAACTCCTTGAATCAAAAGGGATAGAATTTTACGGAATACAGACAGGAAAATTAAGACGTTATTTTTCTTTCAGCAATTTTACTGATCTTTTCAAAATTAAAATGGGGATAATCAAAGCATTTTTTATCCTTTACCGGAAAAAACCAGATGTTATATTCTCAAAAGGGGGATATGTCAGCGTTCCTGCGGTTTTCGCGGGGCGAATGCTCGGAATTCCGGTTATAACACATGAATCAGATTATACCCCCGGCCTTGCCACAAAGATAAATAAATTTTTTTCAAAAATAATAATGGTTTCTTTCAAGGAAACCAAATCATTTTTCAGCAGTAAATATCAGGATAAAATTATTGTTACCGGAAATCCTGTTAGAAAAATATTTTACAATGCTGATCCGGTGCGCGGAAGAAAATTCGCATCATTGACAGAAAAAATACCTGTTATACTTGTTTTGGGCGGCAGCCAGGGAGCTTTTGAGCTGAATAAACTGATAAACTGTCTTGCTAAACCTCTTGTGAAGGATTATTACGTAATACACCAGACCGGAGAGAAAGGATTTTCAGAATTGCCGGATTTTGGATTTGAGCGGTACAAAAAATACCCTTTTATCGGTAATGAAATCGGAGATCTCCTTGCGGCTGCTGATCTTGTTATCTGCCGTGCCGGGGCAGGGACAATTCTTGAACTTGCAGCATCAGGAAAAGCCTCAATAATTATCCCTTTGAGGGGAAAAGGGACACGGGGAGATCAGGTTCTAAACGCTGCTTTCATGAAGAAAAACGGCGCAGCTGTTGTGCTTGATGATAATGAAATAAATCCTCAAATGCTGTATAATACTGCTAAAATATTATTATCTGATAAGAGTAAAACAGGAAATATTGAAAAAGCTGTAAAAATGCTTGACTGCGCAGACTCATCAGATGTAATCGCGGAAAAACTTTTAAATCTGGCTGGAGAGGGAATTTGAATAACATACCGCTTGTCCCTGTTGATATCTTTTTTATCATTGTAATACTTTTTTTTACAATAAGATGCATAATAAAGGGATTTATCACAGAACTGATGTCAGTTGCCTCTGTTGTGGGAGGAATTACAGCGGGTTTCTTTTTTGCGCCTGCTTTAAGCGCAGCTATTGATAAGTATATAGGTGTATCAGGATGGAACCGGCTTATATCATTTTTGATTATTTTTCTTACTGTTTATATTATCCTGAAAGTTATAGAACGGGGATTCTACAGCCTGATGGAGCGTGTAAGCCTTGAAAAACTTGACCGTTCTCTGGGCCTTTTTCTCGGGCTTTTTGAAGGTTTAATGATTGTAATAATTATAATTACTGTAATTGATGTGCAGCCTCTGGTTCCTCCTGAAAAAATACTTTCAGGCAGCCTGATCGCAGAATATGCAAGAAAGATAATAATTCTTATTCCGGAACCAAACACTATTCCGCCATTTTTATAGGCGCAGCAAGGGAGTTATTGGATGTTTGATAATATAATTGGCCACACCCCTGTTATAGGGCAGATAACAAAAGAATTTCAGACAAACACTTTCCCCCCCGCTATCCTTGTTTCAGGTCCACTTTATTGCGGAAAGCAGACAATAGCGCTTGAAGCAGCAAGAGTTATAACATGCAGTGAAAAAGCAAACTGGAACTGCAAATGTGAATCATGCAGGCTGAACCGTGTACTTTCCAACCCCTCTGTCCTTCTAATGGGATCAGATTTTTTTATTCCTGAAATAGCGACATCAAAAAAATTGCTGGAAAGAAAAAAAGAGGCTGTAAGCTGCTATCTTTTTATCAGGAGCGTAAGAAAACTTCTTAGACGCTTTGATCCTGTTTTTACTGAAGAAAATGATACAAGATATAAAAAAATATCAGGTCTGGTAAATACAGTTGAACAGATGTTAACTGATTTTGATCCTGAATATGTTAAGGTAGAAAACATAAAAGATAGTGACATGAAAAAAGCTGATACTATCCTTGAGCACTGCAAAACAATTGTTAAGGATTATAATTTCAGCGGCATACCGGTTGACCAGATACGCAAAGCAGTTTACTGGCTCAGGTTCTCTGGTTACAGCAGTAAAAAGGTTATTATTGTCGAGAATGCTGAAAATATGAACGACAGTTCGAAAAATGCACTTCTTAAGATACTTGAAGAGCCTCCGGAAAACACCTTTTTCATCCTTCTTACCAGCCGCCCCGGTGAAATCATTCCAACAATAAAATCACGACTCCGTAAATATGAGCTATCCGGAAGGACAATAGCTGAAAACAAGATTGTAATCGAAAAAATATTCAGGGAGGAATCAGTAATTTTCACTGATCTAAAAAGTTATCTAAACTCATCAATACCTGAAATTGAGGTAATAAAAAAAGCAGCAAAGCAGTTTGTGTACGATCTTTTTGACAATACCAAAGATGAATATGGAATCTCCCCCGAAGTCCGCAACATTTTAAAAGCCCAGTATTCACAATATTTCCCGGAATTCCTCGAAGAGCTTTCAAGACTTTCCTCTGAACTATTGGCAAGCAGCGATTTTATTGATGATTCACCTGATAACCTTTCTTTAATAAGACATTTTGGTTATCTTATAAATGAAAGTTACAAAGGTTTTGATACTTTCAATATTAATCAGGAGCTTCTTGTTGAATCCATGTTTCTGGAGCTGAAAAAAAGATTATGAGAAATTTCCTCAAAAAAGCGGTCAAACAGATACCCCGCCTTGATATAAATCAAATCATAAAACTTGTATCTGTTTTATCAGATGAATATGAGCTTCTTGAAATTGTTCTTGATTCCATGACCAACGGAGTAATTGTTGCTGATAAAAGCGATAATCTGCTGTTTTTGAACAAATCAGCAAGAAGAATGCTTAATCTTTATAACTTAAATGAAAATGTGGAACGGAAAGTCTGGGAAGTTGTAAAAGATCCCTCTATAAACAATTTTCTCTGTAAATATCTTGCAGGCGATGATGAAAGCAAGCCGGTAAGCATTTTTACAGGGGCAAATGAGAGCGAGTCCAAACTGCTTGAATTCAAAATTGTACCGCTTGTTAAAGCCAGCTCAATAATAGGTAATGTTGTAACAATAGAGGATGTTACAGATAAAAAAATCAGGGAATCAAAACTCAGAAGAGCTGAAAGTCTTGCCTCTCTTACCACTCTTGCAGCCGGTGTCGCGCATGAGATAAAAAATCCGCTAGGATCAATAAGTATTTATCTGCAGTTAATTGAAAAAACAATTTCAAAAAACAGCGGTAATGATATCTGCGCCAGCATGAAAAACAATGTTTCTGTAATCAAGGAAGAAGTTGAGCGTCTCAATAAGATTGTCGTGGATTTTCTTTTCGCTGTAAGGCCTATTGACCTTGATTTGCTTAATGAAAATTTGAATAAAATAATACTTGAGACAATGGAGCTGTTTACTCCTGAACTTGTAAAAGCAGGCATAAAAGTAGAAACAGATCTTTGCCCCAAGATTCCAGACCTGAAGCTTGATAAAAGATATATCAAACAAGTGCTTATAAATCTTATTAAAAACGCTGAGCTGGCCATGAGTAAAGGGGGGAGCCTGAAAATTACGACTGAGTGCAGGGACAACCAGGCAATACTCAAGGTAATTGATACAGGGACAGGAATCCCGGACAATATACTATCAAGAATTTTTGAGCCTTATTTCACCACAAGGGAGTTCGGCTCAGGAATAGGCCTTACAATAGTTTACAAGGTTGTCAAAGAACACAGAGGCGATATTACAATCAAAACAAAAGAAAATAAAGGTACTACTTTTATAATAACTTTTCCTTTGCCTCAGACTGAACAGAGGCTGATAGAATACGAAGGGGACAGTGATGAAATTCTCAATCCTGATTGCTGATGACGAAAAAAACATAAGAACAGGGCTTGGCCAGGCATTAAATGATGAAGGCTATAATACATATCTTGCGGCAGACGGTTCTGAGGCTTTTTCTTTATTCTTAAAAAACAACATTGATCTTGTAATAACTGATCTCAAAATGCCTGAAATGTCAGGAGAAGAGCTGCTTAAAAAAATCAGCAATGAGAATAAAAATATACCTGTCATAATACTCACAGGTCACGGAACTATTGAAAATGCGGTAAAGACAATGAGGGACGGAGCTTATGATTTTATAACAAAGCCCCTAAACCTTGATCACCTTTTTTTGATTATTAAAAGGGCGCTTTTAAACCGCGAACTCCAGATTCAGCACAAGGCGCTTCAGGAAGAGGTTGAAAAGATAAAAAACAGAAGCAAATACCTCAACCTGGTCGGGAAAAGCAATTCCATGAAAAAGGTGGTTGAGACAATTGATCAGGTAGCTGCGACAAGAGCGTCAATTTTGATAACAGGGGAGAGCGGGGTAGGAAAGGAAGTTGTCGCTGATGTAATACACAATCTTTCTGACAGAAAGGATAAACCTTTTATAAAGGTCCACTGCGCCGCTCTATCTGAATCTCTTCTTGAAAGCGAACTTTTCGGACATGAGAAAGGGGCGTTTACCGGGGCGGTAGCCAAAAAAAGAGGGAGGTTTGAACTTGCCCATAACGGAACAATTTTGCTTGATGAGATTGGAGAGATAAATCAGTCAGTTCAGATAAAACTTCTGCGTGTTCTGCAGGAAAGAACTTTTGAGAGGGTCGGAGGGGAGGAAACCATAAGCGTTGATGTCAGAATGATATCAGCAACCAACAAGGATCTTGCCAAAGAAGTTGAAAAAGGCAATTTCCGGGAAGATCTTTATTACAGGTTAAATGTTGTAAATCTTCATATACCGCCGCTGCGGGAAAGACAGGAAGATATTCCTTTACTTATAGCGCTTTTTCTTAAGGAAATATCAGAAGAAAACGAAAAGAATATTGACGGAATTGATATAAAAGCGCAGGCAGCTCTTTATAACCACAAATGGAAAGGAAACATAAGAGAACTCAGAAACTGCATAGAAAGCGCTGTTGTCATGTCAAAAGGGAATATAATACTTTATGAGGATCTTCCAGTTTCAATTAAAAATGAGACAAATTCCAATAATATAATTATCAAGACAGGCACGCCGTTATCAGATGTAGAGCGTATTGTGATTAACAGTACACTGAACTCTATGAATGGAAATAAAAGTAAAACAGCCGAAGTCCTCGGCATAGGAAGAAAAACGCTTCACAGAAAGCTTAATGAATATAATATTGAATAATTGCAGTCAATCTCTGTTTTCTTCAAAATAATAGCTGCCTGTAAAGATATATTCAGGGCTTGATGTGACATATACCTGATTATTCTCCCTGTCCCATTCAACATAGGCGGCATTGTTTTGAAGCATCACAAGATTTTCATTATCATAGCCGTTAAGGGATGCCGCAACAGATGCTATTGAGCAAACAAGAAGGTTGTCTAACCGTTTTGTCTGCAGCCAGTGCCTTACATTTATGCTGTTTCGGGCAGCAGGAAAAACAAAAACCGGAAGGCTGTCGGAATAAGCAGAACTTTTAATAATATTGCTGCTCAATTCCTTAAGTTCCCTGTTGGATTTGTTTTCAGGGAAAAAAACAAGAGAATTTCTTCCAAGATCAATTTTTGTATAAGTATAGGTGTAATTACCGATTACAAGGTTTTCAGTAAGATTTGTATTAAAGGATGGCGCACCAACTGAAATCCTGAAACTGGTACTGTCAATAATTTGTACAGAAAGTGGAATATCATTATTGACGATTTTTATTATTTTAGTGTTTATAGATATTGTGTCAAAAATATACCTTGTAGCAATAAGGGTTGAATCAAGAACACTTGAATAGAGCCTGCCGTCAGGTGAATAAGTTTTAATAACAATTTCATCCAGATCCGCAGAGATAATATAAATTATCCCTTTAGCCCCAACTCCTGTATGCCTGTCGCATATACTCACAGCTGTCTTTGAAAGCAGTGAGTTGTTTATTAAATTGGTTTTTCTTGAATCTGAAAGTATAAAATCATTTTTTAATACATGAATTTTATAAAAATTAATATCCACAGTTTTTTCTGTTGCTAAAAAAAACTCTTGTGAAGTTTTTTAATTGTATCATCAATTTCACCCTGGGGAAGAACCATTGAAAGGTTTACCTCGGATGCTCCCAATGAAATCATTTTTACAGATGCAGGATGCAAAGTTTTGAAAATATCTGATATAAGGGATGAGTCTTTCCATATATCTTTTCCAACAAGACAAATAATACCGTTTCCGTGCTCTACAGTTGTTTTTCCTATCTGTTCGAGTTCGTTTTTAATCATGCCTACGCTGCGGATGTCTTCAATTGTCATTGATACAGAAACTTCAGAGGTTGAAATAAGGTCAACCGGTGTTTTATATTTGCTGAAAATGTCAAATATTCTGGATAAAAAGCCGTAAGCGTTAAGCATTCTTGAAGATGTAATATTGATCAGTGTAATGTTTTTTTTCCCTGAAATTCCTGTAAGTCCAGTTGAAACAGTTTTATCAATAATGGCTGTTCCCGGAGAATCAGGATTTTTTGTGTTTTTAACAATTACAGGTATTTTTTTCTCAACTGCAGGCTGGATAGTTGAGGGATGAACAACCTTTGCGCCAAAAAACGCAAGCTCGGCCGCTTCAGCATAAGAAATACTTTCAATACGTTTTGCATCGCTTGCAATTCTGGGGTCAGTAGTAAGAATGCCGTCAACATCTGTCCATATCTGTATTTCTTCAGCATCAAGCGCAGATCCTATTATCGCTGCAGTGTAATCAGATCCGCTGCGGCCTATTGTTGTGGTATGCCCTTCTTCTGTTGAACCGATAAAACCCTGCGCTATAACTATTTTCCCCTTTTCAGGTTTCACATACTCGCGAATTTTGGGGTTTGTTAAGTGAAAAATAGGGGAGGCGACAGAAAAATTATCATCAGTAATAATGAATTCCCTTGAATCAAGAAGTTCCGCATTTATATTTCTTTCAATTATTCTGTGATATATAAGCAGTGTTGAAAGCTGCTCACCAAAGGAAAGCAGTGTATCAGAACTTTTGGGAGAACATTCCTGAAGCAGATAAAGCCCTCTTGACAGGGAAGATAGCTGATCAAAAAGAGTATTAAGCGATTTTAACGCAGCAGCGAGATTATCTCCAGTAAGAAAAGCTTCTGCAGCATCGACATGAACTTTTTTCAGGATATCAATTGTTTCAATTATTCCTTTTTTATCTTTCTGGAAAGAACAATCAGCAATATTTATAAGACGGTCAGTTGTTTTAGCCATTGCAGATGCGACAAGAACAGGTGCCCTGTCTATCATGCTGTTTGTTATATCTATGGCTTTGTCTATCCAAAAGCTGTCCTGTACTGATGTTCCGCCGAATTTAATTACAATCATTGTTGCGCCTTTTCAAATATATGTGAGTCTAATTGATTGTTGCTAACATTAATGAGATATTATGTCAATATTTTCCAGAAAAGGGCTTTTATGCTTAAAGAAATTGAAGAAAAAACAGAAACAGCATTCAGATCATGCAGCTTCGGAAATATAGGTAAAATCACAACTGGATTAGTTCTCGGATCAGGCCTTTCAGGTGTTCAACAATCAATTAATGGCAGGGAAATTCCATTTTCAGAAATTGAAGGGTTTCCATCTCCAACTGTAAAAGGGCATTCAGGAATACTTAAAATATCTGAAAAATGCGCGGTGATGGCTGGAAGATTCCATTATTATGAAGGATACGGTATTGATGATGTAGTTCTTCCTGTTTTTCTCCTTAAAAAACTTGGAGTTGAAAACATTATAATAACAAACGCAGCAGGCGGGATAAACAGATCATATTCACCTGGCGAACTTGTTCTAATAAGAGATCATCTTAATTTGACAGGGATTAATCCTCTCATAGGAAAAAATATTGATAAATACGGCCCAAGGTTTCCGGATATGAGCACGGCATACAGTAAATCACTTATGGAATTAGCTCTGCAAATCAACCCTGACCTGAAAAAAGGGGTTTACGCGGGACTCACAGGCCCTTCGTATGAGACACCCGCAGAGGTTAGAATGCTTGAATTACTTGGAGCAGACCTTGTAGGAATGTCTACAGTTAATGAGGTTATTGCGTCCCGCTACCTTGGGATAAATGTTCTTGGAATATCATGTGTTACTAATATGGCTGCCGGAATAGTTGAAACACCGCTGGATCACAGCGAAGTTATAGAAACAGGTAAAAAAGCAGAAGCAGAATTAACCAGACTTGTCCTGGAACTGATCAGGAGACTAACTTAACCATTCATGCGATCAAATGAAAGAATAACAGAGCTTACTCTTGAAATTATAAGAAAATCAATTATTGAAGCGGACGGCAATGAGGTGATGTTTTGCGGCCGTCTTGACGCTAAAGGTAAAATTGAATCTGTAATAATAGCTGCAAGGGGAAATGAGGAAGCAGTTCCGGCAATCGAGTCATTTATTGAAAAAGGGGAAGTTGTAATACATAACCATCCTGACGGGGTTTTGAAACCAAGTAACGCGGACTTGAGGATTGCCTCTATTCTTGGAGCTCAGGGAATAGGTTTTGTTATAATAGACAATTCGGCAGAAAATATTTATGTAGTAGCGGAACCGGTAGTTTCAAAAAAAAGAAAAAAAATAAGAACAGATAAACTCGCGGATAAAATATCTCCTGACGGCATTTTATCAAAAATATTTGATTTTTACGAACCACGTGATTCCCAGATTGAAATGCTTGTATCTGTAGCTGAATGTTTCAACAACGAAAACATGCTTATTGCCGAGGCTGGAACCGGGGTAGGCAAGTCTATCGCATATTTGCTTCCCGCTTTCCAGCAGGTAATCAACAATGATGAAAGGGTTGTTATCTCAACCAACACCATAAATCTTCAGCATCAGCTTCTTGAAAAAGATATTCCTCTTGCCAAAAGCATTTTAAAAACAGATAAAAAAGCAGCACTTGTAAAAGGACGGTCAAACTATCTTTGTTTAAGAAAATATTATGAATATATCAATGAAAACTCGCTTTTCAGTGAAGGCGAAGATAAAGGAATAGCGCTTATAAGGGAATGGGCAGCTGTCACAGAAACCGGGGACAAGGCAGACCTGCCTGCAGTCCCTGATTATTCCATATGGAACGATATATGCTCTGAATCAGATTACTGTCTCGGCCTTTACTGTCAGCACAGGGAAAAATGCTTTGTAATAAAAGCGCGGAAAAACGCTGCAACCGCATCAATCCTTGTCGTTAACCACCATTTGCTTTTTTCCGATCTTGCGGCAAGAAGCTCCGGCGCGGGATTTAACGGAACAGCTGTTCTTCCGGTTTTTAAACATGCGATTTTCGATGAAGCGCATAATATGGAAGCAGCTGCGACTTCTTACTTTTCCATGATACTGTCCAAAGGATATTTGTTGAAAACCTTTAAAAAAATCTACAGCAGATATCGCGGAAAAGTATCAGGCCTCTATCTTTTTCTTGAAATCAATACAACCTTACACCAAAACAAAGTTGCAGAATTGCCGAAATTAATATCAGATACCCTTGCTTTATATGATCTGCTTGAAAGTGAAGCAGATAAAAAACTAACTGACAGACAGAATATAAAAATTGAAAAATCACTTTTTTTTGATGATATTTATTCAGCTCTTCTTGCGTTTAAAAAAAATCTTTTGAAAATATATAATCTGCTTGATGATATTTCTGAAGAGTTGGATATTTCACCTGATGATGATTCAAGGATATATGAACTGGCTCTTGTTAAGGGGAAAATCAAGGGATTGATATCAACTTCGGAAATTATACTTGATGCTGATGATGATTATGTAAGCTGGATAGAAAAAAATAAAAACATCAGCTTCACACTGACACCGCTTGATGTCAGCAAAGTGCTTAAAGAAACAGTCTATGACAAAATTAACACAATTGTCTTTACATCAGCGACCTTGAGCATAAGGCAGTCATTTGATTTCTGGAAAAAACGGATTGGACTTTATTCCCATAACCGGGAAATTACAGAAAAAATATTCAACTCCCCGTTTAATTACAAAAAACAGGTGCTGTTTGCAGTTCCGACTGATATTAAAGACCCCTCAGATCCGTTATATACCAGTGAATTATCATCTTTTGCCCTTAATATAATAAAAATATCTGAAGGAGGCGCATTAGTTTTATTTACATCATATTCAATGCTTATGGATGTTTACAACAAGATAAAAGAAGATGTCATAAATAACGGTATTACAATTTTGCGTCAGGGAGAGTTTGACAGGTTCAGGATACAAAAAATATTCAATGAAGATAAAAAAAGTGTTTTGCTTGCCACTGACTCATTCTGGGAAGGGATAGACAGCCCCGGGGAAACATTGAAAATAGTTATTATATGCCGCCTTCCCTTTAAAGTTCCTTCTGATCCAGTAATACAATCTAGACTTGAGAAAATAAAAAACGAGGGTGGTAATCCTTTTTCAGATTATTCCCTTCCAGAGGCTGTAATCAGGTTAAGACAGGGATTCGGCCGGCTTATGAGGAGAAAAACTGATACCGGCATTGTTATAGTAACTGACAATAGAATTGTGAAAAAATCCTATGGCCAGGTTTTTATAACGTCATTGCCTGAAACAGCCAAATACTTTGGAGAAATCAGGCAGATAGAAGAAAAGGTTGAATCTTTTTTTTACAGCTGAAAATCAGAACAATGAAATCAGTTATCATATAAAAAAGGCTGATGGTTAAACCGCCAGCCTCTCTATTTTTCAGCTTTATTTCTACAGTTAAGAAACTATTTATTCGACAACTGCAATAATATCTGCAGCTTTAACAATCAGATAGTCTACATTTTCGATTTTTATGGAAGTACCTGCATATTTATCATACATGATATTCTGTCCAACTTTTACCTTGATAGCATCTTTATCATCGCCGATAGCAGAAACAATTCCTGTCTGTGTTTTTTCCTGGGCTGTCTGCGGTATGAAAAGGCCTCCCTTTGTTTTTGCTTCCGACTCTGTAATCTTAACTAACACCCTGTCGCCTAATGGTGTGATTTTCATTTGTATCCTCCTGAAAGACTGTTAAATTATTTGATTTAAGTTAATATAAAAATAACATAGAAAATATACGAATCTTGTTAATAATGGTCAAGATAAATAATGCATCAGAAATTATCAGAAATTCAGTAAAATATATTTTGTTTTTAGCAAATAGTGCCGGTATTGCATAAGTGAGTCATAAAAGACCACTATTTAAGATAAAAGACACTAATGTGTATAAATGACACACTGTCCAAAATATAATAAAAAATATATTTATTTTTATTATATAATTCATTATGCTGCAAGTATTTATAAAATATCAAACAGGGTAATAATGTTGGCACATATATTGCAACTAACTAGATGTTGGAGGTGAAATAAATGTCAGCAACAATTACAAAAGAAAGAAAAACAAAAAAAACAGGTGATGAGAATACTCTTTCTATCTACTTAAAAGAAATTAATAATATTCCACTGCTATCCAGGGCAGATGAAGAAAAATACGCAAGACTTGCTGCAGCAGGTGATCAGGCTGCAAGAGATATACTTGTTAAGTCAAATCTCCGGTTTGTTGTGAATGTAGCGAAAAAATACAAAAATCAGGGGATACCTCTTTCAGACCTGATCAATGAAGGCAATATCGGACTTCTTAACGCGGTAGAGAAATTTGATGTAGACAGGGGATACCATTTTATATCTTACGCTGTATGGTGGATTAAACAGGCAATTCTTAAGGCAATAGGCGAAAAATCAAGAATGATACGGCTGCCGCTTAACAGGGCAGGAGAACTTGTGCAGATTAAACGGCTTAAAAAAGAATATCTTGCAGTAAACGGGGTAGATCCTGATCTTGGTGATATAGCTTCAGATTTGAATTTAACAGAAGATCATGTAAGACAAATGATAAGTATTTCGCGTGATCACATTTCTATTGATACACCTGTTACATCAGGGGAAAGGGATTCCGCTAAAATATCTGATTACATTGAAGATACAAGGTACAAGCAGCCTGATGAGGTAATTGTAGACAAATCGCTTAAGGAAGAAATAAACAAACTCCTTGCTACTTTATCTGGTAAGGAAGCAGACATTATTGAGCAGAGATTTGGTCTTAATGGTGAAACACCGCAGTCGTTAAAGGAAATTGGAGACAGATTCAATCTTACAAAAGAAAGAATCAGGCAGATTGAAAAAAAAGCTCTTGAAAGACTGAAACATGTTTCAAGAAAGCAGTATCTTGAAGCCTACATTTAATAAATAAAAATAATTATTTTACACTTATTGATAACCCTTGGTAATAAATATAATTGCCAGGGGTTATCTTGACATATAATTGATAATATTTTAGTCTGATGTGTGTAAAAATCTCAAATAATACTACTGGTAATTTTTTAAACATGCTGGTAGAAATCAATCTGGAGGTCAGTGAAATAATGTCTATGGAAAAATATGTTTACTTTTTTGGCGGTGGCAAAGCAGACGGTAAAGCCGAAATGAAGCAGCTGTTGGGCGGTAAAGGTGCCAATCTTGCGGAAATGTCTAATATGGGAATTCCGGTTCCACCCGGTTTTACCATTTCCACAGAAGTATGTAAAGTTTATTATGAAAATAATAAAACCTATCCTGAAGCTGTAAAAAAACAGGTAAAAGAAAATCTTGAAAAGCTTGAAAAACTTCAGGGAAAAAAACTTGGAGATCCCTCTGATCCGCTCCTTGTTTCAATACGATCAGGCGCTGCTGTTTCAATGCCTGGAATGATGGATACAGTACTTAACCTTGGTCTTAATGACAAGGCAGTTGAACAACTCGCTCAAAAAACAGGAAATCCAAGATTCGCATGGGACGCATACCGCCGTTTTATTCAGATGTACGGTGATGTAGCCATGGGTGTTCCTCATCATGATTTTGAAGAAATTCTTGAATCTGTAAAAAAAGAAAAGGGTGTAGAAAACGATACTGACCTTTCAGCAGATGATTTGAAAAAAGTTGTAAAACTTTATAAGGAAGCTTATAAGAAACATATCAAGGAAGATTTTCCCCAGGATCCGATGATTCAGCTTTGGGCTGCAATTGATGCAGTTTTCGGTTCATGGAACAACAAAAGAGCAATCAAATACAGGGCAATTCACGGTATTACAGGACTTTTGGGAACAGCTGTTAATGTTCAGACAATGGTTTTCGGTAACTATGGTGAAGACTCAGGAACAGGGGTTTGTTTTTCAAGAGATCCTTCAACAGGTGAAAACTATTTTTACGGCGAATACCTGATGAACGCACAGGGTGAAGATGTTGTCGCAGGAATCAGAACGCCTGAAACACTGAAATCACTTGATGCTGAAAATCCGGTTATCTATAAGCAGCTTGTAGAATACAAGGAAAAACTTGAAAATCACTTCAAGGATATGCAGGATATCGAATTTACAATTCAGCAGAATGTTTTGTATATTCTTCAGACAAGAAATGGAAAAAGGACAGGACCTGCGGCAATCCGCTGTGCTGTTGAAATGGTTTCTGAAGGGATGATCAACAAGGAAACAGCTGTAAAGAGGGTAACTCCGGAACAGCTTGACCAGCTTCTTCATCCGATGATTGATCCTAAAATGAGAAAGACACTGAAAGCAATAGCCAAAGGTCTTAACGCTTCTCCCGGCGCTGCATGCGGACAGGTTGTTTTCACTGCTGATGAAGCTGAGCACTGGGCAAAAGAAGGGAAAAAAGTTCTCCTGGTAAGAAGAGAGACATCACCTGAAGATATCGGCGGAATGGTAGTTGCTGAAGGTATACTTACATCAACAGGCGGTATGACAAGCCATGCAGCTGTTGTAGCAAGAGGAATGGGAACACCGTGTGTAGCAGGGTGCAAAGATTTATCAATTACCAATAAATCAATTAAAGTAAAAGGTCTTGAAATAAAAGAAGGCGATTACATTACAATTGACGGCTCAACCGGAGAAGTTTTTAACGGTAAAATTGAGCTTGCAAAACCAAAATTTGACGACAGGCTTACAACATTCCTTTCCTGGGCAGATGAAATCAGATGGGCTGCGGAAAGAAAAGGGATGCCGAAAGGCTTTTTTGTAAGAACCAATGCAGACCAGCCTCATGATGCAGTTGTAGCAAGGGAATTCGGAGCTGAGGGAATAGGACTCTGCAGAACTGAACATATGTTCTTTGATGCTGAGAAACTTGAAATCTTTCAGCAGATGATTGTTGCAGATGATGTTGAAACAAGGAAAAATGTACTAAAAAAACTGATTTCACTTCAGCAGAAAGACTTTGAGGGGATATTTGAGGCAATGAACGGCCTTCCTGTAACAGTCAGGCTTCTTGATCCTCCTCTGCATGAGTTTGTCCCAAAAACACCTGAAGACACAAAAATACTTGCCGGTAAAATCGGTATTCCAGTTGAAAAACTTCAGGCAAAGATTGACTCACTCCATGAACTTAATCCAATGCTTGGACACAGAGGATGCCGACTCGGAGTAACATATCCTGAGATTTACGATATGCAGGTTGAAGCTATTATGAGAGCTGCGTGTGAACAGACCAAAAAAGGTGTCAAGGTAATTCCTGAAATAATGATACCTCTTATCGGTA
This sequence comes from Spirochaetia bacterium, assembly GCA_034003145.1. Classification (GTDB taxonomy): domain Bacteria; phylum Spirochaetota; class Spirochaetia; order CADAEX01; family CADAEX01; genus JACKPD01. The sequence goes on from JAVEZE010000041.1 coordinate 17,634, forward strand.
CATACCAGGAATTGAAAATGCTCAGGATTAATGCAGAAAAAGTTATAGCCAAAGTATTTGAAACAATGAAGATGGAAGTTGAACATCAAATCGGCACAATGATTGAAATACCAAGAGCTGCGATAACTGCAGATGAAGTAGCAAAATATGCAGACTTCTTCTCTTTTGGTACTAATGATTTGACACAGATGACTTTCGGTTATTCAAGAGATGACATCGGAACTTTCCTGCCTGATTATATTGAACAGGGAGTTCTTGAACTGGATCCTTTCCAGGCTATTGATCAGAGCGGTGTAGGCGTGCTTGTCCAGATGGCTTCAGAAAAAGCAAGGACTGTAAAACCAAAAATCAAACTTGGTATTTGCGGAGAGCACGGAGGAGAATCCTCTTCCATAGAATTCTGCTACAAAACAGGACTTAACTATGTTTCCTGCTCCCCATACAGGGTTCCGCTTGCCAGATTGGCTGCGGCTCAGTCTGTTCTCAGAAATAATTAATTTTTGCACACAATAGCTATCACAGGCTGCCTTGCAAAGGGCAGCCTTTTTATATAAGCAGATGAAAACAGTGCTGATTTTTATTTATGAAAAATTACTTGAAACCTGG
>JAVEZE010000042.1:0-18225 GCA_034003145.1 Spirochaetia bacterium
CAAATCAATCATGACTGGCAGAGTAAAGCTTTCTTTTCTTCCATCAAGGTTTATGCTTTCTGTTTTAAGCACAGTCAGCTTTTCCATCAGGCTTGCAGGCCCTTCCGCTGATATATTATCCGGAGTTACTGTATAGCTTACAAGTTCATGGTTTTCTGCCGGGAATCCGTTAATTACTGGTATTACATCAAGGTTTTTGACAATTTTTTCTTCGATTTTAAGATAAATCTCTCCAGGTTCGACCCTGATTTCAAGTGGATCTGCATAAAGAGCGTTTCCGCTTTTCTTTATCCTTACAGGTTCCCGGTAAACGCCGCTTTTTTTCCAGGAAGAAAAATCTGCTTCAGCAGAAATATCTTTTTCACTTATAAGAGAAATGCTGTTTTCACTTCCCCTGAGAGAAACCCTCACTTCTGTAGGATGAAGTTCTGCAGCGATAAAAGCGCTGTTAATAACAACATCAAGGGGAATATTCATATACCTGATTTCTGTCGTGTTGATCTTGTAGAAATAAGAGAGAAGGACTGCAAGTGCAATTGACATGATCTTGGCAGGCCAGTTGCGGATAAGTATCTCTGATGCTTTTTTAATCTTCAATCTCAACCTCTTCTTTTTCACGCTCTTCCTTGTCTTTAATGCTCAGAAGGCTCCTGAGTGTCCTTGGAATTTCTTCCTTCTCAAGATCATAATAAAGACTTCCATCGCTTGCGATCGAGATAGCTCCTGTTTCCTCTGAAACAATAAGTATTACTGAATCAGTTGTCTCTGAAAGCCCTATCGCAGCCCTGTGGCGTGTGCCGAAACTTCTTTTAATATCAAGCTGTTCTGAGAGGGGAAGAAAACATCCCGCAGCAGTTATCTTGCTTCCCTGTATAATAATTGCCCCGTCATGCAGGGGCGTGTCTTTGCCAAAAATAGTCAATATCAGATTTGATGAAATATCTGCGTTAAGTTTTGTTCCTGATTCAATAATATTCTTAAGCCCTATTTCCCCGACAAAAACAATCAGGCACCCCCGTCTCATTGTTGAAAGAATCTCCGCGGCATTGAGGATTGTATCAATTTCTAAAGATTTTGACGCAGAGGTAAACCTCAATAACCTTCCCTGCCCAAATCTTGTAAACAGGTTTCTTATCTCAGGCTGAAAAACAACCGCAATAATTACAATAAGCACAGTCCCCAGCTTGTTCATGACCCACAGCAATGTTTCAAGGTTCATGAAATATGCCATTGCATAAAGCATTGCAATCAGCATTGCCCCTTTAATCAGCTGTATTGCTTTTGTATGAAGGAGAATTTTATATACCTGATAAATAAGAAAAGCAATAATAGCAATATCAACAAGAGGTTTTAATACTGATAAAAATTTTTCAACACCTGCTAAAAATTCCAAATCTTTTAACTCTCCCCGCAGACAGATGAACCCCAGGCTCCGGCTGTCATTAAAACCTTAATTGTATCAGATGTCTGTTCAACATCATGGACCCTGAGTATATCAGCCCCGTTTACAAGCGCAATAAGCCCTGCGGCAAGAGTGCCGGCAAGCCGCTCATCCTGTTTTTTTCCGGTAATAGCACCTATAAAAGATTTTCTTGAGTGTCCTACCAATACAGGAAACCCTGTTTTCTTAAAAAAAGCAATATTTTTTATTATTTCAATGTTATCTTCTGTTCTTTTTCCGAAACCTATACCAGGATCAATTACAATATTATCCTTTTCAATACCGCTTTCAAGCGCAAAGTCAATGCTTACCTTAAGTTCTTCCATGATTTCTGCTGCCGCATTAACATAATAGGGGTTTTCCTGCATATTTGAAGGATCACCTCTTTTGTGCATCAGGATAATATCGCACTTCGCATCCCTTACAACTCCCGCAAGAACAGGATCATCTTTCAATCCTGAAATATCATTTATTATCGAGGCTCCTGCCTCTATTGCCTCATATGCTACCCTGCTTTTTCTTGTATCAACAGATACCGGTATTGAAAATTCCGAGACAATTCCCCTGATTACCGGAATGATTCTCTTTATTTCTTCATTTTCACTTACATAATCAGAACCCGGCCTGGTAGACTCCCCTCCAATATCAATTATATCTGCTCCCTGCAATATCATCATCCTTACAGTTTCAATTGCTTCGTTAAAACCATATTTTCTGCTTTCAGCGAAAAAGGAATCAGGGGTGCAGTTGATTATTCCCATTATCAATGGTCTTTTAACGTCTTTTAACAGTTTCTTGACAGTGTGCATCTTCTGAAAATTATAAATATAAAACTGCTATATCTCAATACCTGTTTTTCAATTTGAATATTCATATTATTGTGGATTAATAACCTTTTTTCATGATATAAATAGTCAGAGGTGTTTACTCATGTCGCTCAGCAAAATGCGGAATATTGGAATTATGGCACATATTGATGCCGGAAAAACGACTACTACAGAAAGAATTCTTTACTATACAGGGAAAAGCCACAGAATCGGCGAGGTCGATGACGGGGATGCAACCATGGACTGGATGGAACAGGAGCAGAACAGGGGGATTACAATAACTGCAGCTGCTACAACCTGTTTCTGGAAGGAGCATCAGATCAACATAATAGATACTCCCGGGCATGTTGATTTTACCGCGGAAGTAGAAAGATCGCTCCGTGTACTTGACGGGGGAGTTTCAATATTTTGTGCTGTCGGCGGTGTTGAGCCGCAGTCGGAAACTGTATGGCATCAGGCAGACAAGTATCATATTCCCCGTATTGGTTTTATCAATAAAATGGACAGAGTCGGGGCAGATTATTTTGAGGTTCTTGATGAAATAAAGGAAAAACTGGGCGGCAACCCTGTACCGCTTAACATACCGATAGGCAGTGAAAGCGATTTTGAAGGTGTTATTGATATACTTGGGAAAAGGGAACTCAGATGGGACAGGGATACAAACGGCACATCAATTATTGAATCTGAAATACAGGAAACCAGAAAAGGGCTTTTTGAATACTGGAAGGAGAATCTCCTTGACCATCTTTCCTCGCAATCTGATAAAATTACAGAGCTTTATATTGCAGGAGAAGAAGTCCCATTGGAGCTTTTAAAATCAGTTATAAGAAAAGCAACAATAGAAGGGAAGATTCTTCCTGTCTTGACCGGCTCATCCCTTAAAAATGCGGGAATCCAGAGCCTTCTTGATGCAGTTGTTGATTATCTTCCAGCACCGGATGACATGCCTCCTGTAAAAGGGCATCATGCGAAAAATGAGGAAATAATATCTGTCCCGTGCCAAATAGAGGGCAATCCGCTTGGTTTTGTTTTCAAAATCCAGGCTGACAGGGATGCGGGTGTTTACAGTTATGTAAGAATCTACTCAGGCACTTTCAGAAACGGTTCCAGCTTTATAAATCTTGATAAAGGGAAAAAAGAAAGGATAAACCGGATTCTCAGGATGCATTCCAACAGATCCGAGAATATGGACTCTCTTTCTGCCGGCGATATAGGGGTTTTTATTGGGCTTAAATATTCACAGACAGGCGATACCCTGGGACTTGACAGCTTTCCTGTAATCCTTGAAAAGATGGATTTTCCTGAACCTGTTATATCAATTGCTATTGAACCAAAAACAATCTCGGAGGGAGACAGGCTGCGGGAAGTCCTTGAAATACTGGCAAAGGAAGATCCTACTTTTACTGTCAGGGAAAATGACGACACAGGCCAGCTTGTAATATCAGGAATGGGAGAACTTCACCTTGATGTTCTTATGACCAGAATAATCAATGATTTCAAGGTAGATGCAAATGTCGGCAATCCGCAGGTTTCCTACAAGGAATCAATAACTAAAGAAATTACCCACGTTGAAACATTCCAGAAGGTTATCGCGGGGAATGAGAACAGGGCAGAACTTACAATTGAAGTAAAACCTGCGAAAAGAGGCGATGGGAATTCACTTAATACAGACGCGATAAAGAAAAAAATTCCAAAAGAAATACTTGATGCAATCCACAGGGGTATTGAGGGGAGTTTTTCTGCCGGCATCAGTTTTGGATACCCCATTGTTGATGTTGAGGTAACTGTAAAAGACGCGCTATACAGCGAAACCTTTTCAACTCCTTTTGCTTTTGAGGCAGCTTCTGCCATGGGCTTTGACTCAGCCTGCAACAAAGCAATGCCTGTGCTTCTTGAGCCTGTTATGACGGTTGATATAATGACACCCAAGGAATATGTGGGCGAGGTGATAAGCCAGGTTACAATGCGGGGCGGCCTGGTTGAAAGTCTTGAAAGCAGGCCAGGTATTGAGCATATTAGGGTACATTCACCTCTTTCAACAATGTTCGGATACTCCACTTCACTAAGAAGTTCAACCCAGGGAAGAGGAACATTTACAATGGAATTTTCCCATTTCGCGAAAAAAGAAGAAAAATGATATCAAAGCTTATAGCGTATCATTTGCGCCATAATTTTTTGTGACTATTTTTTGTGACTATTTTTTGTTGACAACCTACATAGTCAAAGTTATCATGGTAAGATTAAGTATATTACCCAAATAATGAAAACAGGAGTCTTGTATGAGTTTCGCAACAGATGCTATTAGGAACACAGTCATTGCCGGTCATGTTAGCACAGGGAAAACAACCCTTATCGAAAACATCCTCCTTACAGGAGGGAAAATTACCAGGGCAGAAACTATTGAAAGCGGAAAAACTGTAAATGACTACACAGAAGAAGAGATTGATAAAAAAATATCAATCCATTCATCACTATCACACATTGAATGGAATAATAAAAAACTTAATTTTATAGATACACCAGGTTCTTCCGACTTTATCGGAGAGGTAATTGCTGGTTTCAGATCATGTGAGACTGCCCTTATTCTGGCAGGGTGCGATACAGGTGTACAGATTGAAACACTTAAGCTCTGGAGAAACCTTGAAGCAAGAAATAAACCCAGGTTTGTTTTCATAAACAAGTGTGATAAGGAAAGGGCAAATTTTACAAATGCAATGCAGGATTTAAAAGATAAATTCCAGAAAACATTTGTTCCAATTTCAATACCAATAGGGGAAGGCCTTTCATACCAAGGTGTAATAAACCTGCTTGAAGGAAAAGCGTATCTTATACCAGAGGCAGGGAGCAAGGAGAGTCCTTCCGCTATCCCTGCTGATATGCAGTCGACTGCTGATGAGTTTAAAAACATTATGATAGAAGCAGCTGCGGAAGGTGATGATGCAATTACAGAAAAATACCTTGAAAACGGCACATTGACACTGGAAGAAATAAAAACAGGTCTTCTTGCGGGGCTACGGAATAATAAAATTATTCCTGTACTTTGCGGTTCCGCAGTCATGAATTCAGGAGTAACAGCGTTAATTAACTTTATAGAAACTGTTTCTCCATCACCCAAAGGGCAGATTGAGCAGGGAAATGACAAAAACGGAGAGGAGATAGAGGTAACAATTAATCCGGAATCTCCGCTTTCTTTTCTTATATTCAAGACAAGTATTGACCAGTTTTCCGGTAAACTTTCCTTTCTTAAAGTTATTACAGGATCACTGAAAGCTGATACAGAACTTTATAATTCAAGAGAAGGAAGAAAAGAAAAAGTCGGCAAGATTTATACTGCAAACGGTAAAAAAATTGAAGAAGTCAAGGAACTGTATGCAGGAGATATCGGGATCGCGATAAAACTTCCCTCAGCTGTTACAAATGATACTCTTTGCACTTATGACAATATTATATCCTATATACCTCTCCGGCTGCCTCACCCTGTTTATTCCACATGTGTATCAGCGGAAAGCAAAAAAGAAGAAGACAAGCTTAATCAGTTCCTACACAAGGTTGCGGAAGAAGATCTTACCTTCCAGATCAAATTCAACACTGAAACAAAGGAATCAATAATATCAGGAATGGGAGAGCTCCATATAAACATGATTCTTGACAAGATCAGGGATAAGCTTAAGATAGCAATTCTTACAAAACTTCCCCAGGTTGCATACAGGGAAACAATAACAAAGAAAGCTTCAGGCAGCTACAGGCACAAGAAACAGTCAGGAGGCCATGGACAGTTCGGCGAAGTCCATTTTGAGCTCTCGCCAATTGAAAGGGGAAAGCACCTTAGTTTTATTAACACAATCAAGGGAGGCTCTGTCTCAAAAGGGTATATACCAGGAATTGAAAAAGGTATTGCAGAAGGGATGCAGGAAGGAGTTCTTGCCAATTACCCTGTTGTTGATATTGAAGTAAACCTTTTTGACGGGAAAGAACACCCGGTTGATTCATCAGAAATGTCATTCAAACTGGCCGCAAAGGGGTGTCTCAAAGCAGTTCTTGAAAAGGCAGGCCCGACCATTCTTGAACCAATCATGAAACTAACTGTTTATGTTGAAGATCAGTATCTTGGTGATGTGCTTTCAGATTTAAGCTCGCGCCGGGGAAGAGTTCTTGGACAGGAAGCTATTGGAGGAGGACTTCAGGAAGTAAAGGCTGAAGTTCCTGAGGCGGAGCTTTTGAAATATGCCATAGATCTCAGATCAATCACGTCAGGCACTGGCTCTTTTGAGGTTGAATTTGACCATTATAATCCGATATCAGGTAAAATTGCGGAAACTGTAATTGCCGAGGCAAAAGCAAGAAAGGAAGCTGCCGCAGAATAGCATATAGCTTGAAAACTGACTTTATATAAACCAGCCCGGCAGGCCTTATAAAGGCTTTCCGGGTTTTTTTATGAAGAATGACTCATATATGCTGTGGTTTTTCCTGAATCCCTTGTTTTCAAATCTTGTCTCAGGCCGCCACGGGAGGAGAGATTTTTCCACATCCTGAGAATTATTCCCGTAAGGGACGAACCCTTTAAACGGAGATTTTAGTGTGCTGAAGGAGGAAAAAACATTCTGCATCTGAACCCCGTAATCCTCCCAGTCAGTTACCGCATAGATGTAGCCGCCGGGAACAAGAGTATCGATCAGGGAGGATGTGAAATCTTTATTTATGATTCTTCTTTTATTGTGCTTCTTTTTGTGCCAGGGGTCGGGGAAAAAGATATGAAAGCCGTCAATTTTAAATCTTCCTTTTAATGCTTCAATAACCTCAACCGCATCATGTTTTACAATCCGTATGTTTTCAAGCTTTTTTTCTTCTATCAGCTTTAAAAGGTTTCCGACACCCGGCAGATAGACTTCAATTCCAAGGTATGTGCTGCCCCTGTTCCGCTCTGCCATCAGGGCAAGTGCATCCCCGTTGCCAAAACCAATCTCCGCTATAATTTTGCGCTTTTCATTTAAAGCAGCTGATAAAAAACCAGCACCCTTGCTTCCGATCTCAAACATCTTACCGGAAAAGTCCAGCATATAACGCGGCCCTGAATTCTCAAGCGCGTTCTTCTGAGCCTTGGTTAACCTTCCTGCCCTTAATACAAAACTTTTGATACTCCTGAAGCCTTTCCTGGTGTCTTCCTGCATGGGTGAAATAATAATCAACAAGTGCTATTATTGCAATCAGGGTTTATCATAAAAACCTTACAAGCTTTTCCCTTATGAAAGCGGATTTTTCTTTGAGTCCGATAATATCTGTTTCAAGCACAAGGATATTTGGGCGGTAGGGATCAAGTTTCACCTTTCCCTTACCTTCCTTTATCAGAAGAATAACCTTATCTGCTGAAATCAGAGATACTTTGGCAAACTCGATCTCAAGAAACCCTTTTCTCTCCTTCATCGAGCTTATGTAAAGTTTTCTGCATATTATCCTTATCTCTGCAAGAGACATCAGGCTTTCTACCTCATCAGGAAGCGGGCCGAACCTGTCCTCAAGCTCGCTGTATAGCCGGTCCAGTTCCTCCTGCGAGTTGATGGCAGCGATTGATTTATATATTTCCATTTTTTCAAGCTGGTCTTTTATATAGCTTTCAGGTATATACCCGCTGTAATCAAGGTCAAGATAAACCTCGGGCGGCTCATCCTCTCCTTCCTTTTTATCAAGCTCTCTTACAGCCTCATCAATCAGCCTAAGATACATGTCAAAACCGACAGACGCGATCTCGCCGCTCTGCTCTTTTCCAAGGAGGTTGCCGGCGCCGCGCACCTCAAGATCTTTAAGCGCAATCTTGAAACCGGAGCCAAGCTCTGTGTTGTCAGATATTATCTGAAGCCTTTTCATCGCAAGTTCTGAAAGGGCTCTCTGCTCAGGATAAAGCAGATATGCGTAAGCAAGCCGGTCTGACCTGCCGACCCTTCCCCTCAGCTGATAAAGCTGAGAGATACCATACATATCTGCCCTGTCAATTATAATGGTGTTGACATTGGGGATATCAATCCCGTTTTCAATAATTGTTGTAGAGACAAGGACATGTATGCCGTGGTGCACAAACCTTTTCATCACATCTTCAATCTCTGAAGGATTAAGCTTTCCATGTGCTGTCTCTACAATAATCTCAGGCATTACCTTTTGCAGAAAAAGTTTTATGCTTTCAAGACTTTGAATCCTGTTGTGCAGATAGTAAACCTGCCCCCCCCGCTCAACTTCCCGCCTTACAGCATTGACAACCGCCTCTTCGCTGAATTCCTGGACAAATGTTTCTATAGGCCGTCTGTTATGGGGAGGTGTTTTAAGGACAGACATATCCCTTATTTTTAACAGCGACATGTGAAGCGTCCTTGGAATGGGGGTGGCAGAGAGGGTAAGGCAGTCAACAGAGGATTTCATATCCTTCATCCTCTCCTTGGCCTTTACCCCGAACCGCTGTTCCTCATCAATTATCATGAGTCCCAGATTTTTAAAACTGATATCTTTTTGAAGCAGCCTGTGGGTTCCGATCACAATATCCACCTCACCGCTGTTCATCTTTTTAACTACCTCTTTCTGGTCACGTTTTGAGACAAATCTTGACATCATTCCGATGTTGACAGGATAATTGGCAAACCTTTCCTTAAAATTATTATAATGCTGTTCTACAAGAATAGTTGTAGGTGCAAGATATGCAACCTGTTTGCCTCCGGATGCTGCTTTAAACGCAGCGCGCATCGCAACCTCTGTCTTTCCGTATCCGACATCGCCGCACAAAAGACGGTCCATTGGAGTTGGGCTTTCCATATCGCTTTTAATCTCTTCGATTGATGTTAACTGATCTTCAGTCTCATCAAACGGAAAAGCTGCCTCAAACTCATTCTGCCACTCTGTATCCTTCGCAAAAGCATACCCTCTTGCATGCTTCCGCCTTGAATAGATCTCGATAAGTTTATGCGCAATCTCCTCAGCCGCTTTTTTAACCTTGTTTTTTCTCGTTTCCCATGATTTGCCGCCAAGCCGGTCAAGGCGGGGGGCTCCCCCCTCGCTTCCGATATACCTTTGTATAAGATTAACCTGTTCTATCGGGATAAATATGTTCTCTTCATCAGCATACTCGATCTGGATGTAATCCCGCTCTGTATTGGCTGCTTTTATACGGTCTATCCCGAGGTATTTCCCTATACCGTAGCTCACATGGACAATAAAATCTCCAGGATTAAGCTCGACAAAAGAGTCTATAGGCTGGCTTTTTGCTTTTTTTATCGAAGAGGGGACCCGCCTCTTGCGGCCGAATATTTCATTTTCATGAATAGCAATTATTTTCTGCAGTGGGAGTACAAATCCGGATGATACAGATGCTTTAACAACATTTACATCCAGGTCTTTCAATACATTCTCGATTCTTGTCCGCTGGGACTCTGATGAGGAAAAAACAAAAACTGTATAACCGCTGTCGATAAGCTTTCCAAGCTCATCCTTTAGATAATTGAAATTTCCAAAAAATGATCTTCCAGGCTCATAGGAGAAGCGGATTATACCAGGAATATCATGGCTTCCGAGAATTGGCAGAAAGATTTTTCGCTTTATTTTTTCAACCATGAGAGAATAATCTGCGTATAGATTGTCGGGATTGAGCAGTTCAGGAACTTTTTTTATCTTTCTTCCCTTGTAAAGCTCTGCAAGTTCTCTTTTGATTACATCGCTGTTTGAGTCAAGCAAATCACTTTCAACAAAAAAAACTGATCCCTCATTTCCGATGTAATCAGCAACAAGAGGCTGCTCATTAAAAGCGCGGGGAAAAAGATATTCCTCTCCTGGAAGGCGTCTGAACTCAAGAAGCTCAACTCTCTGCTCTTCTGTGATAATCCCTTTTCTAAAAGCCTCTTTTATAACATCATTAGTCCAGATTATTTCCCTGTTGGGATAGATAATTATTTCATCTGTCTGTCCTGTTGACTGCTGCCCCGCAGGATCGAAATATTTGATATTTTCAATCTCGTCAAAGCTGAAAACTACCCTTACCGCATCCTCCGTCCCCGGCATGAATATATCAAGTACTTCTCCGCGGAGCGCAAACTCCCCGTGAATACTTACCCTGGGCACTCTCAGATATCCTGCCTGTTCAAGTTTTTTACCTATATCACCTGAAATAATGGGTTTCCCTTTTTTCAGGCGGATAAAAAATGAAGAAAGAAAAGTTTTTTCAGGCAGATAGGTAAGAAAAGCTTTTTGAGACATTGATACCGCAGTTTTTTTCTCTGAGATCAGGCGGCTTAAAGTGCTTACTCTTGAACCTGATACATAGGCAGAAGGGTTGTCGCCGCTGTAGGGAATAGTTTCCCAGGAAGGAAAAAACACCATTTCATCTTCAAAAAGGTTATAATCGCTGCAAAAGTTCTGCGCTTCCCTGTCTGTCGGGAAAACAAACAGGAATGGAGCTTTGGAATATTTTAAAAGCTCATGAGTAAGTGATGCAAGGACAACACCGCGCAACCCGCCCAAAAAGAGGGGGAATTCCTTCTCTGTAAAGGATTTAAGGAGTGCTTTATACTCATTTGTCTTTTTAAGACTATCCAATGTTTTATTTAAGAATAATGTTATCATTTTTTTTTCCGAAAATTATAATAGTATCAGGAGTAATATTTTGAAAAAACATTTAGTATACCTATATTTTTTACTCTTAATGATTTCCTCGCCTCTTTTTGCATCATCAGGAGATATAACCTGTTCTATCAGGTATTATAACAAAAAAATCTTTTATGCAGGTGATAATGTTGAGCTGCGCATTGAGCTATTTAATAACAGCGCGGATAATTTTTCTTTTCAGACAACAGATCCCAAACACTTTAACACAAAAATCATAATAAAAGACCTTACCGGGCGGGAACTTAAGGACAGGTACAAATTTACCAGAGAGATAAACTCTGTTCAACATGTTTATTACAGAAATATGATAATTCAGCCGGGAGAAGTTTTTGCTTTTAATATTTATCTCAATGATCTTGCTGATATCACAGAACCTGGTCTTTATTTTATTCAGCTTGAATTTTTCCCGGGATTATCTGTAAACGAAAATAAACCGATAAAATCAAATATTATTGATTTTTCATTAAAACCCAACCTGGGTATAAGCGAAGTACAGAAGATAATTGACTATGAAACAGGTGAAATTCTTAAAAAAGAAAAAAAAGCGCCTGATGAGGTTGTTGAATACACAATTAATGCGCTTCAAAAAAGCGAATTTGAGAAATATTTTCTATATATGGATCTTGAAAGCATAATGCTGAAATCACAGGACAGGAGAGAAAGATATATCAGGCTTCCTGATATGGAAAGAAAAAAACTTACTGATGAATACAGAATAATGCTTATGAAAAATATGCAGGTTGACTACAGGACTGCTGATGCGGAAGCTATTATTTACCGTCCCTTTAAATACGAAATAATAAAAACATGGTATACTGACAGAAACGCGGAAGTTATTGTAAAACAAAAGTTCAGATATGAACAGCTAACCGAAATCAAGGAATATACTTATAAATTGAAAAAGGTTGACAGTATCTGGCTTATTTATGATTATATTGTAATCAACAAGGGTACGGAATGAAGATTCTGGTAATAGCGGAAAAAGAAAAAACAACAGAAATTATAAAAAAGCACCTCCCCCCTCTTGGGTTTGATTTTATATTTTACTCAAATCCTGTAAAAGCGCTTGATAATATCTCGGAAATTGAACCTGAGCTTGTTATTTTCAGCGCTGAAGATTATCCAAGACACTGGAAAATCTTTCTTAAAGTGCTAAGGAATTTCTACACACACGAGGAGAGTGTTTTCATTCTTTTAAAAACATCATTTTTCTCAGAGGAAGATGCAGGGAAAGCCGCATTTTTAGGTGTAAACGGCCTTATTGATGAAGATCTTGAAGAATATATGTTTATTGACCGGTTAAAAGCAATTTTCTCGCGATATCTGCTTCCAAGGGAATCAAGAAGATATAGAAGATATTTTGTATCTCCTTCAGACAAGATTGATTTTATATTCAACCATCCGGAAACCATGGAAATTGCCTCAGGCAAGGTAGTTGAAATATCACCGCGCGGAACAACAATACTTATACCGGAAAAATTATCCTCTGCCCTTATAAAGGGAAGTAAAATAAATTACTGTTCAATTAAAATTGATGAGAGGATTATTACGACAGACTGCACTGTCTACAGGAGCGAGTTTTATACAACGCTTTTGTTTGATGATATAACTGATGATGATATAGCTTTTCTTAAAAACTATTTTGAAGAAAGAGCTCTCCGGGAACTTAAAAAAAATGCCTGAAACCGGATCTGCAGCTCCAATTCAAGAACCCTGTTTTTTCAGCCTCCTTAAAAGCAGCGATAAATCAATACAGTGTAATTTATGCCCCAACAACTGCGTAATTGCTCCAGGAAAGTTCGGGATATGCGGAGTAAGGGGAAACTCTGCGGAAGGGAGAAAAGGGATAATTCCGTTCGCTGGAAAACTTTCCGCTCTTGCCATCGACCCGATAGAGAAAAAACCTCTCTATCATTTCTATCCTGGATCAAAAATACTTTCGGCCGGGTTTTACGGCTGCAGCCTCAGATGTCCTTACTGCCAGAATTATACAATTTCAACAAGGACAGATACTTCCGCAGAAACTGTTTCCCCTTCGGAAGCGGTTAAAATCACGGAAAATTCAGGAACTATCGGTCTTGCATATACATATTCAGAACCGCTTGTCCATATTGAGTGGGTAATGGAAACAGCAGCACTTCTGAGGAAAAAAAATCTTAAAAACGTACTTGTTACCAACGGGTACATAAACCCAGAAGCGGGAAAAGCAGTGCTTGAAAATATGGATGCGCTTAATATTGACCTAAAATCATTTAATGAGGATTTTTACAAAACAGAGGTTAAAGGAAAACTTGCCCCTGTAAAGGAATTCATCCGCCAGGCAGCTGCTATTACACATGTTGAGGTAACTACTCTTGTAATTCCTGGCAAAAACGATTCCCGCAAGGAGATAGAGGAAATCGCATCTTTTCTTGCATCGATAAAAAAAAGCATTCCGCTCCACCTGTCCTGTTATCATCCCTCCTACAACTATACTACTGAGCCGACAAAACCTGAAACTGTTATCAGCCTTGCTGCTGCTGCCTCAAAGCATCTTGAATATGTATACACCGGGAATACAGGAATGATGGATAGTGATACAAAATGCCCCTCGTGCGGCGCAACAATCATAAACCGAAGCAAATATTCACTGCGTTTATCAAATGTTTCAGGACTTGATAATAATCAATGTATGAAATGCGGCCGGAAGATTGAAATCATTACATGATGAATATTCAAAAACATGATTTACAAAGATAGTTGACAATTTTTTTTTAATTTTGTATTGTAAGTCATTATTTGACCATTCCTCTGTAGCTCAGTTGGTAGAGCGGGTGACTGTTAATCACTAGGTCGGCAGTTCGAGTCTGTCCGGAGGAGTATTTAAAAACCTTCCATTTTATTTGGAAGGTTTTTTTATTTTCTGATTTTTATTTTAAACGGCGGAATCATGAAACTGATATTACTTATGATGGCAGGAATTGGTGCAGGCATAACAACAACACTCCAGGGCGTTATAAATACTGGGCTTGAAAGCAAATCCGGTTTTTTGGTATCAGTTTTTATTGTAACCTGGGTAAGCGCCCTGTTTATGCTTGTTCTTTTGCTCTTTTTCCCATCATATTCAAATTTCAGGGAACTGCCTGGTCTCAAACATTGGTATCTGTATATCGGGGGACTTTGCGGCATTATAATAATTTCAACACCAGTGTTTCTTATCCCCCGTGTAGGCGTTACAATTACAGTAGTTACCATGATTGCAGGACAGCTTCTCTTGTCAACAATTATTGACCATTTCGGGTTGTTCAATTTTCCTGCCATCAGAATGAATTTCGCGAGATTGTCCGGGATAATTCTTCTTCTCGCAGGCGTTTTTCTTGTTAAAAAATAATACTTAATATTTGTATATAATTACCGCAATTTATGGATTACAAAACCAAAGATCATGAATTATTTGAATTTTTGCACTTGCGGGAATTCCTGTTCAGGTTGTAAAATCATATTACATATTTTATCAGCCTGCCAGTATTAACTCCCTGTTTATAATTGGCAGAACCTAGAGGCCTTCCGGTGTGATTACCCATATCCCGGCCGGCCTCTTTTTTTGATTCTATTGATTCATAATGACACACTTGCAGATTATGTTTTCCAAAGTTATAAGTTTCATTTTGACTCAAATATAAACTTCACGATTTTATTTTGTGTTTCTTTTACACAAAAGCTCTCAAAAACAGTCAAGATTCTCTTGTTTATGAAATATTTCCTTATCTCTTAAAGAGTTATTTTTTTCTTTTTATGCAGCAATTATTGGCACGATAATTGCATATTAGTTTGTAGATAAAACATTCAAGGAGGATATTACCATGGCATTGATTAAATGGAAAAACAAGGATCTTTATGATCCGTGGGAAGATATCAGAAATCTTCAGGACGAAATCAACGATCTGTTTAACATCGAAAAAAGACAAGGTTATACCGGTTTGTTTGACAGAAATTTTTCACCTGCTGTTGATGTTGTTGAAAGCGAGAATGATTACTCAGTTATCTGCGAGCTCCCTGGTATAGATAGTAAAGACATCGATCTTTCTATTACTTCAAATGTTTTAACAATCAAAGGGACAAAAAAGAGTGAGTCTGAAGATAAAAATGGCAAATATTATAAAAAAGAATCATGGACAGGCAGTTTTCAGAGGACTCTTCCTCTTCCGGCAGCAGTTAATGGTGAAATGATTAAAGCGGATCTGAAAGATGGTGTACTGACTGTTATCTTACCCAAAAAAGAAGAAGCAAAACCAAGAAGTATCGCGGTAAAAGTCAGGTAGGAGGCTGTTATGAGAAACAATGTAAATTCAGAAAACAAAAAATACTATAAAGCTTGCTGTGATATATATGAAAAAAACGGACAGCTGTATCTTGAACTTGAAATGCCGGGAGTCTCCAAAGAAAACCTGGAAATGAAGATAGAAAATGATATGCTTTATATTCATGGCAAAAAAAATATAAACAATAACAACAAAGATATATTTCTGCTTAAAGAGATAAGAGATGGAGATTATCATCATGAATATACGATAGACAATACTATTGACAGAAATAAAATTGAAGCAACATTAAGCAAAGGTGTTGCTACTATTGTAATGGGGATCAAGGAATCTGAAAAACCCAGAAAAATAGCTATATCAGGAAAATAACAGTTTGGATGTAACCGGGGATTTTATCTCCGGTTTTTTCATCTCACAAATCAGCTCGGGAGAAATTATAAGTCAAGAAAATTTTAGAGCTTTCAACATTTTTTGGTATTGAATAAGAGGAAGAAGATTATTAAGCTCTTTAATGATATTTTCAGTGTAAAAATCCTCAGGAGATTATAAGTTGAAAGATCTAATTTTTTCCTTCTGGCAGTCAAACTCTTCTCTTATCTTAGATGTATTTTATAAACTGATATTAACAGTAGTCACGCTGGCAGCAGGGAATATTACTGTCAAGCTGGTTAAAAAAATATTAAAAAAACCGAAAAAACCTGATGAAACACTTATACCAGTTGTTTCAACAATTATATCTTATTCAATTTATGCGTTATGTATCGTTATAATACTCGATCTTTTTGGAGTAAACACTGCAAGCATTATAACACTTCTGGGAGCTGCAGGTCTTGCCATTGGATTTGCGCTTAAAGATACCCTTGCAAATATCGCTTCCGGCATTATGCTTCTTATTTTACGGCCTTTTAATAAAGATGATTATATTGAATTCGGTTCAACAGCAGGAACAGTTATTGAAATTGGCCTTTTTACGACAATCCTCAAAACCCCGGACGGATTATTTATTTCAGCGCCAAATACAAGCCTTTGGGGTGTTCCTTTATTGAATTACACAAAAAACGGAACCAGGCGCCTTGCGATAGTTGTGAGAATATCCTATTCAGATTCCATTGAAATTGCCTATAATGTCATGAGAGAGATAATAAAAAACGAAAAAAGATTTCTTTTGGATCCAGAGCCGCAGATCATGGTTCATTCACTTTCAGACAGCTCAGTAAATGTTCAATTAAGGGCATGGACAACCGCAGATGATTTTTGGGATGTTACATGGGAACAAAACAGGAATGTTAAGGAAAAGATAGAAGCAGCCGGTCTCACAATACCTTTCCCGCAGCAGGATATTCATATAAAAAAAGGAGAGTTGCAATAACTCCCCATTTTTTATTCTGTTGATCAGTCTCTCTGCCTGATTATTCCCCAGAGCCCTGCGAGAATTATCATCTGCAGCGACAGATCCTTCAGCCAGATAAGCAGGCCTGGCTGCATAAAGCTGTCAAAAAAGTAAAGTACCGCAATATTTATCCCCCACATGACAAGGATTGCAAAACCGGCAAAAAACATTGATTTTTGCTGCATGGAAATAAAAAGGCCGAGAATAAGTACTATTCCGGCAATAAGCTGGATAATTGCAATCGCAAGACCCCAATAGCTGTTATGCCCGAAAAGTTTTCCTACTCCGCGCATAAACTGGTTTCCGGCTGAATTATATCCTGACAGAATAATAAAAGCAGAAACTGCAAAATAAATACCGATAAAAAGCTGCAAAAAAAACATTCCAGAAGTTCTGTTTCTCATATTTCCCCCCATATTTTATAAAATAATATCATAAAAAAAATAAGTATAGTCAATCCTGCTGATAAAATGCAAATCAAAGAGTTGATTCCCAATTTTGTTTGAATAATAATGTTATAAAGAATTACTGAGAATTACAATGAAGAATAAAGGGATAAGAGCCGAAAATATATGCGGGGAAGTGTAATAAATGCAGACAATTTTAAAAAATCAGATTACGGGTTTTAAAGAAGAAATAAAAACAGCAATTAAAAAAATACTTGATATTCTGGGTAAAAACAGGATTTTTGAAATAAACAAGCTTGATGAGATAGAAAATCTCCTTACCTATATCAGCTATAAAGCATCTATCCTGTCACTCCCTGAAATTTCCGAGCTTGTAAATCCTTCATCATTTTATGTCAGGGAATTAAAAACATCAGGCAGTAAAATTACCCTTGATTCCCTTCTTTTTATCAAACAGGTGCTTAAAAAGCTGCATTTATATGTAAAATCGATACAGCTGCCGGATGATGATGGGGTTTATATTGACGGCTCTACTGTCCTTATCAATTCCTTTTTTAACAATCCTCCGTCCCCCGAGGATATATTTATCGCCTACAGAAAACGGCAGATAAATATCACTAAAGTGAACAAGTTCAGAAAAATATCTTTTAAAAAAGATGCTGATTTTGCATATGCCATAAATATACCATCTTCAATTGTACGGGAAAACAGGGGTAAATATTATATTTCACTTGTCTATACTGATGCAGCTGAATATAAATCTATGAAAGATTTTATAGATATCGTTAAAAGGATTGATGACAGCGGTTATTCAATTATTCACGGACCGCTTCAGGTACCTTTAAAATCCGCGCTTGAAAAGGAAGATGCCCTGCACTATTATATTTTACTTAAAACACCGCAGGAACCGGAAAAATTCCTTAAAACCAGCAATCTGAAGGGTAAATTGATAAGGACACTCCACCGCCCGGAAGATTTTAAGGAAGAGAAAGAACAGAAGGGACTCAAGGCATTAGCTGCTGCGCCTGATGCGGTAAAAAAAATAACTGAAAAAACAGGGCCTGAGACTTCAGCAAAAAATGAAGTAAGTGAAAATCAGACCAAATTCACTTCAGAGCAGTATAAAAAAGCGATGAAAACAGGAGAGATAAGGTTTTCCATCGGGTTCAAGATGATATCAATAATTTCTATGGTAATAATAATGGCTCTTTCAGGAATGATT
>JAVEZE010000043.1:0-17908 GCA_034003145.1 Spirochaetia bacterium
GATAACAGGAACCTTTCTTTTTTCAGGCATCCTTATCCTCTGGGCCGATACATTCATGGAAACACTGATTTTCCGTCGCTCGACAATTTCTTCCAGTATGTTCATTAATAAACCCTTTCAGCCGAGGCCGGATTATTAAGAGTTATAAGGGTATCAAGCTTATCCCTTACCTTCCCGCTTTCAATGCTCTCTTTTACCATAGCGTAGCCTTCCATTATGCTTCCGGCAATGCCGCATACATAAAGGGCAGCGCCTCCGTTAAGTGAAACAGCCTCTTTAACCGCCTCATGCCCCCTGTTGTTTACAACATCAAGCGCGATAGATGAGTTAACCGCCGCGTTGCCCCCTTTTAGCTCTGAAATACTGTAAAGTTTAAGCCCGTTTTTAAGAGGGTCAAAAGTAAAGATATCCTCATTTTCTTTCTCATCTATCATAACAATCCTGGTTGTGCCTGTAACTGATATTTCATCCTGCCCGTCAAGGCCATGTACAATCATCACCCTCTGCGCGCCAAGAATTTTCGCAGCTTCTGCCATTGTGCGGCAAAGAGATGGATCATAAACCCCGATAAGCTGATATTCAGTGTCTGCCGGATTAACAAGCGGGCCGAGAAGATTCATTATGGTTTTGAAACCAAGCTTCTGCCGCACAGGGCCGGCAAACCTCATTGCGCTGTGATAAAAAGGGGCAAAAAGAAAAGCAAATCCCTCTTTTTCAAGCATTTTTTCAGCTTCACCCGGTGTTATGTCAACAGGAATCCCGAGCTCACGATAAAAATCCGCGCTGCCTGTAAGCGAGCTTACTGCCCTGTTTCCATGCTTTGCGACTTTAGCCCCGCAGGATGCCGCTGCTATGGCGGAAAGAGATGATATATTAAATGTTCCGAGTCCGTCTCCGCCGGTACCGCATGTATCAATAACTTTTCCTGCTGCCCTGATTGATTTTTTTTTGCGTTTAAGGACTGATGCGCATCCTGCGATCTCTTCAGCCGATATCCCTTTTGTGTTAAGGGCAGTAAGGAAACCCGCGATAACTGCCTCGCTCAAATTTCCTTCGGTGAGCTCTTCCATAAAATCTGAGGCTTCATCAAAAACAAGATTTTTATGTTTCATGATTGAAGTAAGTATTTTTTTTGGCGTGCATGATTCCCGTCTGTAGTTTATGAAATTTTTAAGAAGCTGGATACCTGATTCCGAACCGTATGATTCAGGATGAAACTGCACCCCCTCAACATCATATTCCCTGTGCCTTACCCCCATAATCTCTCCATCGCTTGAAGTCGCGGTTATCTCAAGTTCATCCGGAAGTTTATTTGAGTCAATTACAAGAGAATGGTATCTTACCATGTCAAGGACAGGCGAGAGATTCCTGAAAACACCTTTGCCGTCATTTGTGATTTTATCTGTTTTACCGTGATAGATTTTAGAGGAGAGTATTATTTCACATCCGAACGCGGCCCCTATCGCCTGATGCCCCAGGCACACACCGAGTATCGGAATTTTCCCGGTAAACTCTTTTATGCAGTCTATGATGATACCGCTTTCCTCCGGCCGCCCAGGACCGGGTGAGATTATAATCCCCTCAGGGGAAAGTTCCCTTATTTCCTCAACTGTAATCTCGTCATTTCTTCTCACAGAAACCTTTTTGGCCGTTATCTGACACATGTACTGGGACAGGTTATAGGTAAAGGAATCGTAGTTATCAATTATCAGGTACATTTTCTAAACCTCCAGTCCAAGTACTTTGGCAATTGCCCGCATTTTTTCACAGGTCTCTTCGTATTCCCTTTCAGGGACAGAATCAGCCACTATTCCTGCGCCTGACTGGAGTGTAAGGATATCTCCCGCCATCATGCCGCTCCTGATATTTATGCATGAGTTGAGATTGCCGCCAGGCTCAAAATATCCCACTATTCCGGCATAAAATCCCCTTTTTTCCCTTTCAAGGCGGTCAATTATCTCGATTGCCTTGAGTTTCGGCGCCCCTGATACAGTTCCGGCGGGAAAAGTCGCTCTTAACGCATCAGCCCCTGTCACCCCGCCTCCAAGCTCACCCTCTACCTGTGAAACAATATGCATAACATGGGAATATCGCTCTATTGTCCTTGATTCAGAAACCTTAACACTTCCTGCGCTGCATACCCTGCCAAGATCGTTTCTCGCAAGGTCAACAAGCATGAGGTGTTCACACCCCTCTTTTTCATCCTCAAGAAGCTCTCTCTCAAGCGCGCTATCTTCTTCCTGATCACGCCCCCTCCTTCTTGTCCCTGCGATGGGACGCATTGTTGCCTTATCCTCATTTACAAGCAGATGCACCTCAGGAGATGAACCGAACAGCTGAAAATCGGTAAAATCAAGAAAAAACATGTATGATGAGGGGGATGCGGATTTGAGTTTTTTATAAGCCCTGAAAGGGGGCATTTCAGTCCTGATGCCAAGCTTTCGCGAAACGACACACTGCAGCAGGTTTCCCTTTTTTATCTCTTCTTTTATGAGAACAACATTATCCATGAACTCCTGTGCCGGTGGATTATAAACAACAGTACATTCATATTTTTCATCTCTTTCAACAAGATAGTTAAAATCAAGATCCTTAATCCTTTTTTCAATCCCCGCAATCCTTGCAGCAAGGTCGATAACAGCCTCTTTATAGTTTATCCCCAGCAGATAGATAAGATCTGTGTAGTGGTCATAAATCAAAAAAACATGCCCGAAAAGAAGAGATGCGTCAGGAATTTCCGAAAGTATTTCTGCTCCGGATGTTTCAGCTGCTCCGGATGTTTCAGCTGCTCCGGATGTTTCAGCTGCTCCGGATGTTTCAGCTGCTCCGGAAGCTGCTGATATTTTGACTGTTTCTTTTTCGTCTGCCGCATCTGCTTTTACAAAATCTCCGGAACATTCGGCAGAGCGGTTTCTGAACTTCACTTTATCGCAGTTCTTTACAAATTCATAAGAAAGGTATCCTATCCCTCCGGCAGGAAAAGGGAATTCCAGCGCTGCATGCTGTTTTGAAAAATATCCTGCAGCATCAAGAATATCGCGGAATTCAGGCAGTGAAACTGTACTGCCGCCCTGGTTTTTATTTTCAATAAATATTTCTTCATCTTTCTGCACCAGACGGAACGCCTCATCAATCAGAAGAAGCGAATGACGCGATTTCCCTTTCATGTAGGAAGCGGATTCAAGTACTACACGCGCACCCAGTTTTTCCGCAAGGCCGCACGGCGTGTAGTTTTCACCGGAAATAATTTTAAGAACAGTATCCTCACGGACCGGCATTGGCTCCTCCTGCTGATGCATGTTTATGGTTTCTACTCATAGAAACGTTTCTACCTATAGAATGTATATAGCATGATCTTTTTTGTGTCAACCAATGCAGCAAAAAGAATTACTTTATTTTTATTTTTTTTAAGTTTATACTGACATCCATGATCACAATACGCAGGCCTGATGACATGCATGTTCACTTTCGCCAGGGGGAATTGTTAAAGAGCTGTATCGCAGATACTGCCAATTCTTTTGCGCGGGCCCTTGTAATGCCCAACACCATCCCTCCGGTTAACAGCGCAGTGAGGCTTTTATCCTACAGAAAGGAGATAGATGAAGCGCTCACCGGCCTGCCGGGGAATAGTGATTTTACCCCTTTGATGAGTTTCAAGCTATACCCTGACATGAAAGAAGAGGCAGTAGAAGCCCTTTTTAAGGCGGGAGCGGCAGCAGGGAAACTTTATCCTGAAGGGAGCACAACAAACTCCGAAGACGGCGTTAAATCGTGGAAGCAGATACGACAAGCTCTTTTCTTTATGGAAAAAAAAGGGATTGTCCTTTCCGTTCATGGAGAGAAGCCTGATTCCTTTGTTCTTGACAGGGAAAAAGACTATCTTCCGGAGCTTGGAGAGATAATTGAAAACTACCCTGACCTTAAAATTGTTCTTGAGCATGTATCAGGCAAAGATGGAGTTGATTTTGTCCTTGCCGGGCCTCCCAGTCTGGCAGCGACAATTACTGTTCACCATCTGTATCTCACTCTCGATGATCTGATTGGCGGAGGGATAAATCCCCACAATTTCTGCAAACCAGTTGTAAAAACCCCTTCCGACAGGGCTGCGGTAAGAAAAGCAGCTCTTTCAGGAAACAATAAATTCTTTTTCGGCTCTGACAGCGCGCCTCACCCGGAAACATCAAAACTCAAAAAAAATGGAAGCGCAGGTATATATTCTGCCCCCTGCGCTCTGTCTCTTCTTGCCTCTTTTTTCGAAAAAAACTCATCGCTTGAGCTTATGGAAAACTTCACATCGCGTTTCGGCGCGGAATTCTACAGTCTTGACCTTAACAAGGACACTATCACTCTTGAGAAAAAGAGCTTTAAAATCCCTGAAAACAGGGGCAGGGTTATTCCATTCATGGGCGGAGAAGAGGCACAGTGGAGCCTTGTCTGAGCAACGGGACTCTGGTTCTGAACAATGGGAGTCGTGTCTGAACAACGGGACTCTGGTTCTGAACAATGGGAGTCTTGTCTGAACAACGGGACTCTGGTTCTGAACAATGGGAGCTTTACCTGACACATGATTAACATATATTTTGATGATTATTATGCCCTGCGGGATAAAACTGATAAAAAAACCGCAGAAGTAACTGCATATTACGCTGATGATATAATCTGCCGCGCAGGGTGTGCATCATGCTGCATACCTATTTCTCTGCTCCCTGTTGAATTTCATGCCATAAAAAAAGAACTTGAAAACCAAAACCAGCCCCCAGGGTTTTCCAAAAAATTCCCCGACAGCCGGGACAGGGGGAGGATGGATAAACCTGATATCAAGGCAGCTTCACCGGAGGCCGGCACACTGGAACCTGAACCTGAAAAATGCATATTTTTGAATAACGGAATCTGTTCGATATACTCAAGCAGGCCGATTATCTGCAGGACACAGGGGCTGCCTCTTCTTTATTATTCTGATGAACTGCAAAACTATACAATTTCTGTCTGCAGCCTTAATTTCACCGGCAAAGACGATAATTTTGAATTTGACACTGAATATTCCATCGATCTTGACAGATTAAACTCTTCCCTTTACAGGATAAATAAATCTTTCCTGGCTTTAAATCAGCATTACCCTGTTAGTGATGCCCCTGGCGCAGCCGAGCGTATCCCGCTAAAAACGCTTTTCCCATGGTTTGATTATTGGAAAGATATGATAAACAATTGAGATATCTTCAAAAATTCGTTATCTTATAGATAAAAATAATGGAGTTGTGTTATGAAAAAATATGCTTTACTTATGGTTATTATCTTTTTTATATCAACACTGACTGCTGTTTATGCTGAAAGCAGTTCTTCAGGAAAAAACAGTTATTTAACACTTAATCAATATGATACAGGGAAAAGCGACAAAGATATAAATCTTGACAAGCTTGACAAAAAGCTTGAGGGGAAAGGGAAAATAGGCCTTTCGCTGGGGTATCCAACCGGAATTACATTCGGATACCAGATGACAAACTTTGTTGAAATCAACACTATGCTTGGGTTATTTGCTTTTGATCAATTTGCTTTGGGAGGGAGCCTCCTTTTTACCCTTGCTGATATTGTATTTAAGGATAATGTCTTCCCTCTTTCATTCGGCCCTGCTGTCTATTTAAGAACAGGCGATAAATTAAGGACAGATGTTTTGGGAGTCTTGAGGCTTGAACATACATTTGCTGATGAGCCTTTAAACGTTTTTATTGAAGCCGGCGCAGGTCTTGAAGTAACTCCTGATACCGGTTTTGCCGGATCAGGCGCGATTGGCATCAGATATGTATTTTGACACACCTGGCTCCAATATAACGATACCTATATAAGTCCGAGACTCTTTTTCAGCGATTCAAGAGTGTTTTTCATCAGCATAGTTATTGTCATCGGCCCCACGCCTCCCGGAACAGGTGTAATATAGCCTGCAATCTTTGAAATCTCTTCAAAATCGACATCTCCCTTTAAGACAGCAATCTTTTTCCCTGTTTTGCTGCTTATCCTCTCCCCTATCCTGTTTGTCCCGACATCAATAACACAGGCGCCTGGCCTTATCCACTGCGGTTTGACAAGCCCCGGGCTTCCGGCTGCGGCGACAACAATGTCTGCCCTCCTGCAGTGATATTCCAGATCTTTTGACCCTGTATGAAGAACTGTAACTGTAGCGTTATTTCTTTTTTGGAGCAGCATATTGGCAAGAGGTTTTCCTACTAAATTGGATCTCCCTATAACAGCTACCTCAGCTCCCGAGAGGGGAATTCCGGTTTTTTTGATAAGCTCAATTATTCCTGCCGGTGTGCATGGATTAAATATTGAATCGCTGCAGCCCAGTACCATTTTGCCTACATTTATCGGATGAAAGCAGTCAACATCTTTTTCAGGGTTTATTGAGTAGATAATTTTTTTTTCATCTATGTGCGGCGGCAGAGGAAGCTGGACAAGTATTCCGTGAATATTATCATCAACATTGTATTTTTCAATAGTATCAATAAGTTCTTTCTCATTAGTGTTTTTGGATAGATTGACCTGAACTTCCCTGAATCCGAGGCTTTCTGCAGTCTCTATTTTAAGCTTCACATAGGAAACAGACCCCGGATCATCACCTACCAGAATGGTTGCCAGTCCCGGTACCTTGCCGTGTTTTTTCCTTATCTCATCTGTTTCTTTTTTCACCTGGGAAAGAATTTCTTCTCTCACCTCATATCCGCTGATTACAATTGCAGGCATATATTCTCCGTGGTGTCATAATGTGATATTGTAAAAATTATCTATAAAATCTTCAAGAGTTTTTCAAGAACATCTTTATTCATGGTAAACGAGTGCTCTTCTGCCGGGAATTGACCTTCCCTCACATCATCAGCATAATTTTTAATCGCGTTTTTCATTACATCATGAAGTTCAGCATATACTTTTACGAATTTAGGGGTAAATTGCTTGTAAAGGCCCATTAAATCGTGAAAAACCAGAACCTGTCCGTCGCAGTTTACTCCGCCGCCAATTCCAATAGCAGGGATAGAAAGTTTTTCAGTAATTATTGCGGCAAGATTCATCGGTATTGCTTCAAGAACAATCATGAAAGCGCCTGCCTCTTCAACAGCAAGCGCATCATCAACAAGTTTTTTGGCAGCATCAAGTGTTTTACCCTGCACCTTGTAACCGCCAAGCAAGGACGCAGTCTGGGGAGTAAGGCCGATATGGGCACACACCGGCATACCTGCCCTGCAGACAGCGCTGATAACCTGAGCACTGTCCTGTCCCCCCTCAAGTTTGACAGAATCTGCCCCGCCTCCCTGGTAAAGTATTCCCGCGTTTGTAATTGCCTGTTCCCGGGAAATATTGTAGCTCATAAAAGGCAAATCAGCTATTATATGGGTGTGCGGCGCTCCGCGGACAACTGCCTTTAAATGGATAAGCATATCTTCCATAGTAACAGGAACTGTACTGCTATAGCCGAGTTCAACCATGCCAAGGGAATCTCCGACAAGAATACTGTCTATGCCAGCCTCTTCCGCCACCATTGCCTGCGGATATGAGTAGGCTGTTATCATGGTAATTTTTTCATTCTTCTTCTTCATTTCCCTGAAATCATCTGTAAGATATTTATGTTTTTCCCGGTTTTTCATTTTTATTTCATTCCTTAAGTCAATATTTTTTCAGCACCTAACCATTTACACAGATTTTCCTGCTGATATTTCCCTGGCCAGAATCCTCACTATCTCCCCTGCTACCTCTTTTTTTGAAGCCATGGGTATTTTTTTGATATCAAGTCCTTTTTTTGTAATAATATACATCTCATTTGTATCAGTTTCAAAACCTGCCCCTTCTTTTGAAACATCATTTACCGCAATCATGTCTGCGCCGGCTTTCTCCATTCTCCATCTCGCGTTTTCAATCAGGTCGGATTCCCTCAAGTTGAACAGCGCGCGGAAGGCAAGCAGAAAAACAGAAGGATATTTTTTCTTTATTCTGTCAATAATTTTGGGAGTAGGCTTAAGCCTTAAAACAAGGGTATCTGTATCATGGGTTGATATCTTTTCCGCAGATTTTTCCTCAGGCTGCCAGTCGCCGACTGCC
Source organism: Spirochaetia bacterium (assembly GCA_034003145.1). GTDB lineage: Bacteria > Spirochaetota > Spirochaetia > CADAEX01 > CADAEX01 > JACKPD01. The sequence continues at coordinate 8,083 of JAVEZE010000043.1, forward strand.
GCGGCAGAGGCAAATATATCATAATTCCCGCTTTTCAGCTCCCTGTCGACTGCCTCTGCCATTTCAAAGGCTGTTTCTGTATTGATTACCTTGATCCCTGATGCCGGTTTTACACTGATTTTTCCCGCGACAAGAGTTACATCCGCTCCTGCCTCAAATGCTTTTTCCGCAAGTGCGACACCCATCTTTCCGGTTGAGTTATTGGTTATGACTCTTACCGGATCGATATATTCGACAGTCCTTCCTGCAGTAAGGAGAATTTTTTTCCCTTCAAGCAGCTTAGAATCAGGGTCAAGCAATCTTAGAACTTCATCAACTAACTCCAGATTTTCAGGTATTTTAGCTTTTCCCTCTTCAAGGCGGGGCCTTATTACACATATTCCGGCAGATATAAGTTTTTTTATGTTTTCCTCTACAAAAGGATGATGGTACATCGGCTCATGCATGGCAGGCACCACAACAAGGGGGATCCCCTCGCCTATCGCAGTTGTAACAAAGGTAGTTACACAGGTGTCGTCTATCCCGCCTGCAATCTTTCCGATTGTGTTAGCTGTGCACGGGGCAACCATAATAAGGTCTGCCTTTGTTTTGGTGTTTCCGGCAAGCTCAACATGCTCTATGCTTCCTGTAAGCTCTGTAACAGGTTTTCTCCCCGCGGCCCAGTGCATAAGATCAGGATGGATTATGCCGCACGATGATGAGCTCATTACTGGATAAACATCTGCGCCGTGCCTCATCAAAAGCCTTGCAAGATCGGGAGATCTTACTGCCGCGACACTTCCTGTAACGCAGAGTATAATTTTTTTCCCCGCGAGTCTGCCGGAAATTGTCCCGGTTATGTCAAAAGAGGGGTGATCTTTAGTGTCCATTGCCTGTTTCTATCTCCCTGGAAAGTTTTATAAGTCTTTCTGAAATAAAAAGAAGGGATTTTTTCAGTATTTCCCTGTTATTGAAGGAGGTATAAATATTTTCAAGCTCATCCCTGCTTTTACCCTTGTATTTTATTATATATTCGCTTAAAAGGGGAACCGCCCTTGTAATATTGTCAATTATTGAAACATGCGCCTTGTTAGGCGTTCTTGAAAGGGGATTAAGATCAACTGTAACGATTTTTTTTCCAAGAGAAACAAGTGCTTCTGTCCTGTCCCCGTCTTCAAGAGGGACAAAAACCATATCTGCCTTGAATATCCCTTCAGGATCCACTATCCTCCTGTCGCTTGAAAGCTCTTTTATAACCTCGCTTTTGCCGCTTGCACCCAGCACCTTTTCCGCACCTGCCTTGCGCAGGATTTCAAGAATTGCTTCCTCTCTTCCCGGCTGCCGGTAAAAAAGGTTTATTTCAAGGGGAGCTCCTGATACCTTTGAGAGCTTTACAAACTCATCAGGTACAAGTATTGCTGTATTTCCGTTTACAGAAATTACAGGATGGGAGGCAAGGAGAAACGCGGCTGCGGCAGCCTTTATTGCCTCAAGCGCAAAATCCGCAGTCTGCTCACCCAGAAGATAATCAAATGCTTCCCCTCTGCCCTGGGCAATAAGCCCTGCCGGCGCTACAACTTTTTCCTCGCACCCCTTGATAAGGTTTTCCCTTATCATCATTGCTTTGTACCTGGGATGATTTTCAGGTATATTAATCCTCGCTGACAATGCTTACCCCTCCTTTTGCGATATTTGAAAAAAACAGATACGGTTTTCTGTTTATTTTTCCACCCGGCGCGCTGCCGCCTATTCCAATTGAAGCGCCGAATTCTACGTCTGCACCGGTTTTTCCCTGGGGATCACACTCTTCAGCCTTGCCTTTTTCGCACTCAAGGTTTTCAATCTTAAGATCTTCGATTATTCCTTCAGCAATTTTTCTGATTACAGGAACATCGCTTTTGGGAAAAATGGAAAAAGTCCCTTCGCCGAACATCAGCATGCTGCAATTAATTTTATGTTTATCAAGCTGATCCATTATCATTCTGACACTCTTCGGGATTATCCCGGTGCTTTCTGCGAATTCTCTTGAGTATTTTAAAAAATTTTCAAAGTCAGGGCTTTTTTTAATCAGAGAGTGATATTTTTTTCCGCTCTCTGTTACTTTTTTTCTTAGTTCCGGATCAGAAAGCGCCTCCCTTGTTGAAAGCGGACCATACACAACAAACATCGCGTATAGTCCTTCAGGATAGGGAATTGAAACTGTCGCTCCTATCCCTGGAGCGCCTGGTTTTACAAGTATCTTTACTCCGCCGAGAGTCTCACCCATTACAGTGCCAAGGCCGGTTTTACACAGAACCTCTGCCGAGTGGGCAATCTGGGATGCCTGCAGTGCGCTTAAAGGATCGCCGTAAAGCCGGTTCAGTGCAAAAACCAGGCTTAGCGCCCCTGCTCCGCTTGACCCGAAACCCGCTCCCTGGGGAGTTTCAATTTTATGTGCTACTTTTAACCCTTGACCAGCTATGCCGGTTTTTGAGAAAAACAGCTCCATTATTTTGAGACTTACAGGGGTATCAAGCCCTTTCAGATCATTTATTGAAATATCACTTCTGCCATGACTGAGCCCGGAGAGACTTACTGTGGTCTGAGCTCCCTTGACAATTGAAAACCCGGCTCCAAGTGAACCGCAGTAAAGAGGGTCATCTTCAAGATCTCTCATATAAAAAAGCCCGGTTACATGCCCTGGGGAAAATGCTGTTACCCGTTTCATACAGGGCAAATTATCCAATATTTCACTTATTTATTCAACAGATAGTTTTCCCTGAAAACAGGATCTGCTATAGTAAGGATATGACTATCGCAATTATCGGGGCAGGCGCCGCGGGATCGCTTTTCGCAGCATATCTTTCAAAAGCCGGATATAATGTTTTACTTACAGATAATGACAAATCAAAATTAAAAACAATAAAAGATATCGGGATAACAATACTTTCTCCTTCAGGAATACCTATACTCCATTCCCGCCCGGATGCTGTCCCTTCTCCCCGGGATTGCAGGGAAGCAGATTTTTTTCTGTTCTGCGTTAAATCATATTCAACACTGAAGGCTGCTGAGGCAGTTTCAGGCTATGCCGGTAAAAACTCTATTGCTGTTACTTTTCAGAACGGAGCAGGCAATGACGAGGCGATATCCCGCTTTTTTGGAAGGGAAAGGACAGCAGCCGGGACAACTACAGAAGGAGCTTTTTCCATTGAACCTTCCCGCATCGCTCACGGGGGAAAAGGGGAAACCATAATAGGGATGCTGGAAAACAGCATAGAACAGAAGAACAAGCTGATACCGCTGATAGAGGCTTTGAACAAATCAGGATTTAAAACTGATTATACAGATGCGCCGAAAGAACTTATATGGAGAAAGCTTGCGGTAAATGCCGCGATAAACCCTCTTACCGCAATAACTGGATGTAAAAACAGATTTACGGCAGAAAACCAGCACCTGTTAAATATTATCCGTATGACAGGAAAAGAGGTCTGCGCTGCCTCATCTTTTGAAGGAATTAAACTTGAAGAGGAATCTGTTTATTGCTCTGTCCTGAATGTCGCTAAAAACACAGCTGAAAATAAATCTTCCATGCTTCAGGATATACTTTCCGGCAGAAAAACAGAAATTGATTATATAAACGGGTATATCGGGGAAATACTTGAAAACAACCAGGCTTCCGGCAATTCCAGCCAGTCAAATATGCCGGAGGTATCTGTCAGCAGAACACTTCAGCTGATTGTAAAAGCACTTGAATCGAAAAACAATTAACCCTTCCCCCCCTCTTTTATGTCTTTTATGTCTTTTATGTCTTTTATGTCCCTTATGTCCCTTATGTCCCTTATGTCCCTTATGTCCCTTATGTCCCTTATCTTTCTTTTTCTTTTTTATCCTCCTGTACATCCTGAAATCAGGAGATTTATCAGTAAATCTAAAAAAGGCTTCTAATAATAAAACATTGCTGATATTATTGCCCACATGGACAGAGAAAAAGTCAAAGAAATTGTACATCAACTGCTTGTTGAAATAGGTGAGGATCCTGGCCGCGAAGGGCTTTTAAAAACGCCGGAGCGCTTTACAGAAGCTATCGCTTTCCTTACCAAAGGCTACAGTGAAAATATTGATGATGTTGTAAACGGCGCTGTATTTTCATCAGAAGCAAACAATATGATAATACTTCGCGATATAGAGGTTTACAGTCTCTGCGAGCACCACATGCTCCCTTTTTACGGTAAATGCCATATAGGCTATATTGCGGATAAAAAGGTAATCGGAGTGAGTAAAATCGCGAGAATTGTTGAAACATATGCAAGGCGTCTTCAGATACAGGAAAGGCTTACAGCCCAGATAGCAAAAGAAATTAGGAATTGTGTAAATGCAGACGGAGTCGGAGTTGTAATGGAATGCCGCCATCTTTGCATGATGATGCGGGGAGTTGAAAAACAGAACTCACTAATGACAACTTCATCAGTCCTTGGGTGCTTTCAGAACAGCCTTGCGACAAGGCAGGAGTTTTTAAATCTTATTGGAAGGGATGTAGTTTGATCCTATTTTGAAAGCATCAGTTTTATAAGGCTTAAAAAATGGTAAATTTGTTTGTAGATTGTTTTTATATCAGCTTCAATATCATTTCCGTATGCTGATTTCACAAAAGCAGGATTAATAATTATCCCCATTTTTGGCGGTTCAGTAAAATCAGGAAGGATTTCTGCCAGTTTCTGTGCAATTTTTACCAGGTTCCTGTGCGCATCCTGGGCTATGACAATAACCTTGCTGTTGATATCGTGAAGAAGTTTTTTTATCTCTCCCTTATACCTTGGATCCGATGTCATCCGTTTCAAAAATGTATTCATTTTTGCCCCGACATCTTCATCAGCTGCCAGAGACTGATCAAACTCAAGTATCCTGTCTGAAACAGCAATCAATTCTTCAAGTGCATCAGAGAGTTCCTTGCTGAAAATATTTGTTTTCCATTCCGCTTTTACAACAAGAAAATTGATAATTCTCATTAAATCCTTTTTTACATAGTCAAGCATAAATGCTTTCATGTAATTCATGATATCAATATAAAGGTATCCGCCAAGCATTTTCCCCCTGAAAACACTGTTGCTGGCTTCAGTATAGTTCTTCATCCTGCTTATAGCTGTTGTCCCGAAAATCTGATTCAAGACTGCCTCTTTGCGGTTGTTTTTCTTTTCATTGGCAACTTTCTGAATTGTCATGGCAACCGAGGTTTTAAGTTTCCCAAAATATTCCTCGACAATATCATCTACTTTTTCTTCGGTAGAAGGAGTATAGAATGGATCTCTTGTAATCAGTTTTATTATATATGTAATAACTTCAGAATTATTAATACTTGATATAACCTTCAAAAGCTTGTTCCAGTCATCGCGGGAGAGAACATCCTGCCCTTTAAAAACCTTTAGAACTTCAAATACCTCTTTCCAGGAATCATAACGCAGAAGAAGCGGGAAAATGGATGATGAATCAATAAGGTCATCAACAATATAATCACAGTTTATCGGCTGAAAAGCAGGTTTGTACTTGAAATCCATTTCAGCAAACCCTGAATCGAATTTTCTCAGGAAAAAATAATAATCAAACTTAATAAGCTTAAGAAAAACCAGATACTGCCTATAGATGCGGACAATATCCTCTTTTTGCTCATCACTTATGGATTTAAGAAGAAAAGCAAGTTCCTTTTTTATCTGCTCAACAACGCTGCCATCTCCTTCCACAAGGCGTTTTTCAACACTATCCTTATGAAGGCGGCTAATAAGTGTTTTCTGCTTTTCTGAAAGCACTGAATCAATAAACAGGTATTTTAAGGCTGGGGATTTTTCCTGATCCAAAAGAAGGCTTGAGGGGATCGCGATAACACGGTACATCTGGTAATAAAACTTTGCCAATGCAGGCTGCGCTTCTTCTACTTTGACATTGATAAATTTGAATTTATGTTTTTTAAGGATTTTCTGAATATCTTTGAGCAGTTTTCTTTTTTTCGCCTCAGGAGTATCGTCCCTGAAAAAACCGAGAATTTTTTCCCAGAAAGAGAGGTTTTCATTTAATTCGTTTGAATCAGAGGCGCCGGGATTATTATCTGACAAGAATTTTTCATCCATTGGTTAATAATAATTATAAATGAGACATACTGTCAATCTTTATAAAACTTTCCCTGGTACGACTCTCTCTCTTCAAGCAATTTACGCAAAAAATTGAGCACCTGACTCTTGGAAAGATCATTTCTGGGAGCAAGGCGCCTTGCATGGGGAGTATCGCAGGTTAGACGCATCACGACAGTCTCGGGAGGCAGAAGCTCAATTGCCCCTGCGAGATAGTTTATATGCCTTTTAAGACAGGGAACAGAAAAATCTCCCGCCATAAACTGTTTTTCAAGCTCTGTTCCCTTTGCGACATGGAGGTTATGAAATTTAATACCATCCGGCTTCATGGCTGAGACAAATTTAACGCTTTCCATCATATCTTCATAATTCTCATCAGGCAGCCCGAATATAAGGTGGACCGCTATCTTGATACCACGCAAGCGCAGCAGCTCAAAGGATTTTTCAAAATCATGGACACTATGCCCCCTGTTAATCTTCTCAAGCGTCCTGTCATTGCTGCTTTGCAGCCCCAGTTCTACCCACACGTCAAAATCATCTTTTATATAGCTGGCAAGCAGATCTGCCTTGATTGGGTCTATACAGTCAGGCCGTGTTGACACAATCAGCTCCCGGAAGTCTTCAAGTGAAAGTGCATAATCCCATATATCTTTAAGCAGTTCCGGATCACCGTATGTTCCTGTAAATGCCTGAAGATAAAGGAGAAATATTTCTGCCCTGTATCTTTTCTTAAGAAAAGCAGTACCCCTTTGTATCTGATCCTTGATCTCTGTACTTCTGTCAAGATATGTTGCTCTTGCCCCGTGGGCATCGCAGTAGATACATCCCGGGCTTTCCCTCTCTTTTCTGTTCGGGCATGAGAATCCTCCGTCCACAGAAACACGGAAAGCCCTGGCAGAATATTTTTTGGAGAGATATTCTGAATAGCTGTAGAAAAGTGTTTTTTTATCCATACCAATTGACATTATAATCGCGGTAACATAGAATTTTCATCTATGAAAATCAACCGGTTTATAATTATTTTAATTATTATATCTTTTACTATCATATCAATCCTGATTTTATACAAATATCAAAGTCCCGAACAGCGAAAAATTGTTTTATGGACAGATAATCCTGAACTTATCTCATATGTTGAGTCATTCAACTCGGAACACAGCAGTGTAAAGGTTGAAATTGTTTATCAGGAAAATCCGGCACGTGAATTGATGAAATCAAAAAAGCATCCTGATATTATAATCGGAACATATCTTAATTCATCCCAGGTAATAGATAATTTCAGGAAAATAAATCATCTTTTCAAAAAAAACAGGATTGAGAAGGATTCATTTTATAAACAGCTTCTGCAGAAAGGATCCAAAAACGGAAAACAGCTGCTGATGCCTGTATCGTTCAACCTCCCTGCCCTCATGTTCCGCAGGGGAGATGTCAGCTATAATATAAGCAATTTTGTCCTTACAAATGATAATATTATCGAAATCAGCAAAACATTTAATCAGGAAGGAAACAAAGGGGTTTCTGCTTTTTCCCCAAGATGGAACAGCACTATGCTTTATTATAACGCGGTGATGAGCAAAGCTGATTTCAGGGGAAATGACAATAAAAAAATTTCGTGGAATATAGAAGGAATAGAGAAATCACTTAAAGAGACAAGGGATTTTATAAACACAATCAATGGAGGAATAGCAAAAGATATCCGTTTTGAGGAGAAATATCTTTACAAACCTGTTGAAAATCTTATTGCGGAGCAGAGGATTTTTTTCGCTTATACAGATCTCAAGGAATTTTACGCCATAGCTCAGCAAAAAAGGGCTGGCCTTAATTTCAGGTGGCTTGCAAGTGAAGATAAAATACCGGTTTGCGATGATATAATATATGCAGGTATTCCAAGGCATGCAGCAAATAAAAGAGGGGCAGAGCTGTTTTTTCTGTGGTTTTTTGACCACGATACACAGGAAAGGATAATGGAGTCGGGAAAAACCAAAAGAATCAGGTCTTTCGGGCTTTGCAGCGGGTTTTCATCACTCAAAACAGTTAATGAACAGGTTTTTCCGAAATACTATCCCCTTCTTGTCGGCCATATTCCACCGCAGAACATACTTTCCTTTCCTTCCCCTCTTCCTGTCGAATGGGAACAGCTGAAGAATGAAATAATAAAAAAATGGCTTTACAGGGAAGCGGCAAATGAAAAAACCCAGTCAGACCTTGAATCCGCAATCAAAGACTGGTATAAAATTCATCCTGAATTTTGATATATCCTGAATTTCGATATTACACAGTTAAACTATCCGCCTTTGCGTAATACCTTGAATACATTCTGCGCATCAGTTGCTTTCTGCGCATCCCCTTCGTCTTCCGGTGCTTCTTCCAGCCTCATGATGCGAGTTTTCCGGCTCACACAGTTCATCCTGATGGGAGAAAAAGATTTTTATACTGAAAACCGTCTTGATACACCTTTTATCTTTTTAAATAACCACTTGATATTTTCAAGCTCACCAGGAACTCCGCCTGCAGCATACTTCCAGACAGAGCTGCTTTCCATGCACATATATACTGATGAACCGGTAACCTGTGACAGCTTCTCATACAAAAGGCGGTAAACCTCTTTTCTGCGCTTCTGGAGATATCTGTATTTGCCGTCTCTGCACGGCACATATTCATCAAAAAGATAAGGGCGCTGCCCGATTTTTTCTTTCAGCGCGGGGGGATACCTGAAAGTGCCAAGGCTTACCCACTTGATTTTTCCTTCAGGAAACTGCGCAAGTTTATCTACAGTCTCAAGATACTCCTCTTCCCATTCTTCCCCGCAGATAACCGGATCAAAGTGAAAAGCAAGGTTATATCCTGCTGAAACAGCTTTTGAGGCAGCATCAAGCCGCTGATCAAGGGAAAAAGCCTCAGCCTCTTCCGCCTCGACAACAGATTCAGGGTTAAGTGAAAAACTTATTACAGCGTTTCCCTTGTTTTTTATATCAAGAAGGTGATCGACAAAACATGTTTTTGTTTTTGCCTCAAAAAAGATATTTTCAATATCAGAAAGTCCGCTTATAAAATCTTCTGTCATCTCAAAAAGGGGATCAAACTGAAGTGAATCACCGGTCTCGCCGGTTCCTGCCCTTACAATCCTGTCGCTGTTAAGACGGGCTATTTTTTTAAGCTCTTCAACAGCTGGGGCAGTATCAGCATATACTGTAACAGGGGCAAAGTTTAAATAGCTTTTCATGATACAGTAACTGCATCCAAGCGTACATCCGTTATAAAGATCTATAGTTACATAATTACAGCAGATATGCCCTCTGGTGCCGGGGCACTTGCCTACTGTCTGCCCTTTTCTTGAAGTAATATAAAGGGTTCTGCTGTTAAGATGTTCAGGTGAGATCTCTTTTTCAGATTCTACAGTGTAAAGAGGCAGCTCAAGCCTTCTTGAGGCTCTTACAGCAGGGGCAAGATCTGCGGCATCAGAAGAGATATAGATCCGGTCAAAAATACTTTCGTAATAATTTTTATAATAATCTGAAAATTTCATCAGTTTTACCTTTTAGTCTTTCAAGTGAGGAAATAATTCTTTCAAGCTGTTTAGCGCTTTTAAAGGAAAAGGAAACTGTAAAAGAATCACCCTCAAACCAGGGGGGGGTATTTAGCCTTATCCCAGTTTTTTTTAGGTTTTCAGCCCAAAAATCATAAAATTGCCAGTAACAGTACGTAATGTAGGGTTTACATAATTTTTAATCTTAAGTGGTAGGGTCGGC
>JAVEZE010000044.1:0-17798 GCA_034003145.1 Spirochaetia bacterium
GGATTTGACCGATGACCTGCAGTAATCCATAGATAAGAATTTTATTTTAATAATACAGCTCTACTATGGCGTCATAGATATCAGAGACACTATATTCATTGCCGTTGATTGTTGCTTTTCCACTGCCGGATACAAACTCTTCTTCCCATGTATCAATTTTTAATGTGATACCTGAAGAATTTATTACCCAGCTGTTGTCATCATAATCTGCAATTCTCAGATTGGTTATGGTACCGCTCAATGAAAGAATATCATCTGTGAAGTCAGTTACACTTAAAACAATCTTTCCATTAATAATTGCTTCATCATCATAATCATAATCAGTGGCTGTGATAGTATAAGTATTCCCTACAAGAGCTGAAACATATGCTTCCCATCCTTCTTCTACAGGGAGATCAGGAGCAATAGATAGACCTGCACCTTCTTCCAGATAACCTTCAATAATGTCATCAATTACGCTAAACATTTCAGCAAAAACCATCGTTTCTTCGTCAGACGGTTTATCAGAATCACTTCCCGAGCTGTTACAAGAAGTTACTGACAATAATAGAATTGCAAATAACAAAGTAAGCATGATTTTGAAAATACTTTTATACATATAACCTCTCCTTTTTGGAAAATTATATCATTGATATATTGAGCTGTCAAATAAATTGACAATTATTACTTTTTAGAAACTCAAAATAATTATCTTTTTAATTAATCTTGAACTCTGGTATCGAAGTACAACTCAGAAAATGTCCTGAAAGGTTCCTGCCTGTCTGGCGCCGAATATGGTTATAACCTTGCATTTGAATAGCCATAGCTCTACTGATGAATATAATCTGCGGGTAATCAGTTTCATACATAAAATTTACTGCCGATTTTTTTATCAGGTAATCACAATATGCCAAATATTGAACGTTAACCTGCTCTTTTATATATAATATTGCAGGTTAGCCTGCGTTTTTAAGCTTATTTACGCAGGTTTGTATAATAAATATTAATTTTTTGCGTATCCGGAGAAATCATACATGCTTTTTTTTTACCATCTATACAGGATGGAAAAAATTAAAAAAGAATAACCCAGATAGCTGTTTAGTCTTAAGCCGTTTTTTAAGGAACTCGGCAACATCCCTTTTTTCCCTCCGCCTGCAATGGAAAACAGGCGTCTTAAGTATCTCCTGACGCAATATTAGGATGATCCAAATACTTTTTCACTGCTGGCTTTGACGGTCGAGAGGATATTCCAGCTGCCTCAGCTGTTCTAGAGCATTATTGCTTAGAGACTTATAAAGCTCCTCTCTGATTTCCATACGGGATTCCTCTTTTGTTTTCCGTACATTTTTATCGTTTTTACTTATTTTCCTGTTACGGTAATAAAGATCCATATCGACAAAACGTTTGTTGCTGCTGTTATATTCAAGTCCCATAAGGATCCGCTTTATCTTTTCCGGCGGTTCCAGAGAGAACATGTGTATTTGATAAGCCAAAACAGACATGAGCATCAGCGCATGATCCCTGGTCCAGGATTCACCTAACACTATCCCTGTATCAAGGTCTGAAATGACAACTTTAAGCCGCTCATAATGTATATTGTAATGATTTTTCGAGTCATAGATGTTGATCCTCATCTCGTACCACTGCTTATCTTTCAGAGATTGGGTAATCAGATGCGCCCCTTCTTTTCTTAGCTTCCTGTAAAAGGAATGGGAAGGCTCTCTGATTAACAGCGGCAAACGTATCAGATCCTTCGCGCTTATTGTCATTGTCAGCGGAGTATTGGTAAGCAGCAGTATTGTGTCGTCAGCCTCTCCTTCGCAAATTCCCTGTTCAAGTGACATGCTTTGGGCATTATGTTCTTCTTTCAGACTCTTTTCCAGTGAAGAGCCGTCCCCGACTACCCTGACTATGATAATCCCCGGTCCAAGCTGTACCATTGTTATCTTATCCTTGATTTCAGGAATAAAGAGTTCTGATAAAATTCGGGATGATTCAATCGGAACTTTCAGGATCTTCTCCGCATCTTTTGTTCTCGTTTTCGTAAGTCCCGGAGGGGTAAGGAAGAGCAGTGTCTGAAATTCCTCTACCTCTTCCCATCCTTCTTCAAAAGTCACTATTTCGGAATTGTAATTGTCTACCAGGTATTCAGATAATGAATCGATCTGGTCCGATCGTATAAAAACATTCCGCGCTGTTCTGCGTATAAACAGCATAATACTCTTCTCCTTTATATCCCGATTTTCGGAAGCATCATCCTTGTGCTGTCTGTACCGAGGGGATAATTTAAAGTATAAGTGGTACCTGTGGAAAGTGAAATAAAATTAATACATGGAATTCCGTTAAGCAGCTTGGTTTCTATATCGAGGCGGTTTATTTCAGGCAGACTGTGTCCAAATAGATAGAAGTCTGTGTCTACTTTCTGATCATAATATTTGTGTGAAAGGAAAAGAGATAGCCCTTCCAGCTCAATCCGGCTTTTTTCAGGGAGGACTACAATTTTGCGCGATAAATCCATTATGACTTCCGTATTGTCATGATTTCCCGGTATAAGAAAAATTTGTTTTACCGGCAGTTGCTCCAGCCGGTTCATGATTTTTTTCAGTTTTGATGAATATTCTTTTATCTCTTTTGGACGGTCCTCCAGCTTTATCTCATCAAACATATCACCCGTATGAATTAGTACCTCCGGCCTAAGTTGTTCTACAAGCCGGAAGATAAACGGATATACAAACTCGGGAGTATCGCTGATATGGATCAGCAGCGGGTGCGACATTTCCCGCAAAGATGAGGTAATATAGGGGCGATTTAGTAAACTGTACAGAATTGTCAATATGGAGTCTTTATATATTCCCATAATAAAATGGTAGGAAAAAAAGGTTATGGAGTCAACGGCATTAGATCGGGAAAATCAGGAATATGCTCTGTTAACCATTATTAAAGGGACGGGTATGATAAAACAATTTATTTATCTTGTTTTAAAAGATCAAATTGCAGCTAAATAGTCTGGATCTGATCAATAACTTCATGAGTATTCTATTTTAAAAAAATAATATGGCAATATTTATAATCTTCAGGGTTTTTAACAAATCCAGTTTTAAACAACGCCGGTATTTTTAAGTGTAAATCTCTTCTACTTCTGATGCCAACCTATTGTATTGAAAGTAAGAAAATTCTCAATATTTTTGTGTTTTTCCTCTCTACCTTTTTTAATCAGATGGTAATATAATTAATTGCAGAAGCAAATAACCGCTTCTTTACGGCATAGACATCCCACCTGTCCTTATAAGCTTAATGCCGTAACTCCAATGCCTTGCAATAATCCATTTATAAACATTTAACCGGAGCATTTTGCAAAAGATTGCGTGTTTGCTTCGGGAGGAGCAATTTATGAAAAAGAACACAATAAAAACTATTTTTATAGCCTCTCTTGTTTTATGGGTACTGACTTCGTTAACCATTACATGCAGTAATTCAGCGGGAGGTGGGGGAGGTAACGGCGATGAAGATGCAAACCTTACCGGAATCTGGTTTGTACAGTGGGATAGTGAAAATCCGTATCAATACACAGAAGTTGCAGAAAATTTGGCAGATGCCTTTATCCTTGAGATAGGAGAAACAGATATTAAGGCTGTTTTTTATTTAAATTCAGAACAGGTCGGCGGTTTTAAAGGAACATATGCAGTTAATGGTGATGAGATTGTTGTGGATGTAAGCCATACATGGAACGATGAAGATTACTGGCTTGAGACAGAAGAAGAGACTGTTGACAATCTTACATATTCATTAAATGGAAGCAACCTCCTTGTAACAGGGCAGGACCCTCTTGAAACAATTATTGAAATGGGAAAAAAGGTTTTTAGCGTGAAACCTGAATATTCCGTAGCCTGGCAATGGCTTAGCGACGGCGAATCATCTCCCATGCAACTTGAATTAAACAGTGATGGGACATGCAATAATTATTCAGGAGATGCAATAACGCTTTCCGGCATATGGGACGCCTCGGATGATTTCCTTCGAATTACAAGCACTGAGGGGGATGAAGAGATTTACGGATACCTTTTTAATTTTTATGAGTCAGGAAGCAGTGTGCTGCTAAGTCTTTCCGGTGATATATACTCAAAGGAATTACATGATATTACTGTCAATATGGAAAAAGAGGATCCCGAAGGCAATTGTATTATAAGCGCCACTCTTATTGTCAGCGAGGAAGAAAATCTTTATCACAGTTATGAAACTGATGCCAGTTTTGAGGGAAACAACGCTTCTGCTGCCTTGGAGGACGCTTCAGGCGGAGAGTATTGGATTAGCGCTTTTATCGATGCGGATGGCGACTCTGTGTTTGATAATGGTGAATACAATTATAACTTTGATCATTTGATTATAGACAGCGACACGATAATTACAATTGAAAATGGAGACTGGGACTTCATTCCGGTAGCACACTAACGAAATTTAACATTTGCTGGATTATACTCACTACGGCGGCAATACTTGCATTTAAGCCGCCTTCTCTGTAGGGCTTGGTGGGTTGCGCGTTTTGATGGCTGTAATGGCATTAAACGGATTATCTTGCTTCCGGCATCTCCTTTCTGCACATTTTGACTCTTCATAAATCATAGTGAAAAATACCAATCCATCAATTGCGCTCAATCAGTTTTTCTAAATAGTAAATATACAGAATTGTTAATATGGAGTCTTTATATATTCCCATAATAAAATGGTAGGAAAAAAAGGTTATGGAGTCAACGGCATTAGATCGGGAAAATCAGGAATATGTTCTGTTAACCATTATTAAAGGGACGGGAATGATAAAACAATTTATTTATCTATTCATATACTGCATCCGCATTTTCTCATACAGTAAAATTCTCCTAATAAAATTGTTTCCGCCAGAAGCCTGTTTTTCTTAAAGAAAAAATTGAAATGAACAATTCATGCAAAAATCAGGCATAACGACAATACCGGCATGGCAGGAAGTGTTTCTTCCTGCATATCACTGGATAAATCTGCTTACAGCACTTCTCCCTTGCCTTTTTCTCCTATGTCGCATTGAACCTGGCTCTCTTGCGAAGCAGTCTTTAGCTGACCTTGCGTTTGAGGGGCGGGTTTCAATCGATAAGCACATTTAACAGGGTTTTCAGGGAAAAGAGGGGGATGTCTCCCCCCGAACATCTAAAAAAAAGATATTGCTTAAATCTTTCTCTTCAGCAAAGATTTGCCTCCCCATTTTATAAAAAAAACGTCCCACTATGCATAATGGGACGACTTGCCGGTCAGTAAGCCTTAATCTTAAGATGGCTTCATCTTTTTCCTGAAGCAAAATACAGATTGGAAAGGAGATTGTATTAATATGAAAAAATCGGGATTGATTTTGATTGCCGCGGCAGTTGCCGTTTTACCTTTTTTGCCGCTTGCGACAGCTCTGGCGGCGGTTCTGTTACTGCCGATGATCTGGCAGGGATATGGGTCGCTGTCGGTGAAGATGCAGGGGTAGGCAAGGCCATGCTTCTTGAGTTTTCAGGCAATAATATGACCAGGATTGCTTATAGTGAGGTAGTAGATGATATGGGGCAGGAAGAGGGAACAAAAGCAACTTTCTCTATATCCGGCGATACAATAAAGATAACTACGACTCATGACTGGGATGGGGATGAAACAAATTGGGTTCCTGAGATTGAAAAAGCGGATTTGTCTTTTTCCCTGAGCGGAAATAAAATGGAAGTGGCTGCACCTGAAGGCGACCTGCTTTTTAACAAAAAATCATTTTCAAAGCCAACTGAACTGGCCGGCAATTGGACGGTGGACTTTGGAACTTATTCGGACGATATGACTTTAAGCGCTGATGGCACTTACGATTATACAGATAAAAGTGGTGAAGGACCAGAAAATTATATAGGTCAATGGTCAGCGACATCAGATATGATCCGCTTTATTACAACAGATTATGCTGGATCATCGATATACATAGAATCTCTTTATTATTATGAAATTGCCGGGGGAACACTTACTTTTTCATGGGGTGACGTATTTACGCCTCTTGAGTATACTCGAATGATTGATGATTAAAAATTTTTTATCAGATATTGCCCGGCACAACCTGCCGGGTTTTTAAATTTACAGGCTTGAAGTTATACTTCTGCCCGCCTGAAATCCGATGCTCAGCTGCCTCATCGTAACATTGTCTGAGAGCTTCCCGTTTCTGTAGAGGCGCCCCCAGTACCCGGGCTGAGCGGCTTTCTTTCCGTAAAGTGTTTCAAACCGTATAATTTCAGGTTATATTTATCCTATGGATGATTCAGTCACTGATAAAATAAAAAAACTGGCAGATATGATAAAGAAAACCAGCCGCACCGTTTTTCTGACAGGAGCCGGCTTTTCCACAGAAAGCAGCATATCTGATTACAGAAGCAAAGGGGGAATATGGGGCAGGTTCCGCCCTGTCACAATCGATGAGTTTATGGCAAGCCGCGAGGCAAGGATAAGATACTGGCAGTATAAATCAGATTTTTACAGACAGCTGCAAAAGGCATCTCCCAACATTGCCCACCATGTTCTTGCGAGGCTATATAAAAAAGGTCTTCTTGAGTGTATCATAACCCAGAACATCGACGGGCTTCACCAGGCAGCAGGGCTTCCGGATGAGGCTGTAATCGAGCTTCACGGCAGCAACCTCAGGGCAATATGTACCTCCTGCGGCAGTGTTGTCCCGATCGGAGAGGCGCATGCCATGATAGAGAAGGGAAACCCCGCGCCTGAATGCGGCTGCGGAGGATATTTAAAGCCTGACACAATCTCATTCGGGCAGTCTTTAAGGGAAGAGGTGCTGTCTGAGGCATTCATGAAAACCACAGGTGCTGACCTGTTCGTGGCCGCAGGATCGACACTTATAGTGTATCCGGCAGCAGCCCTGCCGCAGCTTGCAGCTGATAACGGCGCGTTTACTGCTGTGATAAACCTTTCTGAAACTCCTTTTGATGAAAGGTGCGATCTTCTGATAAATGAAAAAATATCTGCTGTAATGGGAAAACTCGAGACAATACTATTTTCATAAAACTTTTTACTTTCATGTTTTTGCCAAAAGATAAGTTCTTTTAAAAATACAGCAAAATATAAGAAGGGATCCTCAAACTCAAGTATATCACTGTATAGATATTTGGAAGCCAGGTTACCAACAGGAAGTTCCTCCTCTTTTTTACTTTTTATCAGCAATTTACAGATACAGGGCTAAGCGGATAAAAATTCAAAAAGAGCATCTATTTCAGCATGACGGTAAACCTGTTCAAGCGCACTCAGCGAAAAAAGAAGAAGAAGGAACTCAAGTCCCCGGCCGGTTGCGCGTCAGTCTCTGCAAGGAGGGCTTCCCGCTAAGCCCTCTCTGTCCGGTATGGGTTCCGCAGTTTTGCAAGCTCCGGGTTATAATCTGTGATTATTAAAAGCGTCTCTATCCTGTTATCATAAAAAAACCCGAAGCACCATAAAGATACTACAGGTTTTTTCTATAGCAGGGACAGGAGCCGCCCTCCATCCGTCAGCATCGTGCTGCCGGTCTTCGGGTTATGAGCTGTTGCGATGTCTTTACGATAGGTTTCTTATCTCTATATATAGTTGCACTTTAACGATTCGCCTGGAAGGGCGGAGTTCCATGATTAGCCAGGTGTAACCAAGGTTTTTGTATCAGTTTCCCCGTTACAGTTGGATGAGTTAACCGGAATCTATCTCACATACCGGGATCTATTTCACTTGTCAGAATAATGGAATCGGCACTGAATGATGGTAACGGAATCATTATCGTAAGTGTAAACCAGTACATCTTTTTTGTTGATATGCCGGGAGAAAAACCCTGACAGATCTCCCTTTAAGGGTTCTGCACCTTCTTCCGGCGTTCGCCGGGCCGCCTTTATTAAATTATTGATCTTCTTCAGTGTTTTACGGTCCTGGTTCTGCCAGTACTCATAATCTTCCCATGCTGACTCATGCCAATTGACCCCTCTACTCATCTATAAGGTCTCTTTTGATAACTCTCCCGGCCTTTACGTCTCGGGCAGCCTTTAAAAGACGGCTAGCGTTTTCAGGTGTACTTAGCAGGTGATTGGTGGTGGTCCATCCGTTGTAGTCTGCAAGTGACATTACTACTACATCCCGGCCTTCCCTGGAAGTAATTACTGTTTCTGTAGAGCTGTCTACAACGTCATCAATCAGTTGCCTGAGATTGTTCCGCGCATTGGTATAGGTAATTATTTTCATTACATCCTCCTGTTATAATATACTACATGTTCAGGATTCTGTACATCTTTTAAGTGGGTAATGTTTTATTTTTTGATGCATAAGTACTCTTCCCGTAGAGCCTTGAACGCCGAATCGGTATCGAGGAGGTTTCTTCGTTGCAAATCAGCTTTTCCTCCTGATGCAAAAAAACACCACTTAAACAAAAGCCTAAATAGTGTCTTATATAGCAGGGACAGGACTCGCCCTCCACCCGTCAGCATCGTGCTGCCGGTCTCCGGGCCGCCTCCGCTTACTGCCGTGCGCGTCCCTGCGCACTTTTCCTCGCTATCGCTCGGCGTTCGCTGCGGATCGAGTCCTGCCTTTTTAACGCAAAAAAAAAACACCACTTAAACAAAAGCCTAAATGGTGTTTTGTATAGCAGGGACAGGACTCGAACCTGCGACCTCCGGGTTATGAGCCCGACGAGCTGCCAACTGCTCTACCCTGCGTCGTTGAAATTAATATACAGATTTTAAGTACTTGTGTCAATAAATCAGGTAAATATTTTAATCAGCATTTAGATTTACTGAAAATAGCTTGAAAACTGCTTGAAAATATCTCAGTTTTGTATTATATATGAATATGTGTTCATATATGAATATGATTTAATATGAATGATAAAGATTTTCAAGGCAGGTGTTTATGAACAGTAAGGCTGATATAAATACAGAAGATAGCAAAGATGCTCAGTTAAAAGAAGATTGCGCTCCTGTTTCCTCAAATCTCCTGGAAAGCATTCCGGTTGATGAGGAAGTGCAGGATTTGTCAGAGTTTTTCAGGGTTTTGGGAGATCCGACACGATTAAGAATACTTTCAATCCTCTCTGAAAAACCGCTTTGTGTCCACAAAATATCTGAGGCACTTGATATGCAGCAGACTGCGATTTCACATCAGCTTAAAATATTGCGCCATAACCGCCTTGTTAAATACAGAAAAGAGGGCCGTCATGTTTTTTATTCGCTTAAAGACAGTCATATAGATGAAATAATTAGCACAGGCCTTGAACACATCAAAGAGCAATAGCTTTCAACAGGAGATATTAATTCAATGTTTGATATAATTTACGGTATTTTAAAGGAAACATTTTTCCTTTTTATAGATATGAGCCCCTATATTATTCTGGGAATGGTTCTTGCGGGTATTCTTTCTGTGCTGATAAGCAGAGAAACTGTAAGCCGCCACATTGGCTCCCATACTTTTTCTTCTATCCTTAAAGCATCACTTTTCGGAGTGCCTCTTCCCCTTTGTTCATGCGGCGTTATACCGGCGGCAGTTTACATCAAAAGGGCGGGTGCTTCCCATTCGGCAGCGATGGCTTTTCTTATATCAACCCCCCAGACAGGGATAGACAGCGTTATAGCTACCTACGGGCTGATGGGCCCCTTCTTTGCCGTGTTCAGGCCGGTCTCTGCGCTCCTGACCGGAGTGTGGGGCGGACTTTTAAGCCTTTTCCTTGACCGGGACGGGCGCGCGGATGCTGGTGCGGGGACAGATGCGGCTGCAGAAGCAGCTGGCAAGGATGCGGAATCGGATGCGGCTGCCAACACGGCTGCTATCGAGCCAGGATGCTGCAGCACTGGATCATCATGCTGCGCCTCTCCTGTCCGGCCTACCGGAATAAGGGATAAACTTAAAAAAATATATGATTTTGTATTTATCGAGTTTATGGATGATATCGCACTGCAGTTTGTTATTGGGATTATTATAGCCGGATTTATCTCATATATTATTCCTGACAATTTTTTTCAGGATACACTGTTTTCAGGCGGAATTTCCGGTATGATTTTGATGATTTTAATAGGTATACCTATTTATGTCTGCTCAACAACAAGTATTCCCATCGCACTGGCTCTTCTTGCCAAAGGGATATCTCCGGGGGCAGCCTATGTTTTTTTGATAGCAGGCCCGGCAACAAACGCTGCATCACTTTCAATTCTTTTAAAAGTGCTTGGGAAAAAACAAACTATAATCTATCTTGTTTCAATTATATCAGGAAGCCTTGTCTCAGGCGCTGTAATTGACCTGTTAGCATCCTTTCCCTGGATGACTGATATTGTTTTAAACATAAAATCAGAGGCACCTGAAAATTCTGTAATTATTGATGTGTTATTGTATGCAGCTGCCTTGTTTTTCTTTTTTCTTTTGACATCTGCTTTTTTAAGAAAAATCAAACAAGGAAAACATAAACATGTTCATGGATAACCCTGATGTTAATCTTAGCGTCCACCGCTTTCTTTTTTGTAATTAAAATAGATACTGTATCCAGCCCTGAGAAGAAGAGGTACTATTAAAAAAGAGTAAAATGATTGTGTTGATAAAAGAAAGTCATAAAGGCCATGTATGATTATCGCGTGAGTAAAACCGCTTATGATGCTGGTTCTTTTTTGAGGTGATGTTTTGATAAGGCTTAGCCCGATAATAACAGCAGTAATAATATGAAGTGGAACAGCACTCAGGCTGCGCATAATAACAACAAATGAATGGTCAAAACTGTACATGATATTTTCCAGAAAAGCGAAACCTGTCCCTGATGCGACAGCTATTGCGGCTGCTGATTTAAGTGTAGTAATCTTTTTTATGTTAAAGATCGCTCCCAAAAGAAGAATCTTCGCAGTTTCCTCAATAAGCGCGGAAATTAAGACAGCGTCAACAACTAGTTTCCAGAGACCTTCAATATTCCGTGTGTAACCTGATAAGAGCAATTCAGCAGCCGCAGCAGGAAATACGGCAAAGCTTCCTGCGAGCATAAATGTGATAATATCGGCAGAGCTGATTTCAGTTTTTATGTTTTTATATATAATTACCGCAGCAACAATTACCGCTGGAATTGCTGATAAAACTGCATTGAGGAACAACATCTTCATAAAAAGAGATTATTACAGCTGTGTGAAAAAAACAATAAAATAATTTTTTAGAAGAACTTTATCCCGTATCCAATTGTTACATGAAAATAATCAGGATAAAGCTGTTCAAAGCTTTCGTCTTCTGAGTTATCTGGTGTCCATTTGGTCATTGCCCTTGCATAGCGGAAATCAAGTTTCATGAAATTCTTTTTAAGAGGTATTTCAAAGAGCATCCCCCCGGTCAGGGCAAATCCTCCTCTTTCAATAAATTCACTTCCAACATTATCCATTTCCATCTCGCTGCCGGACTGTTCCATGTATACAATCCCGTCATTTGCCCGAAGCTGAATGATTGCCCCTCCATAAAAGCTTGTTTTCTTTGATTGACTCCTGTAAAGCAGCAGCAGGGGGAATTCCATCAGGTTAAACTCCGCACCGTTTGTAACAAGAATATCGCTGTTTTTTACTTCCGCTTTTGTCTTCATGAAAATCATTTCTGTCTGTAGCGCGAACCTTTGTGTCAGGTTATAAGATAATGAAGCGCCGATTTTTGGATTCAGTGTCAAGCTGCTGTTCCAGTCTGTTGTATTTTCCCTTGAATAGGAGGGAAAGATTAAAGAAGCGCCTGCAAAGACAGAAGCGCCTGCTTTTTTGTCAAGCAGTGATACTCCCTCTTCTATGCCCCAGTTCCTTTTTTTGGCGTTCCAGAGCTCAAGCTTATCTTCAAGTTCTTTTTTCTTGCCTGCTGCTGATTTGCTGAAGTCTGTTACTGCAAGGAGTTCAAATAGACTCTCAAATCTTCTGTCCACTTTCCTGCTTGCGTATTTGTTGTCCCATTCTTTTTCAATAATATTTTCATGTTTTGCGATTGTTTTGCTTTCTTTTTCTAAAAATCCTGGTATGGAAAATAAAACCTCGCTTGCCTTCTTTTCAAGGACAAGGACAGTCTCATCAAAAAGCACAAGCTCATCAAACATTCTCTGCTGCACAATTTTCACATTTCTTTCACCGTTTAGAATAGTGGCAAGTGTGCTTATGTTTTCACCGGCAAAAGCATCATCAATAAATACAGAATATCTCCCTTCATCACCGCTGTTTTTAAAATTGATACCGCCGAATCCAAGGTGCATCCCGCTGAATCCTTCCATCATGCTTACAGCAAGAAGATCAGATGCGTCAAAGATATCAAAAATTGTCTCAGCCATCTCCGATTCAGTTAATGTTATTGAAGATGTTTTTCTGTCAAATACAGACATTTCAAGGAAAACTGTTCCTGTCTCTACCCCGATTATGGCCTGGCCGAAAATAATATTGTCAAGATTGTTTTTTTCACAGTATTCAAGCAGCCAGGCTGAATCACTTGAATATTCTTTAATATCATTTCCGGCGATTATGTATTTATCTATGGACTTCAGGTTCAATTCCATGGTTTTCTGGACATTACGCGAAATTATTTCGACCTGAACATCTTTTAACGGATTTGAAAGCGGAAATATGGTTATTCTCGGTTTAAGCTCACTCTGGGCAAAAATGCCGGAGCAAGACAGTAAAAATAATATCAGAGTTGCGTATATGGTTTTTTTTAACATTTATCCTGTCTCATCTATCCTATCCAATTTGTCATTTCCAATTTGCCATTTTCCCAGGGGTATGGATCCCTTTGTCAATTATTATGAATTAGTATTTATTCACAGTCAAGAAAATAAATTTGACCCTGCCCCATCAATATTATTATCTTAAAAGTGATTTACCAGACATTCTACAATAACTTTTTCGGAGGAGCCATGAGATATGATAGGCTTACGGTTAAAGCGCAGGAAATTATTCAGGCTGCAGAGACCGCGGCCCATAGATATAATAATTCCCAGATTGACCCAGAGCATCTGCTTTACTCGCTTGTTACCCAGCAGGATGGTATTATACCTCCTTTACTTGATAAACTTGGGATAAACAGGGAAGAAATATTAGCGGAAACTGAAAAAGCGCTAAGCGCAAAGCCCAGAGTTTACGGCGAGGGTGCGCAGATCCATTTATCAGCGCCTGCATCAAAAATACTTAATAACGCGGAAATTGAAGCCGGAAAGCTTAAGGATGAATATATAAGTACAGAGCATATATTTATCGCGCTGGCAGAGTCATCCTCATCCTCTGATGCCGGCAGTATTTTAAAAAAGGCTGGAATTGATAAAAACATAATACTTAAAACACTTGTTTCAATAAGGGGAAACCAGCGGGTCACGGATCAGAATCCGGAGAACAAATACCAGACTCTTGAGAAATACACCAGAGACCTTACCGCTCTTGCGGCGCGCGAGAAACTTGATCCTGTAATCGGAAGGGATGAAGAGATCCGCCGTGTGATGCAGGTGCTTTCTAGAAGGACAAAAAACAACCCTGTCCTGATCGGAGAACCCGGGGTAGGCAAAACCGCTATAGCCGAGGGGCTCGCGCGGCGTATCATGTCGGGTGACGTGCCTGATTCGCTTAAAAACAAGAAACTTCTTGCCCTTGATATGGGAGCCCTTGTAGCGGGCGCCAAGTTCAGGGGAGAGTTTGAAGAGCGGCTTAAAGCGGTAATACATGAGGTAGCCGAGAGTGACGGCTCAATTATTCTTTTTATTGATGAGCTTCACACCCTTGTCGGGGCAGGGGCCGCGGAAGGGGCTATGGATGCCTCCAATCTTCTTAAACCTGCTCTTGCCCGCGGTGAGCTAAAATGCATAGGAGCGACAACCCTTTCTGAATACAGAAAGCATATTGAAAAGGATGCGGCATTTGAGAGAAGGTTTCAGACAGTATATACAAAAGAGCCGAGTGTGGAAGATACAATCGCGATACTCCGCGGGCTGAAAGAGCGTTATGAGATACATCATGGAGTGAGGATTAAGGATGAGGCTATAATCGCGGCTGCTTCCCTTTCAAACCGGTATATAACTTCCCGCTTCCTCCCTGACAAGGCGATAGACCTTGT
The DNA here is from genome assembly GCA_034003145.1 of Spirochaetia bacterium. Classification (GTDB taxonomy): domain Bacteria; phylum Spirochaetota; class Spirochaetia; order CADAEX01; family CADAEX01; genus JACKPD01. Next base: position 14,062 of record JAVEZE010000044.1, read on the forward strand.
GGACGAGGCAGCAAGCCGTCTCAAGATGGAAATAGAAAGCCAGCCTACAGAACTTGATCAGATAGAAAGAAAAATGCTGCAGCTTAACATAGAAAAGCAGGCGCTTACGCGGGAAGAGGATGATGCATCCAAAGAGCGTCTTGAAATAATTATGAAAGAACTTGCGGAACTTAAATCCTCAAGAGACGCGATGGCGCTCCAGTGGAAAAATGAAAAAACTGTTATTGAAGGGATAAGGACTCTCAAACAGAAGATTGAAGAATACAAAGTGGAAGAGTCAAAGTATGAAAGGGAAGGAAACCTCGCAAAAGCAGCTGAAATCAAGCACGGGCGGCTGCCAGACGCAAGGGCTGAACTTGAAAAGAAAAGCGCAGAACTTGAGAAGGTACAGGCAGGAAATGTCCTTTTACAGGAGGAAGTCGGGGAGGATGATATCGCGAGGGTAGTATCAGCCTGGACCGGAATACCTGTTTCAAAGATGCTCTCATCAGAGATGCAGAAATACCTAAAAATTGAAGAGACAATAAAAAAACGGGTTGTAGGACAGGATAAGGCATTAAGATCAATTGCTGATGCGATCAGGAGGAACAAGACAGGACTGGCTGAGGAATCAAGACCTCTTGGGACGTTTATATTTATCGGCCCGACCGGCGTTGGAAAAACAGAGCTTGCCAAAGCGCTTGCGGATTTCCTTTTCAACGATGAAAAAGCACTTACCCGGATTGATATGAGCGAATACATGGAAAAGCATTCAGTATCAAGGCTGATAGGGGCGCCTCCAGGATATGTAGGTTATGACCAGGGAGGGCAGCTGACTGAAACAGTAAGAAGAAGGCCGTATTCAGTAATACTTTTCGATGAGATTGAAAAAGCCCATCCTGATGTTTTTAATATAATGCTCCAGATTTTTGACGACGGGCGCCTTACTGACGGACAGGGGAGAATTGTCGATTTCAAGAATACGATAATAATTCTTACAAGCAATATCGGAAGTGAATATATCCTGCAGGTTGAAAATCTTGATGAAGCCCGCCTCCAGGTGGAGAAGCTGCTTAAAGCTTCATTCAAACCAGAGTTTTTAAACAGAATTGATGAAGTGATAATGTTTAACCGGCTTGGAGAGGAACAGATTTCAAAAATTGTTGATATTGAGCTTGAAAAACTTGCAATACGGCTTAAGGAAAGAAAATATACGCTTGAATTTACAGATAAGGCAAAGAATTTTCTTTCAAAAACAGGGTATGATCCGCTGTTCGGGGCACGCCCTCTTAAAAGGACAATACAGAATTATGTGCAGAATCCTCTTGCCAAAAATATTCTTTCTGGCGCGTTTTCCGAGGGCGATCTGATTAGTGTTGATTATGACGGTGATGAGATAAAGTTTGCTGTTAAAAAATAATTATCCTTGCATAGGTAAGATTGAAAAAAAGGCTGTTTTGTGCAACCCTCTTTTGAAACAGATTAAAGAGGTGCGTAAAAATGGCTAAACTATGGCAGAAGGATTACCAGCTTGATTCTCTTATTGAAAGCTTCACTGTCGGAAACGATTACATTCTTGACCTGAATCTTGTCGCAGCAGACTGCCTTGCCGGAATAGCTCACGCGAAAATGCTCTCTGAAGTTAAAATCATAAGCTATGAGGATTTTGACATCTTGAGGCACAGCCTTATCGAAATACTTGATCTTGACAGCAGGGGTGAGTTTTTAATCGATGCATCGGATGAGGATTGCCATACTGCGATAGAAAACTACCTTGCGCGAAAGTGCGGGGATGCCGGTAAAAGGATCCATACAGGCAGGTCAAGAAACGACCAGGTGCTTACAGCGCTCAGAATCTTCAGCCGTTCAAAGATTTTAAAAATAATGGATGCTGCGTCATCTCTGGCGGGAAGCCTGATATCAATGGCAAAAAAATATGCTGATGTACCTATGCCGGGAAGAACTCACATGCAGATCGCCATGCCCTCATCTGTAGGACTCTGGGCAGGTGCTTTCGCGGAAGAGATTCTTGACTGCGGTAAACTGCTTATGACAGTCTACCATATAAACAACCAGTCGCCTCTGGGATCAGCCGCGAGCTACGGAGTGCCTCTTCCTCTTGACAGGGGGATGACGGCAGAGCTGCTTGCTTTTGAAAAGGTGCAGAACAATGTTCTTTACTGCAACAACTCAAGAGGAAAATTTGAATCGATGATTCTTGATTCACTTGACCAGTTTGCGCTTACCATAAGCAAGATATCCCAGGAGCTTATGATTTTTTCAATGCCGGAGTTCGGCTATTTCTCGCTTCCGGACCGCCTGTGCTCGGGATCAAGCATAATGCCGCAGAAAAAAAATCCTGACGGGCTTGAGCTGCTGCGGGCGAAATCCTCAACTATATCTTCCTGCGCTTTTCAGATAAAAAATATTATCCGCTCCCTTCCCGCAGGCTATAACCGCGATTTCCAGGAGACAAAAGAGCCTTTCATGAAAGGGCTTTCGCTCGCGCATGACTGCCTTAAGATAATGGAACTTACGATTTCGCAAACCAGCGTAAACAGGGTGAATCTTAAAAAAGGTTTTATCCCTGAAATTTACGCGACTGACGCAGCTCTGCGCCTTGTGGAAGGGGGGATGAGCTTCAGGGATGCCTACAAAGAGGTCGGACTTAACATGGAAAAGCTGAAAGACGAGAACCCTGAAAAAATTATCGCTGAAAGAAAAAGCGAAGGGACAACAGGATCCCTTAATCTCCATTTAGCAGACGCAGAGCTTGAAAGATTAAATCAGTTTGTCTCTGCTGAAACACTTAAAATTGATAAAATGACTGAAACACTCGCGGGCAGAAAATTCAGGATTGCGTAATCCCTGATTAAAACCACTCTTTCCCCTGTTTTTCTTTTGTGATTTTAGTTTCTGTGTTTTTATCGATATTGCGCACAAGCTCAGGGAACTTTCCGGCTATACCTATCTTTTCATTTTTTACTATTAAAACTCCCTGAATACCTTTAATCGACATTATCCTTTCAAGCGCAGGAGCGATATCTTTCTCTTTTTTTACAAGATTGCAGGCAAGGGTAGCTCCTGAATCCGCAAGCGCCCCGTCAACTGCTGTTACAGTGGCAAGATCGCAATTGCCAAGACTTAATGAGTGTCCCATTTTACCTGAAGATGAGCAGATGGAAAGAGGCGTCATTTCAGGTTTTATTTTTACCGCAAGCCTGCCGGACAAAACACCTGTTCCTGCGTATAACGCGATTACCGTTTCTTTCCTGGTAAAAAGATAGATATCGCCTCCGTTTTCAATTACCGCCTCATCTGCCCCTGAAGCGACCGCGGCTTCTGCAGCAAGCTGGGCGTTGACACCGGCAACCGAGGCCATCGGCCCGATCCCTGTAAGCAAAGAGGCTCTGTGCATCCTTTTTACAATATCAGGAGATTCTTTATCAATCCCGGCAATCGGAACCAAAGAGGTGAGAAAATCCTCATGCTCAAGTATATATTGGCTTAGTATTTTCCTCTGTTTGATTATTTCTTCTGTTATTAAGTCAAAAGCTGAGGAAGATATCCTGAAATTCGCCCCTTTCCATGAAAAGCTGCGGTACTGCCTTTTTCTGTTCAAGACTCGTTATCCGCAATTAAAGAAAAATAGAGCTGCATGCGCCGTACGGGCAGTTTTCAATACAGCTCAGGCACTGTATGCATTTATCTCCATCGAAATCAATTCTTCTTGTTTTCTTGTCCGCGATGTAAAGTGC
>JAVEZE010000045.1:0-17728 GCA_034003145.1 Spirochaetia bacterium
CTTTCTGCTGGTACTGCGTAAGTTCAGTTTCGCCGTGTTTGAACGCAGGGGTCGGAAAGGCGGGAAGAATAAGAAGCTCTAGGGTTTTAAAAATTGAGGCAAGATCGTTTATTATTTTTGTCCTTAACGTCTGTGCCTTGACATAATACCAGTCCTGAAAGCCTGCTCTGAGGACATAAGTGCCAAGAAGTATTCTCAGTTTCACCTCATCCCCAAAGCCTTCGCTTCTTGTTTTTTTCATCAGCTCAAGAGGGGTCTGCGCCCCTTTGCTTCTGTAACCGTATGTTACTCCGTCAAACCTGGCAAGATTTGCGCTTGCCTCTGCTGTCGCGATTGTATAATAGGCAGGAACAACATACTCAAGTGCCGGTATTGAAACCTCTTTTACAGTATATCCCTGTTTGATTAGCATATTGATGCAGTTTTTGTATCCTGCCGCTACAGACTTATCAAGTCCAAGATCGCCGCCCAGATAACCGAAAACCGGTTTCACCGCATCATCCATGGATAAATCAGAAGGCGGATCAGGCGGCATTTCTATAGAGGTTTGATCTTTCTCATCCTGTCCTTTAATCAAATCAAAAATTTCACTCAGCATAGAAAGATCTCTTGAAAGAATTCCGACAACATCAAGTGATGATGCGTATGCCACAAGGCCGTGGCGGGAGACTGCGCCGTAGGTAGGCTTAAGCCCGTAAACTCCGCAGAAGGATGCCGGCTGCCTTACCGATCCCCCTGTATCAGAGCCGAAAGCAAAAGGGACAAGCCCTGATGCGACAGCTGCCGCAGCGCCGCCGCTTGAGCCGCCTGATACACGCTCTGTATTCCACGGGTTATTAGTAACTGCGAGGGCTGAATTATCAGTGGAAGAGCCCATGCCAAACTCATCCATATTGCACTTTGCGACAGGAACCGCCCCATTCAAGTTTAACTTTTCAATAACATCAGCGTCATAGGGAGATACAAAATCTTTTAATATCTTTGACCCGCATGTCAGGTGAAAATCCCTGACCGCGATGTTATCCTTGACAGCATAGGGAACACCGGCAAACAAACCGTTACCAGATAGATTGTCAGAGGATCTCCTGTCAGGGTCAAATTCAAGAAACGCATGAATTTTATTTTCCCATTCATTTACATAATCTATATATTTTTTCTTTTTCTCAGGGTTATTTAAAACATTTTTCCACATCATTGGTTTTTCCGGTTTTTAGAATAGAACATTATAAAACATTCGGGACTGTTATGGCTCTGCCCTCATTTTCAGGAGCGTTTTCAACCATTTTATCCGCAAGCGAGATATCTGAAGGGAGATCAGCTCTTGTCCTGTTAACTTTGATTGCCGCGTGTGTTGTAGGAGGCAAATCTTCGACATCAATCTTATCCATCAGGGCAAAATACTCAATCATCCCTGTAACTGCCTCATTAAGCTTTCCAGCTTCTTTCTCATCAAGCTCAAGCCTCGCAAGGTTTGCGGTAATAAATAATTCCTCTTTCTGCATGGAATTACTATATAAACAATATTTTTAAGTGTCAATAATACTGCAGTGAGATAAAGAAGGCTCCTTGCTTAACAAGCAAAGAGCCCGGGAACTTAAGGAGACTGTTCAGAACAATAAAAAAGCTTGATTTCAAAGTATAAACCCTGATATCACACAACTTCTGTACCGCTCTCTGCAAAAAGATGCATTACAGCAGTTGTAAATATAATGCAATTACAATGCCAACCATGTATCAAAAAAGAGATATTGCACTATATGCAGTTTTGAAATATATTTTTACTGATTTATGTATTATAATTAAGATGATATTACTCTTTCAGCTTGAGCCCTTTTTTCAGGTGACAGCTGTTGCTACATTTTAGTAGCTATATACATGAATAACTACAACAATGTAGCTTTTTAAGATATAAAAAATATGACAACAGGAGATAAACAAGCTTTTTCAGGTTATAAAAAAACATGAGTTGAAATCTGGGCAGAATCATGTAAAAATTAAGCAAAAGGGGCAGGTAATGAGCTTTATTCTTGATGATATCAATAAAAAAATAATCAACCGGTTAAAAGACGGCAGAATTTCATACAAAAAGATTGCAAAAGAACTTTCGATTGCGGAAAACACGGTAAAAGCAAGGATACAGAAACTCAGGGAGACAGGGATAATTGACATTACAACACTTGTAAACCCTGAAGTAGCAAAAGGGCACACTATTGTTTACATGGGAATACAGCTTAATAATCTGCAGCTTGAAGAAACAGCGGAACAGATAAGCCGTCTAAAAGGGGTAATCTCTTCAAGCGTTGTCGCAGGAAGATATGACCTGTTTATTACCATACATCTCGAGCCTGACTACAGCCTTCTTGATTTCCTTACCAATCAGCTTTCAAGGATCAAGGGGATCACTGTGACTGAAACTTTTATAGTTTTTAAAAGTTTTAATCTTAAAATTCCGCACCAGTTTAATGTAATTGAACTTGATGAAAAAAATAATTAAAAGGAGAAAAAGATGAATCAGTTTGAAAAATTCGGAGTCAAGATACCTGAAATACTGCTTCCTGATACTGAAAAAACAGATTTTGATAAATGGTCTGTAATAGCATGTGATCAGTTCACATCAAACCGGGATTACTGGGAAGATGTAAAAAAAACAACTCAAGGCAAACCTTCCGCGCTAAACCTGATCCTTCCTGAGTGTTATCTGAAAGAGATCAATCTTGATGAAAAAATAAAATCAATAAACAAAACAATGGAAGATTATCTCTCCGGTGGGGTGCTTAAAAAAACAGAGCCGGGGTTTGTCCTTGTCGACCGGGAAACTCCCTATACAAAATCAAGACAGGGGCTTCTGATAGCGGTTGACCTTGAGAAATATGATTACAGCGAAAAAGCAAATTCACCAATACGCCCTACAGAAAAAACTGTTGTAGACCGCCTCCCCCCCCGGATCAGAATTAGGGAAAAAGCATCCCTTGATCTGCCTCATATACTTTTCCTCATCGATGATACTGAAGAAAGCATTGTCGAATATCTTTATGCAAGGAAAGATAAACTTGAAAAACTCTATGATTTTAAACTGATGAAAAACGGAGGTAAAATCCGCGGTTGGCTTGTAAACAGCGCTGATGATTTTGGCCGCCTTGAGAAAGCATTTGAAAAGCTGCAGCAAAAAAACAGGACACTTTTCGCTGTCGGGGACGGCAACCACTCTCTTGCCGCGGCAAAAGAGGTGTGGAATAAAATAAAAAAACAGCCCGGGGTAAGTGAAGACCACCCGGCAAGATATGCGCTTGTTGAAATAATAAACATTAACAGCGCAGGGCTTAACTTTGAGCCGATACACAGGGTTGTTTTCAAAACAGACAGCGCTAAAATGCTTGATGCTTTCAAGGCAGAGACAGGCTGTGAAATAAGAAAATGTACAAGAAAGGAAGTAAAAACACCAGAAGAGCCTGGCAGGATATTTTTTGCGGCTGGAAACAGATACGGGGAAATTTTACTGAAATATGAGGATAATCTTCTCGCAGCTGAAAAACTCCAGAGTTTTCTTGACAAATACCTGGCAGAAACAGGGGATGAGATTGATTACATCCACGGGGAATCAGATGCTCTTGAGATTGCGGAAAAAGAGGGTAATATCGGATTTATCCTCCCTGTGATCACCAAGAAAACTTTTTTCAAACGGATAACAGCAAAAGGGGTATACCCCAGGAAAACATTCTCAATCGGCGAATCTATCGAAAAACGGTATTATCTTGAATCAAGACTATTGAAAAAATAAATGGAGGTTAGAATGAAAAAAATAATTTCTACAAAAAACGCGCCGGCCGCAATCGGCCCCTATTCCCAGGCAGTAAAACTCGGCAACCTTGTTTTTATCTCGGGACAGACTCCAGCAGATCCTGCTACAGGTGCAATAACTGGAACAACAATCAGGGAACAGGCAGAACTGACACTTAAGAATGTTAAGGCTGTAGCAGAGGCTTCGGGAAGTTCAATGGACAAAATTGTAAAAACAACATGTTTCCTCAAAGACATGGGTGATTTTGCTGAATTCAACGAAGTTTACAAATCATTTTTTAAGTCTGATTTTCCCGCAAGATCGACAATAGGTGTTTTAAAACTTCCCAAGGACTGCATGGTTGAAGTTGAGGCTATAGCTGAAATTTAGCGGGAGGAGACAAGTTCCAAAATCAATCAGCCCCCTCCTGGCGCGCAAGTCAGAGCAATTCAGCGCAAGTCAGGCGGGGTTTTTTTATCCGTCGCTCCCGCTCATCCAGGAGGCTATTTTCCGTTTTTCCGGTCTTTCTTCTTTGCGGAAATAAATTTACACGATTTTACTTCGCGGGTTGTAAGCCGCACTCCCCCTGCTTTTACCCCTTTTACATGGTAGGAAGAAATATCAAAGCTTTCTTCAAGAATCTTGACTCTTGCTTTCGGCGCATAGGCGAGGTTTATCTGCCCCTCTTCCTTTGTTGTGAGATAAATCAACTTTGCGTTATCCGGCACAAGACTGTAGGCCTTGTCAAGAATATACTTCTCGATCCTGCACCTTTTGATGTAAAAAGCCTTGTTATCAGTGCTTTTATAAAGGATTGTGAAAACCGTATCCGGCATCTGCTCTTTTTCGGCAATCGCGCAGTGCAGCATCCCCTTGTCAATAAAGACTTTATCCGGGACATTCATTACAAGATAGGTGCCGTTTTTCTTTATGACAAGAATCCTGTCATATACTGATACATCAAACAACGCGGTACCGGAAGCCACTTCATATCCAAGGTATCCTGAATCCTTGTCATAGCGGAGCTTGAGGCTTCTTACGGCAGCCTCCCTCATATCAACTTTCTGAAATGATGTTATCTCGGTATTGCGTGTAAAAGATGCGCCGTATTTCTCCTTTATTTTGGTAACATAGGAGAGCGCGTATTCTTTTATGTGGGCAAGATGGTATTTGATCTCTTTAAGCCTTTCCCTTATCTCTTCCATCTCTTTTTTTGCCCTGTTGATATCATATAAAGATATTCTTCGTATAGGTATTTTAAGGAGCCGCTCTACATCCTCTTCTGTCACTTGATTTTTTATCAGATGAAGGAAAGGCTCAAATCCTGTTATTACAGCCTTTATCACACTTTCGGAAGTTTTCATTTGTTCAATTTTCTTGTAAATCCGCTCTTCAATAAAAATCTGCTCAAGTGTTTTCGCGTGAAGCCTTGCTTTCAGGTTTTTCTCTTCAAGCTTAAGCTCGCGGGTTAAAACATCAACCAGCTGAAGCGCGTAGTAATTTATAACCTCGGTTACTGTCATCTGAACCGGTTTTTTATCCTTTATAACAAGGAGATTAACCGATATTGATGTTTCACAGTCTGTAAACGCGTAAAGCGCGTCCACAACATCTTCCGTCATTATCCCGCGGGGAAGCTTAATCTCAATTTCAACCTTGTCTGTGGTAAAATCGTTGATAGATGCTACTTTAAGCTTGTTCTTTCTTACAGCTCCCTCTATGGATGCGATAATGCTTTCACTATTCTGTCCGAATGGAAGTTCCCTGATTATTACCCTTTTTGGGTCTTTTGTATCAAGTTTTGCCCTTACAAGGACTTTGCCGTTACCATCATCATAACCTGATACATCAAGAATCCCTCCGGTCGGAAAGTCGGGATACAAAAGCCTTTTTTTCCCGTTTAGCGCATCAGATAATGCATCGAGAACCTCATTAAAATTGTGGGGAAGTATTTTGGTCGCCATTCCGACCGCAATCCCTTCTATCCCCAGCAGAAGAACAACAGGCAGTTTTGCGGGGTATGCGACTGGTTCGCGGTTTCTGCCGTCATAGGACTCTTCATAGACCGTGATGTCAGGATTTAACAGCACCTCTTTCGCCAGGGGAAGAAGGCGGCATTCGATATACCTGGCAGCTGATGCTGAATCGCCTGTAAAAAGATTGCCGAAGTTGCCCTGTTTATCGATAAAGAGGTTTTTTTCAGCAAGAACAACAAGAGCCGAATAAATAGACATATCGCCGTGAGGATGGTACTTCATGCAATGCCCTACAACGTTGGCAACCTTATGAAACTTCCCGTCATCCATTTCAAAAAGGGAGTGAAGTATTCTTCTCTGTACCGGTTTGAGCCCGTCTGCGATATCAGGGATTGCCCTGTCCTTGATAACATAGGAGGCGTATTCAAGAAAATTTATATCAAAAACATTTTTAACATATGCCATCAGATCAGGTTCTCCATAATGTATTGCCTTCTTTCAGGGGTGTTTTTTCCCATATAAAACTCAAGTGTTTCAGAAACTGTTTTAAGCGATTTGACATTCACCTTTACAAGCCTCATGTCAGATCCGATAAACTGTCCGAACTCATTCGGAGATATTTCCCCAAGGCCCTTGAATCTTGTAACCTCGGGAGCAGACAGAGCGCTTACAGCAGCATCCCTTTCTGAAATGCTGTAGCAGTAGCGTGTCTCTTTTTTGTTTCTCACGCGGAACAGAGGGGTCTCAAGTATAAAAACACGCTCCGCGACAACCAGTTCCTCAAAATAATTGAGAAAAAAAGTAAGAAGCAGGTTTCTTATATGAAATCCGTCGTTATCCGCGTCTGTTGCGATTACAATTCTCGCGTAGCGCAGCTCTTCAACATCATTTTCAATACCAAGGGCCATCATCATGTTGTAGAGCTCTTCATTTTTATATATCTCGGTTTTTTTCTTTCCATACATATTAAGGGGTTTGCCCCTGAGTGAAAAAATAGCCTGGGTATAAACATCACGTGATGAAACCATTGAACCGGTCGCAGACTGACCCTCGGTTATGAAAATTGTTGAAAGCTCCCCTTTTTTGATATCCTCAAGATGATATTTGCAGTCCTTGAGTTTCGGAATCTTTATCGCGATTTTCTTCGCTGCTTCCCTGGCTTCCTTTCTTACGACATTAAGCTCTTTTCTCAGGTTTTCATTATGCACTATCCTCTCTTCAAGGTTCTTGGCCGCTTCCCTGTTTTTATGCAGAAAGTCAATAACGCCTGATTTTACTTCATTAACTATCCAGCTCCTGATATCTGTATTCCCAAGCTTGTTTTTTGTCTGGCTTTCAAAAACAGGATCCTTGAGCTTGATCGCTATTGTCCCGGCTATGCCTTCCCTCACATCCTGTCCTGAATAGTTTTTTCTGTAAAACTCGTTGACCCCTTTCAGAAGGCCTTCCCTGAAAGCTGTAAGATGAGTACCCCCGTCGCTTGTAAACTGTCCGTTTACAAACGCGAAAAATGTTTCACCGTAAGCCTTTGTATGGGTAAAGGCAAACTCAATCTTGTCTCCCCGGTAGTATGCTATGTCGTAAAATATATCATCGCCCACTTCAGCGTTCAGCAGATCGTAAAGCCCTTTGTCTGAATAGAATTTCTGTTTTCCAAGCTGAAGTGTAAGGCCCCTGTTAAGATACGCGTAATTCCAAAGCCTTTGCTCAAGGAATTCAATGTTATACTGATACTCGGCAAAAATATCCTTGTCAGGGGTAAACTCGACATAGGTACCGTTTTTCTCACCCTTCTTGCTTCCGGTTTTCTGAGATTTGAGAACACCTTTCTCAAAAATCGCCTCAGCGTATTTTTCATCCCTTATCGCAACTACCCTGAAGCGGGAAGAAAGCGCGTTTACAGCTTTTGTCCCTACTCCGTTAAGGCCTACGCTGAACTGGAAAACCTCGTCATTATACTTGGCTCCAGTGTTTATAAGCGAAACGCATTCTACCAGTTTTCCAAGCGGTATTCCCCTGCCATAGTCTCTTACCTTAACAACATTGCCTGATATATCGATCACAATTGATTTTCCGAATCCCATGATAAACTCATCAATACTGTTATCAATTACTTCCTTTAAAAGTATATAGATGCCGTCATCCTGGTTATTCCCGTCTCCAAGCCTGCCGATATACATGCCGCTTCTGAGTCTTATATGCTCAAGTGAGCTTAGGGTTTTTATTTTGCTTTCATCATATTCCTGGGTTTTTTTTGCTGCCATAATTGCTTACATATTATCTGAATTAAAAAAAAGTGTACAGGATTTTAAGGCTAGTGCATATCAGCTCCTTAAGGTGCAGCTAAAGAGGTTTTCCGCACCAGGGGCAGAACCTGTAGCAGTTTTGCCTGTTTTCCAGTTCTTTTCCGCAGTATCTGCAGGTCTGATATCCGGTGCGGCCGGCGCGGCCGGCGCTGACTGTTCTGCCGGTTCTGTCAGCGCTGCCGGATTCTGATGCGCAGCTACCGGCGGCTGATAAATTGTTTTCCGCGACCGCACCGCAGTTTCCGCACCTGTAAAAAAACTCATCCCCCCAGAAAAACAGGGGAATAAAAAAGAAATGAAAATATTTCCTTCTCACAAACCTTCTTACAGTACCTGCCCCTTTACAGACACTGCACTGGCGGCCGGCAGCCGCGTCTTTATCTTCCGCGGGATAATCTTTTGAGCTGATACCGAAAATACCTATAAAAAACATTAAATTTCCCCAAACGTTTCAAGTATCCATCTTCCCCTGTGGAATGTGAATCCTGCAAGCGAAGTGTTTTTGACAGTTATCCCTGGCCTGGCATTTAATGGAATTTCAAGAATAATTCTTAAAGCGAAATTTATAAATCCCCTGTGGGTAACAGCAAGCACCTTATCCCCCTCATGCTCCTGTGACACAAAATCAAGGAAAGAGCGTACTTTTTTTATATACTCATTCTTTGACTCTCCTTCAGGTATCATGTAATCATTATCATCTGATACTGTTTTTTTAAATTCTTCAGGAAAAAGCTCTCTTACAGAATCCCAGCTGTATCCTTCAAAGATACCCATATTCCTTTCCTGAAGCCTGTCATCAGCTGTTACAGACATGGAAAGCCGGTTGCCGATTATTGCGGCAGTTTCATATGCCCGGCCAAGGCTGCTTGTATAGATTTTATCTATTCCGCCTGGCAGCTCACTGCCAAGCTTAATCCCAAGTATTTTAGCATGCTTAATCCCTTTTTCAGTCAGCGGGCTGTCTTTTATCCCCTGCATTTTATCTTCCCTGTTCCACACTGTCTCGCCGTGCCGCACAAGATAAAGTTTTGTCTCTGTCATCTCTTATTCTCCGGAATATATTTTTATGCTGCTATTCACATCCGGGAACTATTATACCTTGCCGGAGCAAAACCTTACAGAGGGTTTTAGCATAAATAACTTTTCATTCATTGCCAGCTTGCGGCTTTCGGCTGACAGGAAAGGCGTTGTTACTATAATTTTTCTCTTAAAGCAGAGTTCTTTCCTCTTTCTCTTACTATCGAAAAAACAGAATTGGCAAATACTCCTGTAAGGAGGATCGCTCCTCCGATAAAAGTCCTTCCCGGCGGAACTTCTCCCATAAAAATCCATACCCAGAAAGGGCCGATTACTGATTCAAGCATCATGATAAGGGCGGTTTCTGATGCCGGAATAAACCCTGTACCTGCTGCTATAAGAAGCTGCGCGGCAGGAATTGCGCCAAGGCCGAGCAGGGCAAGATAAATAAATGATTTCAGCGGTATGGCAAGAGGATTTATAAATGGAAGGGAAATTACTGCTGCGACAAGCCCTCCGATAATGACAGCTGACGGCATGCTTATTCCTCTGAACCTTCTCATCCAGACAAGATTAAAACCAAGTGATACTGGAATAAAAAGGGCAAGTATATCACCGAGGATATTTCCTATTTCAATTTTGCCTGAAAATATTATATAAATACCCAGAACAGCAAGAATTATCATTAAAAAACTTCCCCGCCTGATTTTCTCTTTAAGAAGAAAATAGCTGAAAATAGCAGCATAAAGGGGAGATAAGCTCATCATTACAAGAACATTTGCAGCAATTGTCAATTTGACAGAAATTACAAACAATACCCCGGTTGAACCCCAGAGCAGCCCGGAGACAACAAGAGGTAAACCCTGGCTTTTTATCCTGGAGACAAAGGTGGTTTTTTCCCGAAGAAAAAGGAGCAGAGAAACTGATGCGAAAATCAAAAATCCGCGCCAGAATGCCACATCCCACGCAGGGACAGCTGACAGCCTGATAAGTACAGTATCAAAACTTAAGAGTATTATCCCGGCTGAAGATAAAACTATTCCAATCAGATGCTGATTATATTCATCCCTTTTTCTCAATCCGCTGTTCCTTTGTTTTTTCTGATATCTTCGGCAGAAGGCGTAAAAACTTTTCTGCCGCTTCAATAGAGTCCTGTTTTCCCGCTCTTTTGACAAGAGAGGAGAGTGTATTTAAATATAAAAACAGGAAAAAGAATATGGCAAAAAGGATTCCAATGTCATCAAGAAAGGTAGGGAAATCAGGGAGAAGGATAACAGCAGTCCCTTTGAGAAAAAGGACAAAACCGCCAAGGAAGTTCCAGAGTTCATTAGGCAGCAGAAAGAGAAGAAACATATAAAACTGGATAATCATGCAGAACACAAACGGCAGGCGGGTAAGGGCAAACATAACAGAGGTAAGCAACGGCAGCACAATGTTTACAAGCACTGCCGCCTCAAGTGAAACAATTACAAAAAGAAATACTTTCTTTTTCAGATGATCCCTTACAAACCAGGAGAGAACAAGGTATATAAGTACTGGAAACCAGATAACCGGCAGCGACTTCAGGAAAAGCAGTTTTATGAGCCCTGCGCATATCTTTAACGCAAAAAAGGCTGATTTCATAACAAGGCGGAAAACTATACCTTTTGAGGATAAAACCCTCCACACAGAATAGGCGCATAATAAAAAACCGGCAGCGCCAAGCGGGATAACAACTTTTTTCATACTGATTTTCATAATAAAATGATTATAAACCCTGCTCACCGGCAGTACCACAAAATAATCACAAAAAAAAACCGCCCCGCGGGAAAGCAGGACGGTACAGTAAATTTTTAAAAAGAAACTCTAAATGGTAAAACCGTTTATTTGACAGAAGTGTTTGCTTTCTTCTTGTTCCTGTAACTCTGATAAAAAGGATAGACAAGTGATAAAGCTGAGACAAGCAGGAGTATAACGCTTGCCGGCCTTAGAAAGAACACAGGATATCCTCCCATTATTACAGCTCTTCTGAAATTTGTTTCAGCAAGATTTCCAAGAACCATACCAAGAACTATCGGCGCTACAGGATAATCATATTTTTTAAGCAACCAGCCTGCAACTCCAAAAGCTATACATACTGCTACATCAAAAAATGAATAATTAACAGCGAAACTTCCGATTATTGAAATAGCCAGAATACTCGGGAAGAGAACCTTCTTGGGGATATCAGTAACCTTTATCCAGAGCCTTGAGCCCATAAGGCCGAGAACAAGCATGATGCCGTTTGCGACAAGGCAGGCCGCGAAAAGGGAATAGACAATATCAGGGCGCTCAGTAAAAAGAAGAGGTCCGGGATTAAGGTCATGAATCATAAGCGCGCCGACAAGAACAGCTGTGGTTGCGCTTCCGGGAATACCAAGGGCAAGAAGGGGAACCAGCGCTCCTCCGACCGAGCTTGAGTTTGATGCCTCGGCCGCGGCAACACCTTCGGGATTCCCTTTTCCAAAGCTGTCAGGATCCTTGCTTCCCCTCTTTGTAAAATCGTAGGCAATAAAGGTTGCAATTGTAGCGCCTGCGCCGGGAAATATTCCTATAAGAGTGCCAAGAATTGAAGTCTTGAGAATTGTAAATTTAAGCTTCCAGTAATCCCTGATTGAAGGCCATATGGTTTTTTTTATATCTGCACCTATCATTTCCTTCTCAAGTTTAAATTCCTCAAGCCTCATAAAAACTTCACTCAGGGCAAAGAGCCCTATAAGCGCGGGAATTAGCGCAAATCCGTCAAACAGGCGGTAGGTGCCGAATGTAAACCTTTTTACACCTGAAATAGGATCAAGCCCGATTGTGTTTATCAGAAGTCCAAGTAAAGCCGCGATAAAAGCTTTGGGCCAGTTTTTACCGCCCAGCGATGCGACAGTTGTAAGGCCGAAGATTGCAAGGGCAAAATACTCGGCAGGGTGGAGCTTTACCGCAAGAGAGGCAAGCGGGACTGAAAAGAAAATCAGTATAATTGTTCCGATAATTCCGCCTACCGTGGAAGAAACAAGTGAAACGCCAAGCCCTATGCCTGCTTTTCCCTGAAGAGTAAGAGGATAACCGTCAAACGCTGTAACAACAGCGGACGGTGTTCCCGGGGTATTTATCGTAACAGCTGTAATTGAACCGCCGTAATTTGATGCTATATAAATTGAAACAAGAAGAATCAATGCAATCTGGGGCGCCATTTTATATGTAAAAGGGACAAGAAGAGCAACTCCCATTGAAGGGGAAAGCCCCGGCATGGCTCCGACAAGAATTCCAAGAACTACACCGACAGTCATTGCAACTATAGGTTCCCATCCCGCAAGATATCCGAAACCATCGAAAAGATTAATTAATAAATCCATAAAAGTGTACTCCTTATCCGAATATCCGTTCTATCAGCATTCCTTTGGGAAGCGGGACATAAAGAAGCCGGTAAAAGCCGAAATATGAAACCAGAATCCAGCCGAATGTAAGACCTGCTATCACTTTCAGGTTTCTGTATGATAGAGAGTATATACTGATAGAGAGATAGAGAAACGTAGCTGCGTAATAACCAATATAAATTATCATGTATAGATAAAATATGGTAAATGCGAGAAAAGCGCCAACAATGCCTATCCTTCCCCACCTGGGATCTTTATCTTCGAAACCAAGTAATGTCCTTGCAATAATTAAAACGCTTAATAAAATTATACCAGTAATCCAAAGGTTCGGGACAACTGACGGGCCGACTTCATCACCCTTGACCGGCAGTCCAAGTGATACCATAAGGAATCCAAGTGATGCCTCAATTAAAAAAACAGGAATTATTAGTCTCCAGAAGAATTCTTTTTTTGATGATCTGGAAATGATTATTGCTATGACAACAAAAAGCAAGGTCAAAATTGATGCCATTACATAAAGCCCTGTTCCTTCTCCGAAATATTTAAAAGTTTCCATATTTTTTGCCTGCAAGTATTATAATGTTACAGAGGAAAAAGGCTTTTTGCCCTCTTCCCCTGTTTGAAAATTAATTTTTACTTCTTTAACTGAAAGATTATTTTGCTGATGCTTTTGCTTCGGCAAGATCATCTGCGACAAGTTTATTAAACTTATCTTTTTTCCAGTCAACTACAGCAATACCGTCTGACTCGTATGTTTTTTTCCAGTCCGCATCGTTTGAAACCTTTGTAAAAAGATCATCATACCATGCAATTACATTATCAGGAGTCCCTGCTTTTACCGCAAACCCTCTCCACATAATCTCATTCTCAACACCTTCTATACCAAGCTCCTTGAATGTCGGAACATCTTTAAACTCGGGAAGCCTTTCAGAATAGCAGATTGCGGCAACTTTAAGATCAGGTTTTCCCTTTACTTCTGCAGGATTTCCAACATAAACAATACCCTGCTGTCCAAGGAGTCCTGCTATTGCTTTCGCGCCGCTGTCATAGGGTACCCATTTTGCCTGCATTCCAGCAGAAGCCCAGATTTTCTGAGCTGTTACATGGTCAAGTCCGCCTGCTGCCGGCCCGAGCCACAGCTGATTTCCGTTCTTTGCTTTTGCATCTGCGAAAACCTGTTCCCAGGTATGTACTTTACTTTTTGCATTTGTAATTACACATTCCGGGTCAATCTGAAGCATGGAAATCCAGTCAAATTCCTTGGTAAGGTCAATATCTGTATCAGTTGTCGCTACTTTGGAGACAATGGATTTTGTTACATACATCAGGTTATAACCGTCTGCCGGCAGGTTTCTGATATATTCAAGAGTTACAATACCGCCTGCGCCTGGTTTGTTTTCAACAACAAATGTTGTGTCTGTGTATTTTGATGCAATATCAGTGAATTTTCTTGCAAGAATATCACCAGAACCGCCTGGCGCAAGATATACAACAAGTTTTATCGGTTTTTCCGGAAATGCGGATTTTGCCGCTCCAGCCTTCTCTTCCTGTCCGCCGCCAGCAAAAACCATTGCTGCTGACATTAATAATATCAGCAATACAATATTAAATTTTTTCATTATTATCCTCCAAAAATTTTTTTATATCCAGTATTACTTAGTTATAATACTATTTTGCCATTCCAATAACACGCTTTGCAGCTCTTAAATAACTTGTATTCGGCATTGCGGAAATGCCAAGCCCTTCTACCACCACCTTCATCCCGGCGTAGTTTTCGCTCTCAGCGCATGCTGTTTCTATCAAAGCCCCGTTAAACCACACCTGGGCATACTCACAGATAATACCGTCTATGGTAAAACCGTAGCGCATCTTCTCTACAGTAACAGGCGCAAGATCAGGGTGCTTTCTTGCCATCTCAATAAACTCTTCAATTGTGTACATCTCTTTTTCAAGTTTCATTTCTGCCTTCAGATGGGAAACAATGACAGCAAGATCTGCTTTTTTTACAGGAAACTGGAATTTACCGCTCGGCTGAAAAATCTCATAACCTTCCGGTGTCTCGCCGACTTTTACTTTTATGTCAAGAAGGCCGTCCCTTACCTTGACATTAGCTTCATTGGTTAAGCCTGAAAGAAAATATGTTTCAAGCGGCATTTTTCTCGCCTTAAACAGAATTGTTTTTCCATTCCACATATTATTTTTCACAATATCAATGATATTCTGCCCAAATACCCGGAACTCCGCCCTGGGGATAATTTTCGCGGCATCTTCTGCGGAAGTCGCCTTGTTTTTTCCAAAAACGTCTGACATTACAATCTCCTCATTCAATTATAACAAAGTATACCTGCTCATCATGGTATTGTACCAATGAAAATAATCTATCAGCCTGATAGAAAACTTCTATCACGAGATTATCAATAACTGATTGACGAATACTGACAATGTTCTATTCTGAATACTATAGGAATGGAGGGAAATAATGTTAAACAACTATCTTTTTGATTCAAAATTCAATCTAAACAATAAAAAAATAATTCACGTTGTCATGGGGAACGAAGCTTCCGACCTCGACTCAATGGCATCATCAATAGTCTATGCAAACTTTCTGGAAAAAACAAGTAACAATGATAATGAGCTTTTTATTCCGCTTATAAACATTCCGGCAGCAGATTTCAAACTCAGAACAGAAGCGGTATATCTTTTTACCGAAGCGGGAATTGAAACAAACAACCTGCTCTTCAGCGATGAAATCAATATTGCAGAAATATTCAAATCAGGAAGGCTTAAAATTACACTGATAGATCACAACAAGCTTTCCGGCAGCCAGGAATATCTGTCAGGCTGTATTGAAGAAATAGTTGATCATCACAAGGATGAAAACGCCTACCCTGTAAAAAACAAAACAATTGAACCGGTAGGTTCCTGCGCTACACTGGTGGCAGAGAAAATCAGGGCAAAAACAGGAAAACTTGAAAGCAGGGAATCTGCTCTTTTGCTTGCAGGGACAATACTTCTTGATACTGTAAATCTTGGAAAAGAGGCAGGAAGAACAACAGGGAAAGATATTGAAGTAATTGATTATATTACTGATGCGTTTAAAATTGACAGGGCAAAAATATTTGACCGGCTTCAGTTTGAAAAATTCAACACAGCTCCCCTTTCAAGCTTTGACATACTGAGGAAAGACTACAAGGAATGGGTTTTAGGCAGCAAAAGAACAGGGTTCAGCTCTGCCCTCATTTCTACGGAAAACTGGCTTAAAAAAGATCCCCAGCTTCTTGATGCGGCGGAAAAATATTATACAAAAAATTCCCTTGATATACTCTTTATAATGATTGCATACACAGAACCGAAATTCACAAGAGAACTTATTCTCTTCACAAAAGACGCAGCGCTTCTTGAAAATGTATATACCTACCTTCAGGAAAAAGGGGGAGAACTTGCCCCGCATCAGGCCAGGGTGCCTGCAGACAAAAGAGCCGGATTTTATCTACAGGGGAATATAGGTTGGTCAAGAAAAAAACTTCAGCCTGTGCTTCAGGAGTATTTCGCAAACTCCTTTAAATAACATTTTTCCTGGGGTGAGATGTCAGAAATTCTATAAAATTCCGGAGAGGCGGGGAGAGTTTTCTGTCTTTCCGGAATACAATATTTATATGCCTGTATGAGTGAAGATCATCAATTATAACCGGCTTTAATACAGGGTGATCACTCTGTATCATTGATGAGCATATTATCGTTATCCCCAGTTTTTTTTCAACCATTCTTTTTATCATTTCGTTATTCGCTATTTCATAAGTTGTCTTGAATGGAATTCCTTTTTCTTTCATGCTTTTTTCTACAATTTTTCTTGTAAATGTATTTTTAGTAGGCAGTATCAGCTCTTCATCAGCAAGTTCTGAAAGAGAAACAAATTCCCGGTCAAAAAAAGGATGTCCCTCATAAACACAGGCAATAAGGCGGTCCCTGAAAACACTTTCATAGGAGAGGTTTTCCTGGAATATAAAATCCTCCGGAGTCCCGATAACCCCCAGGTGAATATTCATGTCATAGACAAGTTTTTCAATTTCGACAGAATATAAAAGCGATAAATCAAAAACAATATCAGGATTTTTTTCCTTGAACTCAGCAATAAGGTCAGGCAGATAATAAAGCCCGGGAAGTATGCTTGTGCCGATTTTGATCCTCCCCTTCTCCGCGCTAGCCGCGTTCTGCACACTGTACCTGGACTCTTCAAATTTACCTACAAGATCGACAGCGTAAGGAAGGAGTAATTCACCTGCTTCGGTAAGCTCTACCTGTTTTCCGGTCCGTTCAAACAAAATCACATTATAATAATTTTCAAGCTCTTTAATCTGCGCGCTTATGGCTGGCTGGGAGAAAAAGAGCTCTTCCGATGCTTTCCTGAAATTCTTAAGTTTTGCCACAGCGATAAATGATTTAAGTTTTATCACATCCATAGATAATTCCCTTATCAGCCTTTTCCTGTATTTTAAGCATATATATCCTTGATGTATATACACTTTAGATGTAACTTTTATCCATAAAAACATATATACTGATTATAATAAATGTATCATACCGGGGGATTAATAGTTGTCCAAAAAATTATTTTATTCAGCACTTGTGGCACTTTTTGCATTATCTCATCTTTACGCCTCAGGAAGATCTGAAAACAGGGAAAATAGTGATTTTAAAAGAAAAGATGAGCTTAAACTGCTCAGCAAAGCTGAAAAAAAATGGAACAGTCAGAATATAACCTCCTACAAAGCTGATATTATCTACATGCGCGCAACATTTCCGCCTGAAGGGATCGAAATTATAGTTGAGGATGAGAATCTCATTAGTGCCTGGAAAACTGGTGAAACAGCCGAGTCTTCCTATTCGGAAGATTTTTTAAAGTCTCTTACTGTTAAGAAAATGTTTGATAGAATGAGGGGAAGCCTTGAATCGGATAAGCACTCCCCCATGGTTTTAAAAGCAGTTTATGATAAAAAACTTGGTTACATAAAAAGCCTTTCGCGAGTCCCGTCGGATGAGGCGGCAGCTAAAGGAAGAGCCCCTTTTGATGCCGGATACAGCATAAAAATTACCGCACTTGAGATAATAAAAAAGGAATAAGTGATAATGTTAATTAGCAGGCTGCTGACAAAGTCAGAAAGAATTTTATATTTTTTGTCAACTATGATATCATACCCTATCTGGGAGGATAAAATCATGATGGGGACAAAAGAAAATGATGATCTTTTTATTTACAACAAAAGT
>JAVEZE010000046.1:0-17061 GCA_034003145.1 Spirochaetia bacterium
ATAACAGCAGAGGTACTTGGTACAGACAAGAAAAAAGAAGGTGCGATATTACAGGAGTGGGAGGATGTAAAAAAAGAGATTGCGGAAAAAACTTCTCCCATACCTGATGAAAAAAAGAAAAAAATACTGATCGTATTTAAAGCTAACGGGAATATGGTTGCCGGGGGAAATTCATTCGGCCAGTACTGGATAGCATCCACCGGCGGGATAAACTGCGCAGATGAAATTACAGCCAATCATCCCGCTATGGTAAAAATTGCTGATTTTGAGCAGGTGCTTAAATGGGACCCTGATATTGTTTATCTTACCAATTTCGCAGATACCATGCCTGAGGATATATATGAAAACAGAATTCAGGGACAGGACTGGTCAGAAACCGCAGCAGTTAAAAACAAGGCAGTTTACAAAATACCGCTTGGAAATTACAGATGGTATCCCCCCTCTCTTGACGGCCCGCTGATGCTTAAATGGATGGCAGTGAAGAACTATCCTGACATTTTCAAGTGGGATATGAAGAGCGAAATAAGGGAATACTACAAAAAGTATTTTAATTATCCGCTTACAGATGGTGAGATACATAGTATTTTAAATCCAGCAAGCAGCGGTAATTTCTGATGATTATGTGCCAGATATTCTTTTTTGGAAATTTTTATCTTCAGAAAATGGAAAATTGTCTGTTTTTCGGGAATTTCAAATGACTTTAAAAAGGATATTCTTCTTTCTTATCCCCGCGGCAGGGGCGGTTTTTCTCATCGGTCTTTCTGCGGGAAGATACTATATTCCGTTTATCAAAGTCCTGAAGATACTTTTTCAACCAATGCTGGGATTTGAGAAAAACTGGCTTCCTGTAGAGGAAGCCGTGGTTTTAAACCTCCGCCTGCCGCGGGTAGCAATGGCAGCTGTATCAGGCATGGGGCTTTCTGTTTGCGGCGCTGTGTACCAGGGTATATTCAGAAACCCTCTTGTAAGCCCAGGCGTGATCGGTGTTACATCAGGTGCCGGATTCGGCGCAACACTTGGAATACTTCTTTTTGGATGGGGTATAGGATCACAGCTTTTTGCCTTTATTTTCGGTTTTGCCGCGCTTTTAATGACTTTGTCGATAACAAGAAAAACAGGGGGAAATGCGATACTTGTTTTCATTCTTGCCGGGGTAGTGGTAAACATGTTTTTTCAGGCAGGAATATCATTTCTTAAAATTATCGCCGATTCAGAGGATCAGCTTCCATCTATTGTTTACTGGCTTATGGGTTCCCTTTCCCAGACAGGGAAAGAGCATTTTTACTTTACAATGCCGCTTATCATCATAAGCACGCTTCTTCTGATCGCGGCAAGATGGAGGATCAATGTCCTTTCTCTGGGAATTGATGCGGCAAAATCACTTGGCGTCAAAACAGGGGAAAGCCTGGTTTTTATCCTTTTCTTCTCAACCCTTGCAGTCTCTGCTGTTGTTTCTGTAGGAGGCATTGTGGGATGGGTGGGGCTGATTGTCCCTCACATGGTGAGAATGGTTGTAGGGACTGACCACGAAAAGCTGCTTCCCGCATCAGCTATCGCCGGAGCTATCCTTTTTATGCTTATCGATATTTCTGCCAGGATTATTGCTCCGGTTGAAATACCTCTTGGAGTAATAACCGCGTTTATCGGTACGCCTGTGTTTATCTATCTTCTTGTAAAATCAAAGGGAAGCTGGGTTGTATGATATGTTAAAAGTAAAAACATCTCCTGAGGATAATAACACTGCAGTAATTAAAGTCAGTAGCCTCTCTTTTTCATACGGCTCAGGCAAACTGATATCAGATCTTTCACTTTCTCTTATGAAGGGGGAAATCCTGGCAGTCCTGGGCCCCAACGGAGTCGGCAAGACTACGCTTCTCAAGATACTTGCGGGGCTTTTGAAAAAATACTCAGGATCATTTAAAATAGAGAAAGAAGTTTCATATGTTCCCCAGATTTTCTCAACCGGGGTTAATTACACAGTTTATAATATGGTTCTACTCGGAAGGGCAGGGCATCTGGGGCTGTTTTCATCTCCGGGAGAACTTGACAGGGAAAAAGCGTATGAGGCTGTCAAAAAGGCGGGAATTGAAGGACTTTCTGATCGGAAGTTCTCTGAAATCAGCGGGGGAGAAAAGCAGCTGACACTGATCGCAAGGGCTCTTGCTTCCGGCGCGGAAGTTCTGCTTCTTGATGAACCTACAAGCGATCTTGATATAAAAAATCAGGAGCGGATGCTTGAGCTGCTTTCTGAACTCTCCCTGAAGTCAGACTTTACAATTATTTTTTCAACACACGACCCCTCTCATGCCCTTGCAGTTTCTGACAGGTCAATATTCCTTGGAAAAGGGGGAATTTCACAGTGCGGGGCGACAGAAGAGATAATTACAGATGAAAACATAAAAAAATACTACTCAGCCAATGTAAAAGTAACTAAACTTGAAATTGAAGGTAAATCTTTAACATACTGTCTGCCGATATATAATATAATAAAAAGGGAAAAAGTATAAGCTATGGTTTTTGACTCGAAATCAATGTATGCACATGCTCTTTATATTACAGAAAAATATGCCTCAAAACCGGCTTATATAGCTAATTACCTTGAAGAGATTCTGCACAACAACACCTCCCCTGATGCTGAAGATACCTACATTGAAAAAATACGGGAAATAATAAAAGATAATAGTGAAAAAGCCGCAGCTGGCGGCATACTTGAAAAGTCAATCAGGGAAGCAAGGGAAAAATCAGCAGAAGCGGGAAAGGGAAGCGAAGTTCTTGAGGAAGCTCTTGCCAAAGCATCCAAAGAGATAAAATTCAGAAGAGAAATTGAGGAATTCTATCTTCCCCGCCAGCTTATCGATGCCATTATTGAGCTTGGGCAGATCCCTGAAAATTCAATTGAAACAAAAATCGGGATAGGATTTGTCGATCTTGCAGACTATTCATATCTTTCCAAATTTTTAAGCCCTATGGAGAATCAGACTGTTCTAAACGGCCTTTTTTCTGCTTTTAACTGGGTGCTTATTAAAAAATCAGGCTATCTTAATAAAATTGAGGGCGACAGCATCATGTTCCATTTCGGAGGGCTTACAGATCCGATAGTCCGCCACATGAAGGAAGAAGATGCTGTAAAGCATATAGCTCATGAACTTTTTTATACCTGTGTGGAGCTTCAAAGGATTTGCTTTCTGTTTAACCAGGCTGATGAAAGTTTTTTTGATGAATCTGTGGATCCGGAAACAATTTCCGCTGTAAGGAAAGCATTTGATATTATAAGCAACCTCAGATCAGGCAGCGAGTTCGCCTATTCGATAAACGCGCTTTTTCAGATAAGGATCAGGATAGGGGCTAATGTAGGTGATGTAACAATAGGCAATTTCGGCCCTGCCGGCGCAAAGCAATGGGATGTCATAGGCATGCCGGTTATTGAGGCAAAGAGAATGGAATCCACTGCTCCTATCGGAGGGCTGCGGATCTCAAAAAAATTCTTTGATATCCTTACTGACATCGGGGTTGTTGAGGATTATTTTAATCAGTTCAAGTTGGAAGCCCAGACCAGAATGGGGTATTTCAAGGATATTTCCATAGATGAGCTTTTTCAGTATAAAAAAGTACTTCTTAAAGATAAAAAAAACGCGGTTTTTGAAAGCTACAGTGTTCAGGTAAACCCTTCCCTGCCTGAGGCTCTTTCAGACCAGGTAAAACTCCTGCTTAATAAGGGGGAGGCGGGATTTGATAAAATTGTTGAACTGCTTGAATATTACAGGGGAAATAAATTTGTCATAAATGCTATCGAGTCAGTTTTTATTCAGAAGGGGGTAAACCTCAGAAAAGAAGAGATTCTCAAAACAATGTATCCTGCCAAATACAGGCTTTTTCTGGAAAAACTGGACAGTGATACAGAACTGGTAAAGAAGTTTATTAAAATTACTTATTCTCTTTATGAATTGTTCTGCAAGCTTGGAATGTATCAGGACAGGGTAAATTCCATGCCTGGCCATATCCATACAAAAACATCAAATTATACCCAGGATAACTCTGCTGCCTCTTCCGGAGCTGCGGTGGCGGGAACTGATTCAGAAGATATAGCAGGTTCTGTTATTTCATATTTCAGGAAAAAGAAACTGGCTATTTATTACAGAACATATTTTTATGACATGATCTATCCCACCTTTTTTCTTACAATAAGAGCTGCTCTTGTAGAATACGGAGCAAGTACAGGCAGTCTTGAATGGGAAGCGGTTGAAGAACTTTCCGAGGGATTTTCCGGGGAACTATCCAGGGAAGTTCCCGGCCCCAGAAGCGAAGAAGAACTTCCTTCTGCCGAAGATGAGCTGACGGGAGCTGCGGAATCAGACCTTGAGCCGGTTGAGGAACTGGAAGAGCTTGAGGAAGAAGCTCCTGTTGAAACCCTGGAAGAGCTTGAGGAAGAAGCTCCTGTTGAAACCCTGGAAGAGCTTGAGGAAGAAGCTCCTGTTGAAACCCTGGAAGAGCTTGAGGAAGAAGCTCCTGTTGAAACCCTGGAAGAGCTTGAGGAAGAATCTCCGGATGAAATTCTGGAAGAACTTGCGGAAGAAGCTCCGGCCGGATCCCTTGAAGAGCTTGAACAGCTTGAGGAAGAAACCAAGGATGAAATTATCGAAGAGCTGGAAGAACTTGAAGCAGAAGCTCCTGACGAAATCCTGGAAGAGCTTGAAGCAGAAGTTCATGATGAAATTTCTGATGAGCTTGAAGATCTTGAGACCGCAGATACAGTGGAAAACAGTGATTTGAAAAGATCTGCAGAGCCAGTCGATGATGAACCTGATGAACTTGTTGAAGAACTTGCCGATGATGTCTGAATTTTTTTGAAATACCCCTTTTTGTTATTGACTTTATTTTAACTCCTGTGTTAACTTTCCGCCGTTTATTTTCATGTTGACTGAAACTTTTCAGGAGGAAAAATGAAAAAATGTTTATTATATCCAGGCCAGGGAGCTCAACACCCCGGTATGGGTAAAGATCTTTGGGACTACAGCGATAAAATTAAGCAGCTGTTTAAAACAGCGTCTGAAAGCGCGGGCATTGACCTGCCGAAACTGCTGTTCCATGGATCTGAAGAAGAGTTAAAACCAACAGATAAAGCACAGACAGCTGTAACTCTTATAAATATCGCATCTTCAATGCTTCTGAAGGAGCAGGGAATAGAAAGCGATATATGCGCAGGATTCAGCCTGGGCGAATTATCAGCGTTCTGGGATGCCGGAATTATAAATACTGAATCTCTATTTGAGATAGTAAGGGAACGGGGACTGATTATGGAGAAGGTAAGCAGATCGCTTGATTCTCCTGGCGGCTCTCCAGGAATGGCTGCGGTTGTCGGGCTTGAATATGATGCTGTAGAAAGTGTTTTGAAAAATGGTGATTTGAATGGGGTTTTTATAGCAAATTACAACAGCCCTTTGCAGATTGTAATATCAGGAACAGACCGCGGACTCTCTGCAGCAGAGGGGGTGTTTAAGGAAACCGGCGCAAAAAGATTTATAAGGCTTAAGGTTTCAGGCCCTTTTCACTGCCCGCTTATGAATGATGCTGAAGCAGAGTACGCGGAAATACTTAAAAAATACAAATTCAATGATCCTTTCAAAAAAGTATATTCCAATGTTACAGGAAAACTGGTAACTTCCGGAGATGATGCCAAAAGCCTTTGTTCAAGGCAGCTGACATCGACAGTTTTTTGGGTAAATGAGGAGCAGGAACTTTTAAAGGAAGGTGTACAAATGTGTATTGAATCAGGGCCGGGAACAGTTCTGGCAGGGCTCTGGAAAGCTGTGGGCGGTGATATACCATGCCTGCCTGCAGGTAAAATAGATGAAATATTAAAGTATAAACAGGAACAGGGGGTTTTATATGTTACTTAAAGGGAAAAAAGCGCTTGTTACAGGCGGATCAAGAGGGATTGGCAGAGAGATAGTTTTATCTTTTCTGGGCAATGGAGCCTCGGTTTATTTTCTCGATTTAAATGAAAGCGAATATCTGGGTGAGTATGAAGCTCTTGCAAAAGAAAATGGGGCAGAAGTTTTTTTCAAAAAAGCCAATGTCGCGGATGAAGAAGAAATTACTGCTGTATGCGAGAAAATTCTTGAAGAGAGCGGCGGAATTGATATCCTTGTAAATAACGCGGGAATAACAAGAGACGGTCTTGTTTTCAGAATGTCTGCTAAAGACTGGGATGATGTAATAAAAATAAACCTTACAAGCGCTTTTTATATCAGCAGGGTAATATCCAGATCAATGATTAAACAAAGAAGCGGGGCAATTGTGAATATTGCGTCAATCGTAGGTGTAATTGGAAATGCGGGCCAGTGCAACTATTCAGCATCAAAGGCAGGCCTTATCGGATTTTCAAAAAGCCTTGCGCGTGAGGTGGCATCCCGCGGAGTAAGGGTAAACGCGGTGGCTCCCGGTTTTATCAAAACACCGATGACAGACAAGCTTAACGAAAATCAGATTAAAGCGCTTTATGATAAAATTCCTCTTGTAAGGCTTGGCCTTCCATCTGAAGTAGCCTCTGTTGTTCTTTTCCTTGCTTCTGATCTTTCTTCATACGTAACAGGCCAGGTCATAAATATTGACGGCGGAATGGGAATGTAGGTGGATATTTAATGAGAAGAAGAGTAGTTGTTACAGGACTTGGCACAGTAAGCCCTATAGGGAATGATACCCCATCTTTCTGGCAGGCGGTTAAAGAGGGCAGATCCGGAGTCGGAAAGATTACAAGATTTAATACTGATGATTATCCTGTATCAATCGCAGGCGAGGTAAAAGATTTTGATGCTTCATCCCTGCTGGAACCGAAAGAGGCAAAAAAGCTTGACAAATTCACCCTCTATTCTCTTGCCGCAGCAAAAGAAGCTATTGCAGACTCTGCCATAAAAGATGGGTCAGTTGATCCTGAAAGATACGGCGTAGTGCTTGGAAACGGTATTGGCGGTTTTGAGTCAATAGAGGAAGGATACGAGAAACTCCTTACAAAAGGAGCAAGAAGGATACCGGTGCTTACAGTACCCAAGATGATTACAAATATAGCTCCAGGCAATGTAGGGATCATGATAAATGCCCAGGGGCCGTGTTATTCTGTTGTAACAGCATGCGCTTCAGGCACTGACGCGATTGGAAACGCTGCAATGTGGATACAAAACGGTACTGCAGATGTAATGGTTGCAGGCGGGGTTGAAGCCCCGATTACAAAACTTGGACTTGCGGGATTCTGCATTATACAGGCTTTAAGCAGCAGATACTGCGATACGCCAGAAAGGGCAAGCAGGCCGTTCGACAAAGAGAGGGACGGATTTGTACTTGGAGAAGGTGCAGGTATCCTTATTCTTGAAGAATATGAACATGCTGTCAAAAGAGGGGCTAAAATATACTGTGAACTTTCAGGTTACGGTATTTCATGCGACGCAAACCATATAACTGCTCCCCATCCTGAAGGGAGGGGGGCTGTTCAGGCAATGAATATGGCTATCAATGCGGCAGGGCTTAATCCTTTGGATATCGATTATGTAAACGCACACGGCACCTCGACTCCCCTTAACGACAAGACTGAATCACTCGCGATAAGAAAAGTTTTCGGTGAACATGCATATTCTGGGCTTAAGGTTTCTTCAACAAAATCGATGACCGGACACTGCCTTGGCGCAGCCGGTGGGATAGAAGCGGTCGCGGCAATCCTTGCAATAAGGGATCAGTACTTTCCTGCTACAATCAATTATGAGAACCCTGACCCTGACTGTGATCTTGACTATGTGCCCAATAAAGGGGAAAGCGGAAAAATTGATGCAGCTATTTCAAACTCACTTGGTTTCGGCGGACACAATTCTGTAATCCTTTTTACAAAAATGTAGATAGATGTAAAAAGCTGTATCCCGGATTTTTTATATGCTTCGCAAAAAAAGGGGTGCCGGCGCACCCCTTGCTGCGGAGTAAGTTTTTCAGCATAAGCATTAAAGACATAAGACCCAAAATCTGCTACTATCTCTCCATGGCAGTTTTCCTTGACATCAGAAACCTTTCATTTATCTATCCGGAATACAAAGGGATAAGAAAAAGATATATTTTTAAAGATCTCACCTTTTCTGTTGACAGGGGAGAGGTTGCGGTTTTCCTTGCCCCTCCTGAATCTGGAAAAACAACACTTTCAAGAATTATTACAGCCCTTGTCCCCAGGTATACAGGCGGTATTCTTGAGGGAGAAGTTTACATCGGAGATAAAGATGTAATAAAAGAAAAACCATATAACCTTTTATCAAGCGTCGGGATTGTTTTTCAGAATCCGGAGGAACAGATTTTAACTCCTGAGGTTGAAAGTGAAATTGGATTTTCGCTTGAGTCCTCAGGTTATGATTATGATTTAATAAAAAAGAAAACTGACCATGCAATCGCAAAGACTGAATTGGAAATTTTAAGAGAGATGAATCCCGCATATCTTTCAGGAGGAGAGAAGAGAAAGCTTCTTTTTGCCTGTCTTGCCGCATCTGATCCACAGCTTTGGATCCTGGATGAGACTTTCGAGGAAATTGATCCCGAGGGGAGAGTTTTTCTCCTTGAATTTCTTAAAAAAGAAAAAAAAACTGTCCTGATACTTACTTCAAAGATGCTTGATATCTACAGAAAATACTGCACCAGGTTTTTCCTTTATGATGGTGAAAATTTTCTTGATGAAAAGCCAGCTCCAGGAAATGCATTTATGGAGGCGGCGCTTAAGTGCGGAGTATATCTTGACAGCAATAAACTTAAAATAAATATAAGAAAAACTCCTTCTGATAAGGTTTTGTCAGACTCTCAAGTCCTGTTAAAGGTTTCTGATATTAAATTCAGATATCCCAATTCTGAATTTTTACTTGAAATTGATGATTTTTATCTAAAGAGAGGAGAAGTCGCAGTGCTTCTCGGCAGGAACGGATCAGGTAAATCAACTTTTGCAAAGATTATCAGCGGACTTTTGCTCCCTGAGTACGGAAGTGTTTCTCTTGAGAAAAATGGGCAGCTTTACCCTGCAACTCCTGATGAGCTTAACAGGAACACAGCTTATCTTTTTCAGAATCCTGATTTTCAGCTTTTTCTCCCTACAGTCGGGGAAGAACTTTCTTTCGGGCTTAAAGCAGGCAAAGCTGATAAAAATGAGCAGAAAAAAATGATTGAAAATGCGATTGCCCTCTTCCGCCTTGAAAGCCTTGATGCCCCTCCGGCTATAATGAGCTATGGAGCCAGGAAGAGGCTGCAGGCAGCAATCTATTTTTTGCTGAACAAGAAGATTGTTATAATTGATGAGGCAGATTCGGGGCTTTCATTTAATGATTATACCCTGATCCTGAAAAGCCTTAAAAATCTTGATCCCGCTCCAGCCATATTGATTATATCTCATGACATGAGACTCTCTGCAGGACTTGCGGACAGGATTCTGGTTATAGAAGAAGGTTTCCTGACAAGCGGCGATTCTGGTGAAAGATTCAAAAAGCTGCTTGATATCTCAATGGCAGAGGTCATTTGATGGTTACAGAAACATATTTAAAGGGAAACTCTCTTTTTCACAGGATTGATCCAAGGATCAAGCTTTTTTTTCTTCTTTTTATCTCAATCTTCTTTTTTGTCCCTCTTCCTGTTTTTAAATACTATACAGTTATCATGGCAATATTTGCATCCGGTATTTATTCTACAGGGTTAAAAGATATACTAACGCCGGTAAAGGTTATCGCGCCGCTTTTGATTTTAATAATTATCCTTACCCCTCCGTTTCATGCAGATGGAACAGTTTATATTGCGATTAAGGGGCGCCCTTTTTTAACCAGCGCCGGGCTTATTGAGTCTTTTCATCTTGTTGGAAGATTTCTAGGCATTACACTTCTTTTTTATCTTTTTCTGAGAACAACCAGGATAGAGGATTTTATCCTTTCCTTAAGGTTTTTCGGGCTATCATACAAAATATCACTTATGATATCACTTACTGTAAGGTATATCCCATATTTATCATCAATATATGAAGGGACGCTTGATGCCCATAAAATGAGGCTTACGCCACAATCGCCATATATTTCAAAGTGGAATTTTCCATCCCGCTTTAAAAAGCTGCTTTCTGTCCTTACCTCTGTTCTGATTCAGGCTGTAAAAAGTATTCCCTCCCTCGCGATGGCGCTTGAAACCCGCGGTGTCGGCAGGAAGAATTTACCTGGCCAGACAAAAAAAATGAAAAGTCTGAAGGAATTGCGGAAGGAACTAATATTGTCATTTCCTGTTATATTGATTATTATTATATTCAGCTTGTCTTAAGGAGGCGCAGAATGTCAGGATCTGATAAATTTACAGATACGACAGCATTCCGGATAGCTGCAATAGCTGTATTGTCTGCAATTGTAACAATATTTACAATCGCAATAAGAATTCCCATAGCACCGACACGCGGTTATATCAATCTGGGAGATGTGGCAATATATTTCGCAGCATTTGTATTTGGTCCTGTCTCAGCATTCTTTGCAGGCGGTATAGGGACAGCTTTAGCTGATATCCTTGGAGGTTACGGGCAATGGGCACCGATATCTTTTTTGGTACACGGGCTCCAGGGGCTGCTTGTAGGTATTGTTTATAATCTTGTTCTTGCAAGGGAAAAGGATAAAACTGCGAATATCTTTATTACAGGAATAATCTGTTTTTTAACAGGATCTTTAATAATGGTTTCAGGTTATTTTCTTGCCAGTGTATTTATGGTCGGCCCGGGCGCCGCTCTTTTTGAAGTTCCCGGCAACATAATTCAGAATATTGCGGGAGTTGTTGGAGGGATTATTCTTTCATTCTCTGTCAGAAAAGCATATCCGCCGGTAGTTAACTTCAGATGGTAAGCGGACCTGCTCTCAAACTAAACCTTAATTTCTCACTGCCGGATAGCGATATGTCTGCGGCAGGTTCCGCATCAAGCAGTTTAAAGAAAAACCTGATGCAGATTGGAGTAGATCCGGTAATTATCAAAAAAGCGGTAATATCACTTTATGAGGCGGAAATAAATATGGTAATACACGGCGGCGGAGGAACTGTAGATATTGAGATAACTCCTGAAGCAGTTACTGCTGTCCTCACCGACCACGGCCCAGGAATACCTGATATTACCCTTGCAATGCAGGAAGGGTATTCAACTGCTTCTGACCTGATCCGGGAGATGGGATTCGGGGCAGGGATGGGTCTTCCGAATATAAAAAGAAATTCAGACTATCTTGATATTAAAAGTACTCCTGGAGTGGAGACTATTGTTACAATAAAGGTTAAAATTGCCCAGGATAAATAAGCCATGGACAAAAACGGATATTATCATTCAGTAACTCTTGATAAAGACCTCTGCAGGGGATGCACAAACTGTATATCCAACTGCCCCACCGAAGCCATAAGGGTAAGGGACGGAAAAGCAGTTATCATAACAGAAAGATGCATAGACTGCGGTGAATGCATAAGGGTATGCCCATCGCATGCCAAAAAAGCTGTCTCTGACCCGCTCAGTATTATTGAAAAATATGATTATAAGGTCGCGCTTCCGGCTCCCAGCTTTTACGGCCAGTTCCGCGATATTACCGGCCCTGAATACATCCTTTCGGCACTTATTGAAATCGGATTTAATGATGTCTATGAAGTTGCAAGAGCTGCGGAAATTGTCTCTATCGCGACAAGAGAGCTTTTGAAATCTGATAAATATCCGAAACCCCTGATTTCATCCTCCTGTCCTGCGGTTGTAAGGCTTATCCAGGTAAGATTTCCGGCATTGATCGAGCATGTAATAAAAATCCAGTCTCCAATGGAGCTTGCGGCAAGAATTGTTAAAAAATATATCCACAAGGATAAAAAAAATATCGGAGTCTTTTTCATTTCACCATGCCCGGCAAAGGTAACTGCGGTAAGATCTCCAATAGGTGACCATGAATCCTGGGTAGACGGCGTTATTGCGGCCAAGGATATTTATCTTCCCATCAGAAGCGCAATAAAAAAAATTGATACGCCTGAACGGTATTCCAATGCTTCAGGCCTGGGTGTCGGATGGGGTTACAGCGATGGGGAAGGAGAGGCGGTCGGTGCTCCAAGAAGCATATCGGTAGACGGTATTCATCAGGTGATAAAGGTTCTTGAACAGATTGAAAGTGAAAGTATTGATGATATTGATTTTATTGAGGCAATGGCATGCCCCGGCGGGTGTGTCGGCGGTATTCTGAATGTGGAAAACACATTTATAGCCAGGTCAAGCGTAAAAAATCTTGTAAAAAAGAATTCCAATCCATTTATCAGCAGCGATGTCTTTGAAAGGCCGGGATTTGACCTTAACTGGACCCATGAAATCTATTCAAAACCAATAATGAAGCTTGATAAAGATATCAGGATTGCCATGAAGATGATGGAAAAACTTGAAGAGATTTGCAGCAAACTCCCTGGACTTGACTGCGGCTCCTGCGGGGCCCCTACCTGCAGGGCTCTGGCAGAAGACATAGTCCGGGGTTATGCGGAAGAAAGCGACTGTATCTTTATTTTAAAGGATGAGATCAGAAAAGTAGCCAGACAGATGGCGCATCTTGAGAAAAAAATGCCGTCAACCGGTATTTTTCCAAAAAATGATGATACAGATGACCTGATTAGACAGGGGCCGGGTTAACAGCTGATTAACAAATGGTTAATAAAATAATGGACAAAAACAGTTTTTAGGAATATTTTAATATAAAATGATTGGTCAAATAATTTTAATTGTCTCACTCCTGCTTTTGTCAGGATTTTTTTCATCTTCAGAAACAGCTTTTACATCACTTTCCACCCTTCAGATCGAGACTCTCGCAGACAAAAAAGGAAGCAGGGGCAAGCTTGTAAAAAAACTTTTAAAAAACCCGGAAAAACTTCTTACTGCAATCCTTACAGGGAATAATCTTGTAAATATATCATTATCTGTAATATCTACAAGGTTTACGATTGAACTGTTAGGGAATGCTTTTATTGGATTCATGACCGGTTTTTTGACACTTGCGATTCTTATCTTCGGGGAAGTAATTCCAAAGAATCTCGCGCTTCTCCATAATGAAGGGATTTCTGTTTTCGCAGCGCCGATTATCAATACATTTCTTATTATCTTTTCCCCTATTATCTGGTTTATAACTCTGATCAGCAGCTCTATCACGCGCTATCTTTCCCCTCAAACAAGAGATCCACTTACAATGGATGCTATCCTGAGACTTGTAAGATATGCCGAGGCTAAAGGGGTGCTTGAAGATTATGAGAGAGATATGGTCCATGCTGTATTCAGGCTTGATCAGCAGAATATCAGCAGCATAATGACTCACAGGACAGAAGTTTTCAGCCTTGATAAAAGCAGCAGGATAATTGATGTAATAGATCTTATCAACAGCAACAGCTTTTCCCGTATTCCTGTATATGAAGATAACCCCGAGAACATAAAGGGGATAGTCCTTGTAAAAGACATAGTTAAAAAAATTGGATGCAGAGAAGAAAATGTTTTTATAAAACTCGAAGATATCATGATCCCTCCCTATTTTTTACCTGATAATAAAAAGATACGGGACGCGCTTTTTATAATGCAGAAAGCCAAAAAAAATATGGCAATAATTCTTGATGAATACAGCGGGCTTGCCGGCATTGTTACAATAGAGGATATTATTGAAGAGATTGTCGGAGAGCTGTATGATGAGGATGATACGCCTGAGCATGATAAAATAACTATTTTAAATGAAAATACATATCTTGTAAGCGGAAGCGCTCTGATCAGTATGGTAAACGACAGTCTTGGAACAAGTCTGCCTATTGGAAGGTTTTCCCAGACAATCGGCGGATTTATAATTGATGAACTTGGGAGGATCCCCAAACGGAAAGAAAAGATTTTCGTAAAAGGGGCTGAGATTGTTGTGGATTCTGTTTCACTGACAAAAATCAATAATGTTAAAATAATGCTGCTGGGAAAATAAAGCAGCCGGCCCTTGACAAATAGGATAAAAAATATACATATTTATATGTATATAGTAGGATATATATCTTATAATTAGGTAAAGAGAGGAGATAATATGAAAAAAATAACAATTCTGGTTATATTAATTGTTTTTTCAGCAATGGCATTATATGCTGCAGACTTGGCTGTTTATTCACAGGTAAATCTTTATGAGCAGGACTACGCAAACAACTATTTTACTTTCAGGGGATCAAATAATGCAAATGAAAAAGATTCCTTTGATGCTGTAGCAGGCGCGAGCAAGGGACATACTACAGAACTTTTTAACAGCTACAGAAGGGATGTAAAGGGAAACCCGACCATGCCTGTAGGGCTCAGGAGCCTTTTTCTTTATTCGGTAGCAAGCAACGCAACAATGACAGGAGACAACCTTACCGCGGTTCAGGCAAATGACGGTACAATTACTATCCGTTATGTACACAGGGGAACTGCCTATGAAATTGTAACTGACAAAGCAGGAAAGCTTTCCCTTCCCAAAGGTAACTACAGGATGAGAAAAATAGGCCATACAGACAATACAATACATCCTGATTTTTCATCGACAGGCAAGGCTGCGAATGTTGACTGGAACAAGGTGTGGAATACATCAATAGCTGACGGGAAACAGGTTGCCTCAACCCCTGCAAAAACAGGAAAAGTTTTAAATGATTACGCGACATCAGAGTATTTCCAGTTCGCTGGGACGCTGCAGGCAAAAATTGAAGGTAAATTTCTTAAAGTTTATGGAGAACTTGACGCAGTAAAATAATAATCAGCATCAGCTTCTGAAAAGATAAAGAGCGCATTCCTTGAAATAAGGGTGCGCTTTTTGTTTAAACAGGAGCCAGGCTTGCGGCTGTCTCCTGATCAATAAAGCAAACCCGTGCCAAAAAAAAGAATTTTTTCCTGAAGGGAATTATTTTTCTTTTAAAGCCTTTTCTCTGCTTGATTTTCTGTCAAGCCTGTAGTCTCTTCTCTCTTTTGCCGTGTCAAAATCAGCTTTCTCTTCATCTGTCTCCGGGGACAGAGCTGGAACCTCACCAGGCTTGCCGTCATCATTTAATGCTACAAGCGTCATAAATGCCTCGTTTGTTTTTATTATTTCCCCTGTCCGCGGTTTTTCACAAAACACGGTAACCTTAATCTCCATGGATGTTCTTCCTGTCCAGGTGACTTTTGCTGTGAGTTTTACCATGTCTCCCACCCTTACTGGCTCCCTGAAGTCAACACTGTCGACAGCTACAGTTACTACCTCTTTTCTTGAATGTTTCATCGCAGCCATGGCCCCTGCCGCGTCTATCCACTGCAGAAGCCTTCCTCCGAAAAGGTTGTTGAGCATATTGGCGTCATTTGGAAGTACCAGCTGCTCCATTTGAACCATGGAGTCTGACGGTTTTTTCTTTTCAGTTTTATAATTCATGGCAGAAAATATATCATGGAATGATGGTTTTGATAAACTACCAGGCTTTTAGGGGATAAGCCTGACGATGAGCGGATAACAGGCAGTTTTGAGGCAGAGGAAAATGCAGGAATGAAGTTCAGCTTTACAGAATCAAATTTCGGAAAAGTGCATCCCAATACTGCCCAGTTTATTGTTTCAGGAAAACATGGACATACGCTTAATCTGCAGCTTTCATCCATAGGAGGCGGCAGGATCTGAGGGAGGGTGCCAGGCTGAATGCGGCTCTGCCTCTGAAACGGCAGCTGCTGCCGGATGCGAGCTTCTCGGAGGGACACAGCAGCAGTGTGCACACGCGTTTTCACTGTCGATGATAAATTCCCTTGGCCTTGTCTGCGACCCGGTAGGCGGATACGTTGAGTATCCATGCATTTTCAGAAATGCCCACGGCGCGGTGAACGCGCTGGCTGCCATGGAGATGGCGCTGGCAGGGGTAAAAAGCATTATACCCTCTGATGAGGTTATATCTGCGATGAAAGAGGCTGGGGAAAAAATGGATTCATCGCTGAAAGAGACCGCGCTTGGAGGGCTTGCCGCTGCCCCGACAGCCCTCAGGCTTTGACGGCTTTCTAAAGAGGTGTAGGATTATCTGTCTGTTAGCTTTTTATACCTTACAACCATGTGAAGCAAAGCTTTTGATTTTCCCGTGTTTTTAATTGAATGGTCAATATCGCTGTGATAGGCAAGAAAATCTCCCTTTTGCATTGCAGTATCGCTTTTTCCGGCTTTTACAGTCAGCTGCCCTTCGAGAAGGGTAAGGAATTCCTCTGTGCCTGGAAAATGGGGAAGTGATTTTAGTTCGCTTTCCGGGTCGAAGGTAATCAGATACATCTCAAGATCATCAATCATTGTAACAGGGGTAAGTGTTCTGAGGTGTACCCCTTCCTGATCGCACTCAAGTCCCAGGATTTCATCTTTCTTTGTAAGGGTGAAATTCCTTTTTGTAATTGAGATTACCCGTGTAAGTTCGTTTATATCAACCCCGAGCCCTGTCGCTATCTTCCATACAGTAGCTACTGTCGGGTTTACCTTGTTTGACTCTATCTGCGAAAGCATTGCTTTTGAAACACCGCTTTTTTCTGAAAGTATACCAAGCGTCATTTTTTTGTTTTTCCGTATTTCCTGGATTGTTGTTCCAATAGGGAGAAGATGCTTTTCAACCATAATCATTGTTTCCTTTAAAAAAGTTTGACATAGTAAACATTAATTCACTATAATAAAATCAACAAGTTTGATATAGTGAACATTAATTTACTATAATATGAGGCTTGTAATAATTCAAGTTGTTTAGCCGGATAAATTACACGGGGGATAAGAAATGAGAATACTTTTAACTGGAGCGCTCGGGCAGATCGGTTCTGAGCTTGCGCTGAAGCTCAGGGAGTCCTATGGGAATGATAATGTTGTTTTGACTGATCTCCGTGATGATGTCAACCGTGATCTTATTGAAGGTGGCCCGTTTGTAAAGACAGACAGCAGGGATGGAAAAGCGCTTCACCAGATAATAAAAAAATTCAATGTAAAGAGGATTTATCATCTTGCTGCCCTGCTTTCAGCTACATCTGAAAAAAATCCGCAAACTGCCTGGGATATCAATGTAAACTCTCTC
>JAVEZE010000047.1:0-17021 GCA_034003145.1 Spirochaetia bacterium
CGGGCTATCCGCCTGCGGCTGCACATTTATCTTTATCAGCTAAAATTAGTCAAATTACAGCACCTGGCAGCTCTGCAGTTTGTAAAGAGATATATCAAATCTCCTGTTAAAGATATCATTGGAATTATAGATCAGCATAATTCAAGTTTTACATTATTTCCCATTTTATCTTTCCTGCTTCTGACAAGTTATACTGTTCAAAGAACATATTATCTGTCTGCTTTTATCACCTTGATATTATCCACAATTTTGATTTTTTACAGCTATTACCTGATTTGCGGCCTCTATATCCGGAGGCAGCCTTCGTCAGGAACTTGAGCGGATCTCAATTACCGATAGCCTGACCGGTCTTTATAACAGGCGTTATATGAAAAAAAAATTCAGCAGGAATATAATCGATATCAAAAAACCGGTCCGCAGTTCGCTCTGGCAATCGCTGATATTGATTTTTTCAAAAATATCATTGATTTATATGGGCATGATTGTAGGGATTATTTACTGAAGTCAATAGCTGAAGATCTCTGCAAAACGATCAGAACTCATGTTACTTCTGTTAGATGGGGAGGAGAAAAATTCCTTTTTTTACCATCAACTTACATGGAACATGCTATAATATTAGCTGAACGGATCAGAAAGAGTGTGGAATCGAGTAGATATGAGTTTGATAGTGGCAATAAATCAGCTGCAGTGACATTAACTCTTGGTGTGTCTCTCATTAGTTCCGGGGATACAATAGAAAGTATGATAAAAAGAGGTGATATAGCATTGTATTGTGGTAAACAGAAATGCCGCAACTGTGTAATGCTGTTTAGTGAGGCTAAACAAACCATAGAGTTATAACAGTCAATTAAATTTGAGTATATTTAAAAAACCCGGTGTTACTGGAATATATATTTTGAATCAAAAGGTATATAAGGAATTCTATGAAAAAATACTTGTTTCTTGGTATGTGTGCAATCCTTGTTGGGTGTTCCACCACTGGTTCCCTAAAAAAAGGAAGTGAAATATCTCCTTCAGGCTTGATTTCCATCATGTCAAATAAAGACATTACATGGTACGGCGAAAAAGAAGAATCATCCAGTGTATTAGGATATTTGATTAATAAAAAAGCTGATGAAATAACAGGTGAAAACGCGATTAATTTATTGTCAAACGCAGAAAAAACATTAAGAGATGCGTTATCAAAAAATGATGTTGAGGTAATCGATCCTTTTGTTATTATTAATTCAGAAATATATCTTTCAGCTAAGGAAGATATATTGTTAAAAGCATCAGGTTTTGTTGTTCCTGACGGATATCGGTATTTAACAAATAAAGATTCTGGCTTAGTTAAAAAAATTTGTCATTCTACAGGGATAAAGAGTTGTCTGTATATTGATTTTCAATTTCAAAAAAAGAAATTTTCTGGAATGCAAAAGAATGCTGTTGCTAGAGCATATGTAACAATGAATGCTGTTCTTCTTGATTCAAATGGAAAAATAATTTTTCAGAATTCTTATAATGCTTCCAGTAAAGAGACATTTGCAATTGTCGGCGGTATATATAATCCAGATAGTCTTATGTCTCTTTTTCCAGATGTAATTAATCAAGTATGTGAAAAATTTGCCCTGGAATTAAAGAAATAAGGAATTAAGTAACAGCTGACAACTGCTTGACCTGAAGTTTTTTCTTTCAAGATTCAAAATGTCGATTTGCTTCTGACAAATATTTAGCGTCAAGACGTTAGCAGCAGTTGAAAAAAATTGCCAGCTATTTTAAAAAATGGTTATATTTTGTAAAGTTATTCGAAAAATATCTTAAATTTATGTATATATTTATGCCGGAGTTTTTATGAAGAATTTATCAGCTAAATTATTTATTGTCTTGATACTATTAACATTATCATTTTCCTGCAGCAGAAAAGCAGACGGAACATCATCTGCCACATGGAAAACACCTGAAGATACACCAGAAAAAGCGGTTGAAGCTGTTATAGTCAGCATGGACAGCCTTATTCCAGAGGTAAGGGCATCAGGCATTATAAAAGGGAAAAACGAGATATGGCTTGTTTCAGAAGCTGGTGGAATTGTAGAAAAAGTTAACGGGGAGCCTGGGGCAAAGGTTGAAAAAGGGGATTTACTTATCAGAATTGAAAATGAAATTCCAAAAGCACAGATTGAGCTTACAAGACAGCTTTTTAAAGATGCAGCAAAAGACTTTGAGGGATTTAAATCCTCTTTTAAACAGGGCGGAATTTCAAGAAGCGATTTTAACAAGGCTTATACAGATCTTTTAAAAAAAGAGTCAGACTTCAAAACTGCAAAGGCTGATTATGAAAAAAGATCAGTTACAGCCCCTTTTGACGGATATATTGCACTTTTCAATACAGAAAAAACTGAAGGGAGCTATATTTTTCCGGGAACAAATATCGCGAGAATTACAGATAGATCTGAATTTATTGTTGAAATATCAGTTGGAGAAAGACAGGCATACAGTCTTGAAAAGGGGCTGGATGCTGAAATTTCTACCGATATAAACGGCAGTTTGCAAGTATTTGATGCGGTTGTTACTGCGGTGGGAGCAGGGAGTAATCCTGAAACAGGAAGTTTTCAGGTGATAGCTGAATGGAAAAACAGCTCAAACGATAAAATACTCACAGGCAGCAGCGCAGAAGTTGTAATAAAAACCAGGGATAAGAATAGGCACATCATTATCCCTTCTTCGGCTGTAACTGTAAGAAACAGCATTACATCTGTATTTATTGAGGAAAACGGGAAAGCGGTGCTTAGGCAGGTTGAAACAGGAAAGCGTTTCGGAAACAGGCTTATTATAAAAAGGGGGCTTGAGGATG
Organism: Spirochaetia bacterium; assembly: GCA_034003145.1. Taxonomy (GTDB): domain Bacteria; phylum Spirochaetota; class Spirochaetia; order CADAEX01; family CADAEX01; genus JACKPD01. The sequence continues at coordinate 2,831 of JAVEZE010000047.1, forward strand.
GAGAAACCTTGATAACAAGCGGATTAAATTCGCTTGGAAACAGGGATAAGGTGAAAACTATTGTAACAGGGAATTCCGGAGAATTGAAATGACAGTTGGAAATCTTTCTGTAAAAAATCCGGTTTTTGTAAATATACTTATGACAACCCTCCTTGTGCTGGGAATTTTCAGTTTTATGGAAATGCCGAGAGAGGAGTTTTCCGAAGTCCCTTTCTTCTGGGCTGTTATAACTGTTCCCTACCCTGGTGCCGGGGCCGAGGATGTTGAAAAACAGATTACTGTTCCGATAGAAGATGAAATGCAGGGGCTTGAAAATCTTGATGAAATACAGTCTGTCTCTACAGCCGGCGTAAGTACTGTACAGGTCAGGTTCCAAAGCAGCATAAACAAGGATAGATTTGATAAACTTTATCAGGAAGTCATTACAAGGTTTAACAGGGCAGATCTTCCGGATGGTGCAGAAAAAGAAACAATAGATTCATTTTCATCAAATGATTTTAATCCGGTTATTGATATTTCAGTCTACGGTGAAGTTGATTATAAAACAATTATTGAAATATCTGAAAAAATACAGGATGAAATTAAATATGTAAAAGATGTATCAGATGTGATAATGATAGGAGGCAGGAAAAAAATAATTTCAATAACTGCTGACCAGAATAAGCTGCGCAGCTATTCTCTTTCGATCAGCGATATTACATCTGCTGTAAAATCATCAAATATAAATATCCCGGCAGGCAGCATTGATAACGGTGAGACAGAATATCTTGTAAGGACAGCTGGAGAAGCTGCAGCTGTAGAAAGCTTCAGAAATATTGTTGTTAAAAAGTCTTCGGACAATAAGGGGACTCTTTATCTTGAAAATACTGCTGATATAAATGAGATATTTGAAGAGGAAAAAAGCTTTTCAAGATTTAACGGCATAAAATCAGTTACATTGAGAATAACAAAAATTCCCGGGGGAAATTCTGTATCAATAGTAGAGGATGTCAAGAGAATTGTCTCGGAAAACAGAAGAGAAGTCAGTTCTGATGTTTCTTTCAAATTTCTGAATGATTCAACTGTTAAAATAAATTCAAGCCTGGATGTTTTAACAAATAATGCATTAATTGGATTTATACTGCTGGTTATTACTCTTTATTTTTTTATCGGATTAAGAAACGCCTTAATTACAGCTGTTGGAATTCCTGTGACATTTGCGATTACTTTTATAATTCTCAACATTACAGGAAAAACATTCAATTCAAACACACTTTTCGCGCTTGTTCTGGTTCTTGGAATGGTTGTTGACCATTCAATTGTTATTGTTGAAAACTGTTACAGGTTCAGGCAGAAAGGAAGGACCTATGAAGAGGCTGCAATAGAAGGAACTGACCAGGTAGCGGTTCCTGTTTTATCTGCTACACTCACAACTATTGCCGCATTTCTGCCGCTGATGATCCTCCCCGGGACAATAGGAAAATTCCTTAGAGTAATCCCTCTTACTGCTGCGATTGCCCTTGCCGCAAGTACATTTGAAGCTCTCTTTTTCCTCCCATCCCACTATGCAGACTGGCCGGGAAAAAAAGAGGGAAAGGCAAAGGAAATGCGGTTCAAATTCAGCGGAAAATATAAAAACTTTATTTATGCTGTATATGAAAAAAGAAAAACAGCTGCGTCTCTTTTCTTTGCCCTGATCCTAGTTCTGTTTTCTCTTGCCGGAAGCCTTAAACAGGATCTTTTCAGCGCAGAAGATTATTCTGTATTTTATATTGACATAGAAATGGCTCCTGGAACTTCTGTGAAAACGACTGACAAAATTGTAAAAGAATTTGAAAAAAAACTTATCCCTCTTGCCGGTAACGGGGAAGTGGTATCTGTCAGCAGCTTTATAGGGTTTTTATCAACAGACAGGGGAAGTTCCGGAAAAGGCAATACAGCCCAGATAATGGTGGAATTAAGCAGCCTAAAAGAGGGGAGGAAACGTCCGGTTTCTGTAATTATGGGAGAAGCTGAAAATCTTACCCGCAGTATACCTGGAGCTGAAAACATCTTCTTCAGGAAAGCGACAAATGGTCCGCCTCAGGATTCACCTCTTAATATTACCATAACAGGAAGCAGTATTGAGTCTCTTGAAAAAACTGTACTTTTTATACGGGACAGGCTTAAAAACTATCCGGAGCTTCTGAATATAGAAGATGACCTTAGCGGAGGTGCTCCGGAACTTAAAATATCAATAAATAACGAAAGAGCTGCAAGTTACGGCCTTGATGTGTTGTCAGCCGGGTTATATATAAGAGCTTTTATTGACGGTATTAAAACAGATACAATTCTTATTGATAATAAACCTGTTGATATCATAGTTAGATATGACAATAAGAGCATTAAGGGCGCGGTAGATCTAGATCAGATGTCAGTTCCATCTTCTTTGACAGGAGAGAGAATCCCGTTCAGCGCTTTCGCAGAAATTATCACAGACAGTTCAATAAATGCTATTAAAAGAATTGACGGGAAAAGAACCGCGTCAGTATCTTCAGGCGCTTACAGCAAAGAAAAAATACCTGAAATAACACAGGCTGTAATAAAAGAAGCGGAAACTGAGTTCAGTCTTGTTTATTCTGATCTTGAAATAAAATCTGGAGGTGAATTCGAAGAGTTTAGGGATCTTCTCCAAAAAATAGCACAGATATTTCTTATTGCCTTATTTCTTGTTTATATGATTCTGGGTACCCAGTTTAAGTCATATACCCAGCCTTTTCTTATACTGTTTTCTGTTCCGGCAGGTTTTGCAGGAATTATTCTCTACCTGTTTGTATCAGGTACTCCATTCAGCACGACAGTAATGTACGGGGCGGTTGCTCTTGCAGGTATTGCGGTTAACGATTCAATTGTACTTGTAAGCTTTATAAATGAACTCAGAAAGAATGGAAGAAGTATAAAAGAAGCTGTAACAGAGGCAGCTGATACAAGGTTAAGACCGATTTTACTTACATCGCTGACAACAATTGCAGGTCTCCTTCCTACTGCAGCAGGTATTGGAGGAAAATCGGTAATCTGGCAGCCGATGGCAAACACAATAATATTCGGGCTAGTATTCAGTACAGCATCAGCTCTTATACTGATTCCCGCGTTATATGCTGTTTTTTATGATAGGAAAAAAATAAAACAGAATTAGAATAAGGAGGTTTACAGTCCTTTATTCTGTATTTAATCAGCTTGAGAAACTTTCAAAATAGATATTGCGCTGCGGAATGCCAAGCATGGAAAGCTTTTTTCTTAAAGAGTTCCTGAAATCCTCAGTACCGCAGATATAAACATCGAATGAAGAGCTGTTTCCTGAAGAAAAAATACTTTTTAAATCTTCAAGAGAAATCCTTCCATGTTTGAATCCTGGTACTTTTTCACGTGTTAAAAAGATGGTGTATGAAAACCAATCTCTTTTTTTACTCAAGTTGACAAGAAACTCCCGATCAATAATATCTTTTTCTAAGCGGAGGCTCCATAGCAGTGCAGATTGAGGTATATTCTCCTCTGTTTCCCACTCTTTTAAAACAGAAAGAAAAGGGGTAATCCCGATTCCACCTGCAATAAATATTTTTTTTCTGCTGTTGTTAACAGGGGTAAAAAGCCCGTAAGGTCCGTCAACAAGCGCCTTGTCTCCTTCCTTTACAGATAACAATTTTTTTGTATAATCGCCGATTTCACTGGCTGTAATGGTAAGTGAATCAACTGATGGAGAAGAGGCTATTGTAAAAGGGTGTTCTTCCTTTTGGATTTCTGAAGAAATAATACTTAGATAAATATACTGGCCTGCCCTGAAAGATAACTTTTTATTAAGAGGTTCTAAATTAATGCTGATGACTGAAGGAGTGTTTCTTTCTGTTATCTTAACATAAAACTGATTTTTTTTAAGATAATGTATTTTTATGAATTTAAAATAAATATATCTGATCAAGGAAACAGTTCCGGGAAGCGCCATTATATAAAATCTGAAAAGAGTTTCGGAAGTCGAATATGATAAAAGGACATGAACAATAAGGAAAAAAAGAGCAAGTGAAAAGCCGTTATGCAGATTTTTCATTACAGAGTAATCGAGATTGAAATTTTTGATTATAAAGGATTTTAAAGTTTTTAATCCGGGAAGAGGGATATAGATTTTTTCAATCATGTAAATAAATGTCATTAACAGTAAAATACTAAAAATTACAAGTGATGCCCCCCCTGAAACTGTATGAAACGAGACCCCGGAAATATATGATAATTTAAAAAAAAGATGGATTATTCCTGATATTATACCTGCTGATGCAAGATATCCGTGTACCCTTATAATACGGTCATGCCCGACTAGCCGGTCAAGTATCCGGATTCTGGTTGATAGAAGAAGAGCGGAGGAGAGATAGCAGTAGCCGGTAATTCCGAACAGCATACCTAAAGAGTAATTGTGCAGAATAGAATACCAGTTTCCCGCAAAATATAGATTAATAAAAAACAGTGGATGAAAAAACAGTACAAAAAAAAATAATTCTTTCGCTAACTTATTTTCATCCCTTAAATAGTTTGTCATCTTTATTCAGTTATCACTTCATCACTTCATTAAGAGAAGATCAGTATATTCTTTTGCAAGGGGAGTAATATCTTTTTTTAGGGAAGCGGAAGAGATTGCATCTACAGAAACTTTTTCCTCCCATTCCTTGATTTTAGTTGTGTGAAGAAGAATGTTTTTGCTGTTGTTGTTTGCATTAAGCCACTCTTTTACCCAGGGCCTCACCTTTGAGTTAACACCGGAATTTGTAATAAACACATAATCAAAATCAGATGCTTTATAGTTTGAAAGCTCTTTCTTGTGGTCAGAAACAATTGTAACTTTGACAGATCTTGATTCAAGCTCGTTTTTCATTTCTTCGATAAGAACTTTCTTGAATTTTGTACTTTCCATTGCAAGAAGAGCTTTCTTCCCGCTTTGCGCAGCAAGTGATGTGAACGGTATAATGCAGCATATTAAAAAAAGAAACAGTTTTTTCATTGATTAACTCCAGAAAAAAATTATAAGCAAAAATATTATTAATACTGTTTTAAAGTATAACTATACTTGGGAAATTATCAAATAAATATTTTTAAACAGAACAGAAAATAAAAAAACTATGAAAAGGCTAAAAAGTTTACTTTTTTTTACTTACGTCTCCCTGTCTTGCAGTCTTCCAGTCTTCCAGTCTGCCGGGCAGGGCAGGGCAGGGCAGGGCAGGGCAGTGCAGTGCTCCAGATAAATCCTGGAAGAATTCAGACGTGCGAAAAGGCAGCCTGGACTTCCTGCATTTCTATTGTCAAAACCTGCCCGGGATTATCGATTCCGTAATTGAAAATCTTATCTGCTATCAATTCCGCGATTTTCTCGGGGACAAGTGCCAGCACACGTTCCAGGGCTGTGGTATTGTGGTTTTGTTCACCCCTTGCAAGGCATTGAACCCTGGAAAAGGTAGCTCCTTTTGCCCCGGCATCAATTGCGCATGCGGCTATATTTTCAGCTGAACCTTCGGGGCAGTAAACTGTAATTTCCCGCTGCTTCCGGGTAAAACTGACTTTTCCCGTTTTTACATCGTTACTTCGTTTTCGCCAGCCTGCGTCACCCTTCAATTCATCAATAGCTTCAATCATCTGCTCCATGCTGGCAGAATGAGTCTGTTTGCCTATTACCATCCTGGTATCCATATTTGCTGAATACACCGGAGTACTGTAAATAAACCCTCCCCCGGGCCTGTTTAGATAGCTGTGCTCAATCAGTATTTTCAGCATATTTTCAGAATCGTATCTTGATACAAGAAGATGAACAATCTCTTTCTGCGCTGGAATTGTAATACGCAAAAGGCCAAGCGAATCCCTCAGCCCGCTCCCTTCTCCAAGTGAAACTACCGGAACACCTATGCCGTAGTCCAAAGCGGTTGCAGCAAGCTGGTCTGCGGCTTTAGGCAGGGAAAGAATCGCTGTTATCTGGGAGATCCTGGGTTTACGGTTTTTAATTTTTCTCTCTGGATAAACAGAAATATCCTGGATCAGCAAACTGCCGTGACCCGGGATATCAAGTCCTGTTTTTTCATATATCTCTGCGGCAAGGTTATCAGCGGTATTCCTGTCAGCGGTAATGTAGTATCTGTCTCCCGGCCACTCAACACGGAGGATTTTTAGGCCCGGGATGGGGAGATTTCTCTTTTTTTCCTGTCTACGGACAGTACGGCATGACTCAAAAAATACAGAGATTGAAGGCTTTTCAGTTAAAAGCTTCTGCATTGTCTCTCTAAAGGTGTAGTGCAGGCTGCAGGTTATCCGGGCTTTGTGTTTATTCATCAGCTGCCTCCTGTTCAATCGCCTCCATTGTCTTTTCTCTGCTGCGCGCAAGTATGAATCCATAGGTTTGTACCGAAAGAATGGGAAATACCGAGGCAAGCGCGAGGATGCCGAACCCGTCAGCTTTTCCCATTGCCCCGCCTATACCCAGCCCTAGAGAGAGCACCAGGGGGACAGTTATCGGCCCGGTTGTAACCCCGCCGCTGTCCCACGCAATCCCTGTAAACTCCTTACTGCTGAAAATTGTGAGAATAATAAGCAAAACATAGGTCGGAATAAGAAGCCAGGCCATGGGAATGTTGTATATTATTCTCAAAACCCCGACAGTAAGCCCAAGTCCCACTCCTACGGATACCGCCCTGATTACGCCTGTTTTTGGGATTGTTCCGACAGTTATTTCTTCAATATTACTTCCCAGCGCATTAAGGGCAGGCTCAGCCAGGGTTGAGCCGTATCCAAGCCCGAAGGCGAAAAGAAGGACAAAGATCATTCCGGCCTGGGTCATTCTGCCGGGAAAAAGGATCGGGGTTCTGCTTACATGGGTATATATTGAGGTTTTGCTGTTGTATTTTTCAGGGACAAATGGCACATGGATTATTTCGCCGGCGGTGTCCATGAAAGCGAAAATTTCATACCTGTTTCCTCCGGCGTCAACAGCATATTGTACCAGGGAAAGATCAAAATTTGCTATTTCAATAATTTTCTCATTCTGCCGGGCTTCATAAACCCGCGGCAGCTGTTGTCCGACAGTATCGCCCAGTGGAACAAGGCCGAATCTGATTCCGGTTGTAAGGAGGATCATCCCGATGATGGTTATTCCGATTCCAAAAAGGAACTCGTCAGTGTGGCGGGGATGTTCTCTAAGTATCAGCAAAACCACTACCAGAAGAATACCTGTTAAAGGAAGTATTGCCCGCAGCGCCAGGTAGGTTTCGTTTTTTACAACTTCAGAAATTTTGACTGGAACCTGTACAGCTTTTACAGCCGGAAGCCCGGGGTTTATGCCCAGGATGGTTTTTTCCATATCAGAAGCCTGTAAAGACAACCAGATTTCCGGTTTCATATCTGAGAGTATATTATTTTTATCACCTTCTTTGAGGTCTCTAAGCGCAGCTTTATAATCTTCCTCATTATCATAATAGGCTTCCCGCGCTCTTTGTGTCCCTTTTTCAAAGGCAAAGGATTCAAGAGCTTTCTCGTTATCCAGCATTTTAACAGCATGAACTCTCTGATCAGGTGAGAAAAACTCAGCTTCACTCATCGCAGAGGGGAGGGTGAAAAAAAGAGCAAAAGAAAAAATCATTACACCTAAAACAGGAAAAAGTGAGGCCAGGGCGACACTTCCAAAACCTCCAGTAGTTCCCTGCCTGTCACCCGAGGCTCTTGATACCCCTATACCCAGGGCAAGCACAAGAGGGACTGTTACCGGCCCTGTGGTTACCGCCCCTGTATCCCAGGCCAGGCCTATAACTGTACGCAGCTGAGGGTTGAGTGAAAACAGAGCAGTCAGAACAAGAAGTACCGGCACTGAGAAAAGGATAAAAGGCTTCAGTGAAATCCCTTTATGATATCTGTAAAGACTTAAGGCTACAGCCAGAGCTACGCCTCCTCCGACTGAGGCGATAAGACCTTCCTGATAAATTCCAAGCAGGGCATAGAGCAGAGGATTTTCCCAGGGGGTAACTCCTTTTCCGGCAGATCTAAGCGTGCTCATGGCAGGTTCAGCAAGGGTAGAAATAAAACCCACAAGGAGTCCGAATAGTATTATCTGATAAAGCCGGCTTTTAACCGGCAGCTTAAGTCCTACATATTCACCAAGCGGCATAAGCCCAAGAGCAAGACCCTCCATAAAAAAAGAGAGCCCTAAAACCACCATAATTATCCCGAAAAGGTTTTGAAAGCTGAATGCCTCAGGCGATCTGACAACAAGAAGCTGAAAAACAAGAAGATAAACCACTATGAAGGCCAAAGCCTTGATCTGTTCGGTGATCTTTCTGGATATGTAGTTCCTGATCATTGTGAACTTTACCCTGGCAGGCATTTTTATGGCTGGACGGGCTGCTTCTGTTTTTGTTTTTTTGTCAGGATGCTTTGTCATGTATGTATTATATCTGCCTTGTTTGTTTTACTGTAGAGCATAACCTCATCACTTTAATCATAGTATTGAAAAATATTTAAACAGCAGCTATTGGCACAATTTGTGCTTGCCCCGTTGTCCGGAAAAAATCACGTCAACAATTTAGCAGGAACCTGCTATTCAGATTGTATCTTTTTTACCATAAAGTGGACGTTTTCAGGTACGGTAAATCCACACTTATGATATAATCCTTCAGCACCCGATGTCCAAAGTACCTGCTTAAGATGGGCAAGGTCTGAATGGGCAGTTATGCACTCCATCATCCACTTCCCCAGCCCTTGCCCCCTGTATCGTTCCTGAATCACTACGTCGAGCAGGATCGCATAGGTCGCGTAGTCTGTTAGCACACGGGTAAACCCGATCTGACTATTTTGATCATACAGGCTGAAGCAAAGACACCGCTCAATAGTGTCGAGGACTGTCTGTAAAGAGCGATCTTTTGCCCAATAAGTATCTGCCAGCATTATGTGAATGACTTCCGCGTTTGCTTTGCCGCGCTCATCATAGAGGCAGAAATTGTCTCGAGTCCATTTCATTTCATCACTCCTTTTGTGACATAACATCTGCTCAGCAGCGATGATGTATTTAAGCTGCAGCCAGCTGTTTGGTTTTTCATTATACTAAAATATTTTCAAAAAAAAGAAGTTCCCATACGTGGGGTACCGGGTCTTCCACAAGAAAAGGGCGGATCCGGTCAAGGAGCTTTTTGAAAATACCGGTCTGCATAAAAGCTGCCGCGTATTCCGGTTTTTCCCAGGTACCGATAGCCATGGCTTCGGATTTTTTTCGATCCGCAAGGAGCTGCATCCGGACACATCCTTTTTGATTTCTTGCATGGACAAGTATCTCTTTTTCCCAAAGAAGACAGGCTTCCTCCAGATTTTCCGGTTTGAATTTGTAGTGCATAGTTGCTGTGTACATTATTTGAACCTCCTCTTTTACAATGTGATTATTTCATATCCATCCATTATGTAGTCATACATTGCAGGATGGCCATTTGCATTACCTTTTATTGGTATACCAGTTTTTTCATTGTAATCCAATACACCCATTTGAACTGAGCAGGCTTTGCAGATACAGTCAAATAATCCAAGAGCTTTAGCCTTCAGGTAGAGCTTGTTTTCTTCCTCTTCAAGTATTTTTAAAAGTTTAACCGCCTCACCTTCCATTATAATTTTAGTGCTTACCCCTTTCTCATGTAAATCCAGCGCGTTTATTAATACATGGATAAAACAGATCTTTTCTCCCTTGAATGGGAAGAAAGCAATTTTTTTCATTTTACCTTCTCCTTGCAGTTCTCTTTGTATTTATGAAATTTGGTTTACTACAGGAACTTTGTCAACTTCAATTTCGTTTTTTAACTGAAAAATCGGAAACTTAACTCCGGTTTATTCTATAACGAGAGGTTATCCTGAAATGTGCACAGGAGTTTTATAAATTAAATTTTGGTGAGCAGTCATGACTTGTGACTGCGTAACATTTAACCCTGATCTTGCCATCTCTTTTGCTATAGAAGATTTTATTGATAAAGGTTATAATCTGTGAATCTGAATAAAAGCAATTGTTTTAGGTTAAATTCTTGTCCTGTTGAAGAAGGTAAAAAGGATTATTATGAAAATCAAAGCTCTTGTAATTATGCCGCTTGATGAAAGTCAAAAGAGACATATTGCTCAATTTCAAAACAATATCGATTTTGAAATTTGCAATGATTGTAAAGTAAGCGAAGAGCAGATATCTGATGCTCAAATAATAATCGGGAACCCGCCTGTCAATTTACTGGCTTACGCTGATAAACTAAAGTGGCTTCAACTTGTAACAGCTGGAGCAGATATGTATTTAAGAGATAACCTTCTGGATGAAAAGGTGATTGTTACAAATGCAAGTGGAGCTTACGGAGACGCCCAATCAGAAATTATGCTCTCTTTGCTTTTATCCATGTATAAAAAATTGAACCATTACAGGGATAACCAGCTGCGGCATATCTGGAAAGATGAAGGTGAAGAGAAAATGCTTTCCGGCTCAACCGCACTTGTTCTCGGTATGGGTAACATAGGATCTGAGTTTGCAAAAAAACTTAAGGCGCTTGGTGTTTATGTTATTGGCGTGAGAAGATCCGGCAATAAAAACACTCAATACGCTGATGAAATATATTCTTTTGAAGAACTTGATAAACATATAAGTCGAGCTGATATTATTTCCATGTCATTACCTTCTTCACCTCAAACAGTAAAACTTATGAATAAAGAGATGATTTCAAGAATCAAAACCGGTTCAGTTTTAATAAATGTTGGACGGGGGAGCACTCTGGATACCGATGCTTTGTGTGAAGCTCTTGAGAACGGAAAATTATCCGCAGCTGCTCTTGATGTTTTTGAAAATGAACCTTTGCCACCTTCCCATAAACTCTGGAACATGAAAAATGTAATTATTACACCCCATATAGCCGGGCGTGATTTTCTCCCGCATACACTTGACAAAACTATTTCAATAATTATGAAAAATCTTGAAGCTTACATTAAAGGAAATAATCTTATAAATATAGTAGATCGTAATATATATGAATTTAAGCTGTAGAAATTATTTTTTTACGCTTCCAAAGTAAAACTGCGGCTGCCCCGTAGAATAATGCCAGCCCAACCCCGAAATCGGTTGTGAAATATATTGTTTCTCCTGTATCTTTTGTCAGACTGTCGAATACGCTCTGTATAAAAAGGTTATGACTTGCATGCAGAATGACAGCAGGCCAAAGACTTCCTGATTTTATCCACAACCATGTCATGATAAAGGTCAGGCCGATTATCTGCAGGGTGAAAAAAAGTACCGCATACCAGCTTCCTGTTCCGCTGGTATAGGATGAGAAAAATATTCCAGGATAGTGATAAAGAGCCCAGATTACAGACACAATCAATGAAGTTTTGAGCGGCGAATAACGCTTTAAGATTTCGGGGAGCAGAAAGCCCCTCCACCCGATCTCTTCCCCTGCCGCGGTAAGGATGCTGACAAATACACCCAGAGTTGCTGCCATAAGGATTCTTGGCATGAAGTTTTCTGAAATTTTTTCGATATTCAGCTCACCTGCGCCTGTCGTCCAGACAATACCATAAACCAAAATCCCCCCAAAAAGGGGAAGAATATATCCAAGTCCCAGATATTTGAGTTTCCCTGGTTTCCACCCAAACCTGCGGAGATTTTTATCAAAAATCAGCTTCACCGCGATCGCGGAAAGACCAGGAGCCCACATAATCATAATTATCGAAGGTATGTAAAACTCCCCTGAATTCCGGGAGATGAGAATATAAAAAGGGAGGCAGACAATAAAGGTGAGTGCAAGGAAAACAGCAGTCTTTTTGGTTTCCGTATTCATTTGATAAGTATAGCATCTGAGACTTGATCCTGTCATTGGATTATATCTGGATTCAACTACAGACAACTATTCTCAAATCCTGGAATATTGATCAATAAATCTGTATTTTCGCTTTTTATCGTGATATTCTATTTTTCATGTGTGCTATTAATTAATGGTTCCGGCCGCAGGAATCTTTGTCACTGGAAAACCTGGTAAGCCTAGCTGCAAAACAGCAGGAGAAAATTAATGCAATCAAAAAGGATTTTTACAAGACTTTTACTGTTATTCATTCTTGCTCTGGGGATCTATTCATTTGTCTTTAGGGAGAGAAATGATACCCCGAAGACTGGCTCTTTTGAAGATTGGGCAAAATACATGGGTAAAAAGATTCCCGGCCTCATGGCTGATCATGATATTCCCGGGCTCATAATAGCTTTTATACAAGACGGAAAGACTGTCTGGATTGATTCTTACGGGTATGCAGATCTGGAAAATAAAATACCCATGACAATAGATACAAGGTGCCGGGTTGAGTCAATTTCCAAGTCTGTCACAGCATGGGGTGTAATGAAACTGGTTACAGAGGGAAAAATTGATCTGGAAAAGACACTGGCAAGCTATCTTAAAACCTGGTCTCTACCGGAATCTTTATATTCTGAAGAAAAGGTAACTATCCGTCAGCTTCTAAACCATAACTCTGGAATGCCGCTGGGAACTTTAGATGCTCTTTATGATCCGGAAGATGAGCTGCCTTCTCTTAGGGAATTTCTAAAAAGTGATGCAATACTGTTTCAGGAGCCTGGAATCTCATATTCCTATTCCAATGTGGGCTACAATTTACTGGAGCTGTTAATAGAAGAGGTTACAGAAAGAGATTTTGCCCAATACATGTCAGATGAAATTTTGGACCCTCTCGGAATGTATGACTCAAGTTTTACATGGAGTCACACATGGAAACCTGAGATTCCAAAAGGATATGACATCAATGGAAGAGCTGTTCCTGTGTATATATATCCAAACAAAGCCTCAGGAGGGTTGTTTTCTACAGCAGGAGATATCGCCTCTTTTGTGTCTGCCGGGATGAAAAAACATGATTTACAAGAGCAAAGAGTTTTAAATGGTGAAGCGATTGGTGAAATTTATAATTCTACTGTTAAATTGACAGGATATTACTCTCAGGTTTTCGATGGATACAGCTTTGGCCATTTTATTGAAACACTGGATGACGGGACTTTTACTGTATCCAATGGGGGGCAGGGGTCTGGCTGGATGAGTTATTTCCAGTCAGTTCCTGAGACAGGCAATGGCATTGTTATGTTGAGTAACAGCCAGAGAAGCTGGCCGCTCTTTTCTTCTATTCTGACAGACTGGAGCGGTTGGAGCGGTATTCCTTCAGTAGGTATGAGTGTTATCAAAAGGATGTCAGCAGTATTGCGGATTTCCCTTGCTATCCTCTATTTTATCACTCTGGCTGGAATGATTCTGACTGTAATCAGTCTCCGCAGAGGGAAGCGGCAATTTTTCTTTGTAAAGAAGGCTTTCCGCGGATCCCAGCTGGTACAAATTACTCTTTCGGTAATGTTGACCGCGGTTGTTACAGCTGTAAGTCAAATGAAGTATTTTTTTCTCAACTCGGTTTTTCCCGTCGAAACGCCCTGGCTGGCAGGGCTGGTATTGGCTGTTGCAGGGCTGCTGTTCTTTCTGGCTATGGTTCCGCAGAAATTATCAAATGTCAGGTAAAATATTTAAAAAGGAATGGTTTTTATCAAAAATAAAAGCTCTGGTTTTCCGGATAATACAATAATCATTATTTGAATTTTGATTTCTCATAATTGTATGGAATACTTGTTCCTGCAACAACATCTTCAATTTTCTCAATTATCAACCAATCATCCATATTTCCCTGATGATCAAACAGCAATGGATCAATTTCATGAAGATCTGAAAATTCGATCAGGCATAGACATTTTTTGTGCCATCTTTTCCCAGATTTTTTCTTTGTCGTCAAAGTAAGCTAAATGTACCATCGTGTTTTTAATCTCCTTTAAGTAACAGAAATTTTAACATTCCATTTTCTGTTACACAAGTAATTTCTCTTTTTGCGGTCTCTATCAAGTGTTTTCATATCGCTGTTCATTGTTTTGCGTGAATTCATATTTTCTGGACCTTCAGTTGTGATGTATTTTTCTGACATTGAACTGGGCGTAACTGTGCTCTCCATCCGGAAGTTTCCAGATAGCCTCTATTGTCATTGGAATTTTCATACCATTAACCTCTTTATAACTACTTACCCGCCCTATCCAGGTTTCAAGACTTTCATCGCCCATGTACCTTTGAGTTTCCAGTTCTGTTATTTCCCCTTCTGTATTAAAGCTGACCTTATAGCTGAG
>JAVEZE010000048.1:0-16497 GCA_034003145.1 Spirochaetia bacterium
AGAAACAGAGACGAATTCCGATACAGACAATAATTACCGGATGAACGGGTTATATACTGCCTTTTCCCCATTTGTTGAAATAAAGACACAGAAGCACTTTTATTTTGTTACAGGTTATGAAGCCAGAGATCAGAAAATAGAACACTCCTTCGATGAGGGAAATAATAAGGATCGTGATGACAGGGTTCATTTTGATATAATATATCTAAGAATAGGCTACAGGTATTAATATAATGAAAGGAAATCAGGCAGATAAAAATTATTTCTATTATCCGGTTAAAAGAATTTTACTTGTTTTTTTGTTTATGATATTTTGCGCTGCAGCGCTTTCTGCGCAGGAAGATGGCGAGTTTCTCAGATGGAAAAAGGTAGAAGGTGCATCATATTATCTGGTAGAGATAAAAAAAGGGGAGCGTCTTGTCCAGAAGACTGAAACTGAAGAGGCATCTATTCCTCTTGATCTTATACCAGGGGATTATTTATATAAAATCTCGATTTTCAATAAATTCAAAAAACTTATCGCAGAGTCGGACTGGCGTACTCTTGCGATTGATAAGGAGCTTCAGCCTTTTATCAGGAAAATAGAGCCTGAAACAGTCTATCTTTCTGACAAACCAGTTATTCTTAAAATATCCGCCGACAATATCAAGGATGATTCGATTTTTACCCTTTCTGAAGGCGATATAGCGGTTCAGGGTAATGTAACTGAATCTGAAAACAATATTTATAGTGTTGAATTTGAAGCAGGAAAACTTGAACCAGGTGATTATGAAATAGCAGTCCGGAGCAGGGGCGGTCTTAAGGATGTGTTTATCAATACTGTTGAAATAAGAGCTTCTGTTAAACCTGTAATTAACAATCTGGACAGAAAACAGCTTGAAAGCGGATATGTATACAGCGATGTTGTGATAACAGGAAAGGATTTTGATCCCGGCATTATCCTTGAATTCAGAAACCGGGATACTGCAATCAAACTGTCCTCTCTTACTTATGAATCACCTGAGAAACTGACCGCGATTATTGATCTGACTACTGCTCCTGCTGGGTTATATTCTGTCTATGCGGAAAATCCCTCAGGTTTATCAGAAACCTACCGGAACAAACTTGAAGTTCTTGAAAAAACTGACCTTGCAGCTGAAATAGAGTCGATGAAAGTCAAAAATGATCTATTTACAATACATAGCGGTTTTTCATACGGATATATGCTTAACAACTTTACTGATTATCACAATTACAACTACTGGGGAATATCAACCAGGCTGCAGCTTGATTTCAACAACCCTCTTTTTGATAAATATATATGGCTTTCACCATTCGGCGCTGAATTTGAATTTGATTATTATCCGAAAGATATACCTTTCCGCGAAATTGGAATGAATATTTATTTTAAAAGCAGGTTTAAAGAGCCTGTTAACTTTATAATAAGGGGCGGTGCCGGGTTAAGCATTTTTGACAGCAGCAATAAAGGGCCGGATGAGGGTCGTTATATGCAGGGAACCTTCGGCCTTGCTGTAAAACTGCTCAAATTCCTTTATTTTGATGTATCTGCAGGTCCCAAAATCTGGATTGTTGATAGTGATTACATGAATTATATAATCAGTTCTTTTACTGCCGGGTATACATTTTAGCGTATAAAATACTATTTTTCAAATCTGAAACATTTTAGCTCTGTAATAGTCTGCGGAGATGATTGTGATTTGTATAAACCGGAGTCAGGATATCCGTCATTATTTATTTTCATTGCATTTATGTATGAATAAGGCGCTGTTCCGGAAGAGAATAGAAGGAATTCGCCGAAAGGGTCTGTATCCATTGCCTGATAATCTGTTATTGTCGAAGTTTGGAAATTTTTAATCATTCCGTCAACATTTCCATCCGGATGTATCTTAAGGCAATAGATACTGGGTTCGGCATTGTGGGAGAAGTAGAGCATCCCCTTAGGATTGTTGAAAGATGTAAATTGACTTCCCCCCTGAGGGATATTTACAAATTTTCTTACTATGTTGATTTCTCCGCTGTCGATTCCAAAGTCATAAACATAAATTTCCATAAACGGAGGTGTAGCTACGGCAGGATCAAATATGCAGATCTTGTCATGTGCGGCAGCTGATACCTGGCTTGATTGATAATTTAGCATTTGAGTTGTGGAATTGTAGCTTCCGTCAGGATTGATGTCAGTTCTGTGCCATGAATTTGTCAAATTTGAATAAAACATGAAACCATTCGCATTAATACTCCTGGCTGTTGTTACGTTAGTGCCGAGATTCGCAGGGTATCCTGCTATCAAAGGAGAAAGTGTTCCAGCTGCTTGTGAATAGCTGAATCCGTAGAGATCGGAAGTGACTTCATAAACGGCAAACAGAAAACTATTGCTGTGCGCAAATATTATTTCTTTAATATCATTTGCCGCAACAGGAAAGACTGGATAACCTGCCAGGTCAGAAAGTTTTCCATCTTCGTTTATGTGAAAACCGGAAATTCTGTCTCCCGATGCGGCAAATAACCTGTTGTTTGCCTTGTCGATTATTATACTGCCTACATTCCCGGCAAGCGTCTTTTGATCAATTTTAGCGAGCGAGCCGTTTTCAGGGTCAAGCTTAAATGCAATAATATCTGAACTGCCTCCTGCATATACATAAAGGGGGTTATTATCATTGTATCTGCCAATATCGCTGAAATTCCCAATTTCACAGGAGCTTAAAAGCATTGAAATCAAGCTGAAGAGGGTAAATATCTTTTGCGTCATCTTCATATATAATTTAATTATATATTTTTACTTAAAAAATATCAACTTTTATAATTTCATATACCCCCTGCTTTAGAATATGGTTAAAAAAGCCGTAATTAAGAATGTATGAACCTCACATCAAGAATAATTGCAGCATTTTATGTATTGGTCATTGTATATCTTTCCCTCTCTTTTGTTTACGGAAAAACAGGATTGCGCTCTACACAGGAGCTTGGCCAGTATAGACAGAAACTGTATACAAATATTATTGAACTTAAAAAAATAAACATGGAACTTTCGAAAAAACTTCAGCCCCTTAATACGATGGAAAACATAAAACTGAAAGCAAGAGAGATGGGTTATATTTCTTCTGATGAAAGAAAAATATTTCTTGAAGGAATTGAAAAGCCGTATATCTATCATTCTCTTGGAACAATAATTTTCAGGCATGATTTATATATAGATAACAGTCAGATAATCAGATCAGCAAGTCTAATTTTTTCGTTGTTATTTTACATTTTTTCCAGTATTATATTAGCCGGAAGAAATGGTATTCAAAAAAACAGATAAGAAAACAATAGAAAAGATAACAGAAAACCTCAAAAACAATGGTATTGTAATATTGCCGTGCGATACAATATACGGCATTACCTGCATTCCCGGAATTGCGGAAGACAGGATACGGGAAATCAAGGGAAGAGAAGAAAATAAACAGTTTATTAAACTTATCCCTTCGGTAAATTATCTTGAAAATATTTCTGCGGATATTCCAGATACTGGAATATTTTCACTATGGCCGGCCCCTTTAACATTAATTATTAATGCTAAAACCGGAAGAACAGAGGCGGTAAGGGTTCCGCAGGATAATTTTTTGATTGAGATTCTATCGCTGCTTGGAAAGCCTCTTGTATCAACAAGTGTAAACAGGAGCGGAAATCCCGCAATGAATAATATAACAGATATTGTTGAAACCTTTGAAAAAACAGTTGATTTGATTATTGACGGCGGTGATATGTGTGATTCTGCTCCTTCAACAATTGTTGATTTAACATCAAGACCCTTTAAAATACTCAGGCAGGGAAAATGCGTTGTTCCTGCTGAGTATCTGGTTTAGCTTTTATGAAACCGGGAAAAAACAATCTGATTTACTTTGATTTTGCAGATCTTTTGCCTGATGACAACTATTTATTCTATGAATTTGAAAAAGAGTGCCGTTCATCAGGGTATGATCTGGCGCTGATCAACTGGGGAGGGAGTTTTCCCTGGAATTTTGATGAAAAACTATCCCTTTCAGAACACATTCATGAGAAAACAATTACAGCCTTAAACAGCAGTTTAAAGAGCAGCAGCTTTACAATACTGCCTGTTTTCCCTTTTTTGGGAGGGATGGATTTTATACTTACCTATCCCTCATATTATCACTTAAGGCTTGATAAATACTGCAGCGCGTTGAATATTGAATCAGCCGGCGCTTTATTGCTGTTCAATGAAATAATAGATGATTATAAAAGCCTTACCGGAAATTTCTGTGAAGCTGCATTTAACCTGACTGCTGTTTCTCTTCTCAAAGATGAAAAAAGAATGAGTTTGGTTGCAGAAACACTTGTTTCAGTTTTAAGCTCCAATCCTGAAATCAAGACAACCTACCTTGTAGGTCAAAAAAAAGAGATGATTTTGGTTGAAAAATTAAAAAACCTTGTTAACTTAGATGGTATGGAAGCGCTTTATATTAATGATTTTTCTGTATATGACATTTCCGAAGGTGAAAAAAAACTGGATAGTAAAGACAAGTATGATTTGAAAGCAGCATCTCCTGCTTTTTTCCTTCCGGATAGCGTTAAACACCTTATGGAGAATTACAATAACGATACAAAATATGCCTGGCAAATACTAAGGTTTATAAAATCAGGTTTATATAAAATCAAATACAGCAGCTCAATTTCTTCTTTTAATTTTACAGCTCTTTCTGATCGCAATACAGAACTTGTTGATCTTTTTGCGAAAATAGTAAAGACTACCGTGATTATCAAGGAAAATCTCAAGGGCAGGCTGAATAAAAAAAATATCAATCTATATTTTGATTCTGCAACCGGAATAATAGAAAAAGAGATTATACTTATACAATACGATATGGAAAATATTAAATCAAAGATTAGTGGAGGCTTATAAAAATGAAACTTGACACCAGATATCTCGGTCTTGATCTGAAAAATCCTGTTATTGTTTCAAGTTCAAAACTTACAGGAAGTATTGATAAAATTATAGAACTTGAAGAAAAAGGGGCTGCCGCAGTAGTTCTTAAATCGATTTTTGAAGAACAGATACTGCTTGATACACAAAACATGGTTGACAATATTGATACATCATATCATGCAGAGGCATTTACCCATTTTTCCCAGTCTGCGATTGGCCATTTTATGGATGAATATCTCTCTCTGGTAAAAGAAGCAGGAGAAAAAGTTTCTATACCTGTAATTCCAAGCATAAACTGTACAACTGACGGTACATGGATTGAATACGCAAAAAGATTCGAGAAAGTTGGCGCAAAAGCTCTTGAGCTCAATATTTTTATTCAGCCGCATGATCTTAAAGCAACATCCTCAGAACTTGAGGAAACCTATCTTAGCATTATAAGAAAAATGAAAGCTGCTATCTCTATCCCTTTTGCCCTGAAAATAAGCACCTATTTTACAGGGCTTGCCAATGTAATGAAAAATTTCGCCAATGAAGGGGCAGCCGGCCTTGTCCTTTTTAACAGGTATTACAGGGCGGATATTGATATTGATAACCTTAAAGTCATAGGCGGCTCATTTATAAGCCACCCAAGTGAAATGCTTACATCGCTGCAATGGATTGCAATTCTTTCAGGAAAGATTAAGGCAGACCTTTCTGCTACTACAGGTATTCATTCATACAAAGATGCTGTAAAGCTTATCCTCGCAGGAGCTCATACAATTCAGCTCTGTTCTACTATATACAACAACGGTACAGACCAGGTAGCAGAGATAGTAAATGGTATAGAAGGGTGGATGAGAAAACATAAATATAAATCAATTGATGAGTTCCGCGGATTGATGAGTGAGGAAAACAGCGCCAGCAATTATAAAAGGGCACAGTTTATTAAAACGCTTGTAGGTATTGAATAAAAAACTGTTTCAAGGCAATTATTCAGCCCTGTAGATAATGCTGGTATATATATAACCGGCTTTATGTATGGGGCTTTTTTTTGAAAGCTACATCAGCCCCATCTTTGAGAAGATTATCGAAAGTCCTGCAGCGCATGCTGTTTCAGTTTTTAAAACCCTCTCTCCTATACTGTAGAGTTTGAATCCGTAATCACTAAGCATTTTTCTTTCCCTGGCACTCCAGCCCCTTTCTCCGCCGACTGCCAGGATTGTATGCGGTTCAGGGTTTTCCTGTTCAGAAAATATCAGTTCTGGTATTTCCAGTTTTCCCAGAAGACCCTCTGCCTCATAATTATCAAGCGCGACTCTGATTTTGTAATTATCTGTAATATTACTAAGAGATTCTGAAAGTGATTGAAATAGTTTGACCTCAGGAATATCTGCGGCAAAAGCCTGCGATGCACCTTCGATAAGATACTTTTTATAGTTCGCATTTTTCCACAAAGTGCTGTCTATATAGGATTTTTCTGATTTGTCAAGTACAGAAAGAAAGAGAGTGGAAATCCCGATTGAAGTGCAGTTTTTAAGTATTTTTTTTGCTTCCGGAGGGCGGGTTACAGCAGTTAACAGAGAAACAGGGTTTCTTTTTACATTGCTATTGCTAAATTTAAACGTGAAGGTAATTTCTTTGGAAGTAATATTTTTAATCAGTGCTTTTCCTGATCCTTTATTTATCACTGCAGCGTCAAAACTCTCTCCAGGTGATAATTTCAAAATATTTATAACGTGATGCGCCCTGATATCTTCTGCAGATACCGGATTATCAATTTCTTCCTGACTGAAAAGTATTATATTCATTAATTTTATACTAATTTTATGTTAATATAATTTCAACCTGAATTCACCTGCAATTCTCCTGCAATCAATTAAGCTTGAAAGGTGCAATCTATTAAGGTGCTGTCAATTATGGTTGACTTGAAGAAGGGATAGAAATAAGATATTAAATTGTTTGATATTTTTGAAGGAGATTAACTGATTAAAATGGATGATACAAGCATAGAATTTCTGGAAGAATTTAAGGAGATAGAGCCTTACAGGGGAGCAGAATTTACCTCAGCACTTGAAAGACTGAAAAACAGTCAGGAGCTTATAAGAAATCTGAGAAAAGCTGCTTTTCCTGATGCCCCCTTCGTTTTTAAACCGCTGCTTAATTCACTTGTCAAAATATTTGTAAAATACCATCTCCGTAATGTTAAAACGCCTTATGATTTTCAAAAAAGCATTATAAAAGCTGTAATCGGAAGAATAATTGATAAAACCACTACTGAGCTGACCTTTTCCGGGCTTGAAAAACTTGATCCGCAGCAGAGGTATTTGTTTATTTCAAATCACAGGGATATTGTTCTTGATCCCGCGCTTGCCAATTACTCTATGACAAAAAATTTTCTTCCCACTTTTGAAATTGCATTTGGTGACAATCTTCTTGTTAATGACCTTGTCGCAGATCTTATAAGGATTAATAAGTCGTTTATAGTAAGGCGCAATCAGCAGCCGAGGGAGCAGATTAGTTCAACCATTATTCTTTCCAAATATATCTGGTATACGCTTCACACAAATGATTCTGTCTGGATCGCAGAGAGGGAAGGGCGGGCAAAAGATGGAGATGATTTAACAAATCCAGCCATTATAAAAATGTTTTTCCTTTCACAGCGAAAGGGGGGGCTGGAATTCAGCGAATTTATAAATCAGCTTAAAATTATCCCGATAGCAATTTCATATGAATTTGATCCATGTGATAAGCTGAAAGCCAGAGAGCTTGACAGAAGGGAAACAAAAGAATCCTACAAAAAAAGGAAAGGGGAAGATTTTTTAAGCATGGTGCAGGGGATCAGGGATTTTAAGGGGAGGATTCATCTGGCTTTTGGTGATGTTTTATCAGGTCACTGGGAAGACAGCAAAGATGTAGCTGCTGCAATTGACAGGTTTATACATAAAAACTACAAACTGTGGCCTTCCAACTATCTATCCTGGGACATTCTCAATAATAGCGATAAACACTCTTCCTTCTATGATGAAAAATATAAAGAAGCTTTTCTGAAAAGATTTCACAGACTTCCTGAAAATGTAAAAAAACACGCGTTGAGCGCTTATGCCAAACCGGTGGAAAATGCGGAAAAATACAGATTTTAACTTGTTCAATTTGCTTAAATTCATTTCAGCCGCGGCAGCAATTTTTCTTGTTTTATCCTGCGCTGAAAACCGCCCGGAAATAAATCAGGTTTTCTGGCAGATAAATAAAATCCGAAACCTTGATACTGGAAGATACCATGATTCCCTTTCACTTTTTATCGAAGCAAATGATGAAGATGGCATTGAAGATCTGAAAACAATCTATCTTATAAATGACAGCGAAGAGCTTTTCTGGAAAATTACAGAAAAGAACTGGGTTCATAAAACAGATGGGGAGGCAAACTGGTTCGGTTCCGGTTCAATAACAATGAATGATTTTTCTGCTTTTCCTTTTGGTAAATACAGGGCAATCATAATCGATGAAGCAGGTGAAAGAGAGGAAACATCATTCAACATAAACAAATATGAAACAGGTTTTATTGAAAATGACTTTCCAGCGGCAGGGATCAGGGGAAATGCCCCGTTTTATTCCCCAGGGACAGAAGCTTTATGGTTTTATAATAAAGAGATGAAGCTTATCAAAGAGGTCTCTGTCAATGCGTCAGATGTAAAAAATATTCAGCTGCCTTCCGAGGCACAGGCCATGTATGCATATAAATATGACAGGATTAAAGGATTCGGTCTTATCACAGGGCCGTATATGGTTAAACATCAAGATTGATTTTTTTCAGGTCTTCCTGCATTTCTTCTTTTTTCACTATGTCAATCGGCCTGTTTTCAATAAAAGACAGTGCGCTGCGGGTAAAATCAGATGCGGAAAATATTACCCCCTTAATAATATTCTGTTTTTTCATGTCTTCGATAAATACCCTGATATATGACTCATCAATAGGTTCCGGCAGCCTGAAAAAATTGACAAGAAGTGATTGCACCTTGATATTTCTCCACTTTCCTGAATTCTTGTCTACAGCGACAATCTGGCAGCCGTTTTTTATCGGCACAGTTTCTCTTTCTGTCAATCCTCGTATTTCAAGAAGTTTTATGCATATTTCAATAAACTTGTCATTGCCGGCAGTCAGAAAATCTTTCATTGAATCGTCTGTCCTTATTTCCTGATACTGGCTCAGTTTTTTCTCAACATCCTTGAAACCCTGTTTTTTTTCATATATTGCTTCCCATTGTTCAACCGCGTTGATTATTTTTCTCTCTTTTTCATAACATGCTGCGAGAAAATATCTGGCATAAAGTATTTCATTGTCCGAGCTTTCTCTGGATAGTCTGATAGCTCTTTCAAGTTCCAGAATAGCGGATTCAATCTTGCCGTTAAGCATGTGGCATATCCCTTTCTCGATAATTGACTTCATCTTGAGTTCAGGATCTTTCTGGGATTTTTCAAAAGCAGCTACTGCGGCTGTGAAGTTGCGGCTGTCTTTATTTATTTTACCGATAAAAAACCAGGCCTGCATGTTGTTTGTGTTATATTTTAGACATTCTTCAAACGATGCTTTTGCCTGGGTAAGCTGTTTCGAGCTGTAATAAATTTTACCCAGCTTGAAATGGGCTTTGTCGTTTCTTTTATCTAGCTCAACCGCTTTCTGGTAATAGGCAATCGCATTGTCAATTTTCCCCCGCCCTTCAAACAGCTCTCCCGCGATAAACTGATGGTTAGTGTTATACGGGTCTTTTTTAATAAGGAGCAGATATTCTTTCAAAGCTTCTTCGTGCTGGTTGAACTGGAGAAAAAGACCTGCTATTGTTTCACGGAAAGCAAATTCATCAATAACACCAGTGAATTTACCAAGTTCATTTACCTTGATAAATTCAAGCAGCGCAAGTTCCGGTTTACCATCCATCTGAAAGGCTGTGCCAAGCAGGTAATGAAGCTCTGAATTGGTCTGATCCTTGATCAAAAGCTGTTTAGTTATTTTAATGGCAGTATTATATTTGCCGTTTTTGATAAGATTGTTGATTGATGAGATTTTTCTTGGAACAAGGAGTGATTTAATCAATAATATGATAAAAATTAATATTGCTATACCGACAATTGAAATAATGACAAAAAACATTAAAATCTCCTATTGTTTATAGATTAAATAGATTTCCTTATGCTGTCAAATATAATATCCTGTGGTATGTATATGTTAAATAGAATTATGGTATTCCTGCTGCTAACTCTTATCCCTTTTATGACTCTTTATGGTGAAGAAAATCTTTTAGACAGGGGTGAGCAGCTTTTTATGGAAAACCGCCCGGCAGACGCTATTCCCCTGTTTTTGGGAGCACTTGAAAAAGCTCCGGATGAGGCGGGAATTTATCTGATGCTTGGCATAGCCTACTCCCAGACAGAAAACTATGAAAAGGCAGTAAATTATTTCAGGGAAGGGGCAAAAAAGGCTTTAAAAGAGAGGGATATTTATTTCTACAATGCTGGAAATGCCTATTATCTTATGGGGGAGTATCCTCTTGCTGAAGAGATGTATTCAAGAGCTATCCGTGAGAATGGAAGCAGGAGCAACAGCAGTTACCTTAACCGGGCCAATACAAGGTTAAGCCTTGAAAAAAGAGAAGATGCAATATCTGATTATAAGGTATATCTTAACATTGAGCCGGATAATTATCAGAGAGAGCCGATTCAGAAGCTTATTGATCTACTGGAAAAACGAGGCAGAGAAGAACTTGTAAAAAAGCAGCAGGATGAGGCATTGAAACTGGCTGAAGAGAAAAGAAAACAGGAATTGCTTAGAGATGTGCTTGATTCACTGAAAAACATAAGTGATGAAACACGTAATGTTTCAGCCGAAACAGAAAAAATAAGCGACTATGAAGAAGAACTTGAGCTTAAGGATTAAATTTGTGAGGAAATTATGATGAACCGTAAAATATTGATAATAGCTGCAGCAGTAATCATTATACTTATTGCCCTTTTTTTTGTTATAGGAAGCTTTACTTCAAGCAAGACAGATGACATCGCAGGAGTTGTCGGTGCTGAAAAACTCAGGGCAAATACAATAAAACTTGCAGGTGAATATTTTGAAAAAGGGGAATATCAAAGAGCTCTTGATCTGCTGGACAAGATTCTGCTCCAGGACCCTGACGATGCTGACGCGAAATCGCTAAGAGACAGCATTTTATCTGAAAAAAAAACCAGGTCGACAGAGGAGAAGGAAAAAGAGCTTTCCATGCAGGATAAACTAAAAACCAGCCTTGATGAACTTGGCAGCAGCCTGCAGGAAAAACGCCCTTCATCTCCGCAGCAGCTGCCTCCTGCTCCGCCTGAGGTCTCACAGGTAAAACCAAAAGATACTGCAGGTTTATCTGCGGCTGCGAAAGAGCGGCAGAAGCAGGTTAATAATTTAATAAAACAGGGTATAGAAAAAATGAACAGCGGCCGCCATCCTGCCGCGAGATCTGACTTTGATTCTGCCATCAAGATTGATGATAACTCAGCCGAAGCCTGGGCAAGAAAGGGAGAATCCTTTCTCTCTGAAAACAGCAGCGATCCTGATAATTTAAAAGAAGCTGTAATAAATTCCAGAAAAGCTATAGAGAAAGATTCCAACTTGTGGCTTCCTTACTATGTCCTTGGCCAGGTCTATAATGAGACAAGGGATTATTCGAGCGCGATAGAAGAATTCAAACAGGCTTCAAAACTTAATCCTGAAAATTACATGATTTATTACGAACTTGGAAAAGCCCAATACGCAGCCGGAGAGTATCAGGGTGCAAAAAGTTCTTTTGAAAGCTGCGTTCACATTAAAAAGGATTTTGCCAACGGACAGTACAGGCTTGGAAAAACATATCAGAATATCGGGGATGAAAAAAAAGCGCTCAAAGCATTTAGTGATGCGGTTAAAATTGATAATAAATTTGACCTTTCCTGGTATGAGACAGGCAATATACTTAAAAATCAGGGCGATTATAACGGGGCATATCAGGCTTATATGAAGGCGTATGAGATAAACCCGAATCAGCCCGCGTATATAATACAGATAGGAAATATATTATCCTGGGAAGGGAAATACAATGAGGCTGAAGAATATTATCTCAAAGCTCTTTCCATGCGGCCACAGTCAGCAGAAATAAACAACAATATGGCGCTTGTAAAGATAAAAGGGGGAAAGAATGAAGAGGCTGTTGTCTACGCGAAGGCTTCTGTAAAAATAGACCCTAAAAATGCAAAATATTATTATACGCTTGGACAGGCATCTGAAGGAGCAGGAGAGCAGGGTGAAGCTGTTAAAGCCTACGGGGATGCGATTAAACTTGACCCGGGTTATCAGCTCCCATATATAAATCTCGGCAAGATTTATGATGACAACAAAATGTATGATGAGGCACTTTCCATCCTGCTAAAAGGGTATCAGCTTGGAAGCAGTGATTTTGCGGTAAACAATAATCTCGGGATTGTCTATCTTCACAAGGAGCTTTACAACGACAGTATCAAGCATTTTCTCTCTGCTGTAAAAACAAACCCTGAGGCGACAGATGCCCGCTATAACCTGGGAATAGCCTATATTGAAACATCACAGGATGATATCGCTATAAATACTCTTAATGAGCTTATTAAAATCAGCCCTTCTTATTACGATGCCTACTACAGACTGGGACATCTTTATATTAAAAAGGGTGATCAGCAAAAAGCGGAAGAATTATTCAAAAAACTGCTTGAAAAAAAGCCTGATTATGAGAAGAGAAGTGAAATACTTGGGCTGATAAACTAAAATGCCTTTAGAAACTAAACTGTCCTGTTGATCTGTGAAAGAAGCTGCTTTCGGGTAATCTTCTGCCACACCGGTCTTCCGTGAGGGCAGTAAGGTGTTTCAAGATTAAATGCCGCGTTTATTATTGTCTCAGCTTCACCCGGAGAGAGGATGTCTCCCCCTTTTACTGCTTTTTTGCAGGAAGCGGAAGCATAGAGTTTTTTTCTTACTTCATTCAGGTTGCCGGGGAATTCCATAATAATAGAAACTATATCATTTTTTATACAGCTTAATATTTCAGGTAGTGAGTCGATAAACCAGCTGCCTGATTCATCCTTTTCAATAATTATCCCTGTCTTTTTATATTGTGAAATCATATCATCTGAAAATTCCATATTATCAGGAAAATAAAGCGGGACAAGAAGTTTTTGCATAATTTGAGTTTTGCTGTTAAACGATTCGTAAATTGATTTTTCATGCGCCGCATGCTGGTCTATTATATACAGTGTGTCATCCTTTTCACACAGAAGAAAGGTGCTGAAGATCTGTCCAAGGTATTTTATCTTCCCGTCTCCGGCCCCCTCGTTTTTCTGGTTTAAAAACTCATGAGTTATTTCAACTGATGAGTTTTCCGCAACAGATGATACCTTCTCTGCGCCTTGCGTTTTTATATCGTCATCCTTAACCTCGTCTGTGTATATACCAGCTTTCTTTGATAATCCATTTCCTCGGGAATTGCTGCTGAATAGATTTTCAACAGGTGTACTGAACATATATTCAGATTTACCGGCAGATGCGCTGTTCTCTTTTAGCGTTTTTACAATAAGCTGAGTAACTGAGTGGTGAATCTGTTTTAAGTTTTTTATCTTTGCTTCTTTTTTTGCCGGATGGATGTTGAAATCAACAAGATCTGGTTTGTTTTCAATAAATATCACAGCCGCGGGATAATGTCCTCCGGGAAGATATTCTGAATAGCCGTAAGCTGCTGCCTGAATAAGCGGGTATTCATGGATCCTCCTTCCGTTAAGATATATATGGATATATCTTCTGTCTTTCCTGTATAGAACAGGATCTGCCAGGACTGCCTTAATACTGTAGCTGCTTTCTATGCCGGCAGGTTCATCGACTTCGTATAAAAGAGATTCATTCTGGAAAACAGTGCTGTAACAAAGCAGTATTCTCTCTTTTAAGGAAGATGAGGGGAGCATCTGTACAAGTTTCCCTTCAATGTAAAGCTTAAAGCTGATATCAGGCCTTGCGGCCGCTTTTTCATAAAAAGTGTTTTTACATAGAGTAGTTTCGGCAGACGGGCTTTTTAAAAACTGCTTTCTGGCAGGGAAAGAGTAAAAAAGATCTTTTACAGAAACTATTGTCCCTTTCCTTGCCTTTTCAGATCTGATATCGAAATTTCCGCTGCTGTCAGTTTTCAGGGAGAGTCCTGCTTCATCTGAATCTGTCGAAGTTATTATTTCAAGCCGCGCCGATGACGCAATGCTTGATAAAGCCTCTCCCCTGAACCCGAGGGTGCTGATAGAGTAGAGATCTTCCTCTGTTGTTATTTTGGAAGTGGCATGAGGGAGAAAACAAAGCTCAAGATCTGATTTTTCCATCCCGCTGCCGTTGTCTGTTACCCTTATTTCTTTCATCCCGCTTGATTCAATATTGACAGTTATTTCGCTGCTTCCTGCGTCAATGGAATTGTCAAGCAGTTCCCTTAGTATTGAGGCTGGTCTGTCAATTACCTCTCCTGCGGCAATTTTAAGTGCTACAGAGTGTTCAAGTATCTTTATCTTTGCCATTCAATAAAACCCTTTTTAAGACAGTTGATCAGAACATAACCTTTCCGAATATTCCGGCCTGAATTCCGAGAAGATATATGCTTTTCTCATTTGAAACATAATCATAAATCCTGTGTTTTTCCATTCCAATCGATAAAACTGCCTTGAAATTACCTTTTTCTGGAAAAACAAGGGCAGATTCATGTGTAACAAGGATTGACCAGAAATTATAATCGCTTAATAAGCTTTCAGGAGCTGTAGAATAAACAAGAGATTCAGTGTGTGAAAAATAGGCTGGATCATCCTTTTCCTCTGCAAGGTATTTCATGTAAATCCTCTCTTTCGGGCGGCGGATCCAGATGTATGAAGCGGAAAAGTCATCATAATAATATTTCATCTCCTCTGAGTCGTTGTAAACATAACGGAATCTATTATCAATAATAAATTCCGTATCTTTATGCCCTGCGAAATAAAGGCTGTTGTTTATTGAATATTCCCTGTCCTGTGGGACAGGGGTATCGGTTGAGCTTGCGGTAACAGAAAGTTTTGTTATAAACTCATCTGTCCTGTAAAAATCAAAAACCGGCTCAAGTCCTAATGCGCCGAACATGTTGATAGCTCTTGCTGTATATTCACCTGTAACGCGATAGATATTTACGAAAGTATCCTCGTTTTTAGTAAAATCCTTTGAATACCTGAAGCCGAGTTCTGAAGGGGCATACAAATCTGATATACTCTGCCTCCGTCCCCGTTTAAGTTTTATAAAAACTGCAGGAGTATATGTGCTTTTTGACAGATAACCGGTTTTATCCTCAAATTTTTCCTCAAAACTATCTGAAAAAAATTCGGCGAACGGAAGGGCTGTGTAAAAATAGCTTTGTCTTGAGAAATCGCTGAACCAGAGGGCAGTGTCATCAAGAAAGCTGCTTTCAGGGGCATCCCTGTTGGTGTATAAAAAGCTTCTTGAATATCCTGGGGTTATCTCCCAGCCTTCAGCGCTTTTTTTATAAAATGGAAATTCAAGCTGCATCATCCCTGTGCTTGTCTGGCTTCTGTCGTCCGCTTCTCCTGATGACTGTGTTCCGTTTTCAACAAGAATCCTTGTGCCGGAAGATTCTCCCTTGAAGGTTAAACTGTTTGCCGCATCTATTGACCTGTCAGGCCACCTGTCGCTGTCATCTGCCGCGAGAAGTGAAAATGAGTTAAACCAGTTTTCCATATACCAGGAGCCTTCTGTTGTATAACCGGATGATATTTTAATAAGTGATAAATCAGATGTTCCGCTGATCCATCCGTAAGTGTCAGATTTATATTTAAAGTCCCATCTTTGTGATAAATCGCTGTATAGCAGATATGATTCGGCAGAGACGCTTACCTGGCCTGTTTCCCCGACTCCGGCTTTAAGTTCATTCCTTTTTGAGAAAGAGAGCGACCACTGGTCTTTTGATTCGCTGTAATAATCGGTGAAAGTCAGAAAATCGGTGCCGAGGGGAGATGTGTAGTTGTGATCAATTACAGAGTAAAACTCAGGCTCTACCCAGGAAAAGTCGAGATTTGTTTCAAGGTCTGAATTGAGAATACCTGTTCTTACTGTAGTTTTTGTTCTTGTGTTGTTTGCGTCAGTATTTTCACTTAAATCTGTGCTGAAATCCTTTCTCGCGTGCATGAAGTCCTCTTTAAGGGTAAGGTCGCTTATTATGCTCACTCCCTTCGCAGAAACAAGAGTGCCGGGGAAATGGTGCTCATACCGGGTTGCCACAGCTCCGCTTAACGCTATCTTCGGGTCTGTCAGGTGGACTTCATCAAGGTATAATTTGCCTTTATTGGAATCTGATGTGATCTTAAGCATCGAAAGTCCCTTGTCTGTCGATGTTACCTTAACGCTTCCTTTCATGTCTACGCCCGCGAGATATATCCTCTTTTTATCAAGATCAATCTCGAACTTTCTCCACTCAGGGAAAGGAGGTGTTGTAAAAGTTGCAGTGATTCCCCTGCCTGCTGTGTCGGTGTAGGAGATTGTAAATCCTTTAGAAACT
>JAVEZE010000049.1:0-16403 GCA_034003145.1 Spirochaetia bacterium
AAGTTTAATTATTACAGTACTATAGCTTTTATTCCTTTTCTTCTTCTTTTTTCTCATCAGCCTCTGCTTCTTTTTCTTCTGAATTGGCTGTCTTTGCTTCAGCTTTTACTGCTTTTTCTTTCGCCTTGACTTTCTTCTCTTCAGACTTTTCTGCTTTTTCATCTGCTTTGACTGTCTTTGCTTCAGCTTTTACTGCTTTTTCTTTCGCCTTGACTTTCTTTTCTTCAGACTTTTCTGTTTTTTCATCTGCTTTGGCAGTCTTTGCATCAGTTTTTACCGCTGTTTCTTTTTTCTTGCTCTTTTTACTGCCCTCTTTTTCTTTCATTTCAACAAGTTCAAGAAAAACAACCTCTGCCGCATCTCCCATTCTTCTTCCAAGCTTCAATATTCGTGTATATCCGCCTTTTCTTTCTGTAAATCTTGGGGCGATTTCTGTAAAAAGTTTTGCAAGAATTGCCTTGTCTGTTATGTCTTTTGCAATAATACGCCTGTTATGGACAGAATCGACTTTTGCTCTTGTTATCATTTTTTCAGCTTTTTTTCTTATCTCAAGAGCTTTGGCTTTTGTCGTTTTAATTCTTTCATATTTAAAAACGGAAGTTACCATATTTCTTGTCATAGCTTTTCTGTGACTGCTTGTTCTGCTTAATTTATTAAAACCAATCCTATGCTTCATCTTCGTTTTCCTTCTGATTAAGTTGATTTACCTTAAACCTTAAATTGCTATAATCAGTCATTCCCAGTTCAAGATCCCATTCTTTAAGCTTTTCTTTTATTTCTGACAGGGATTTTTTCCCGAAATTTCTTGTTTTTGCAATCTCATCTTCAGATTTTGAAGTAAGTTCGCCAATTGTTCTGATATTCGCGTTTTTCAGGCAGTTGCTTGATCTCACAGATAATTCAAGCTCGTCTACCGGAGTATCCAGAATTTTTCTGATTCTTTCTTCTTCCTCATCAACATCGTCTTCGACACCTACTGTATCTTCATCAAAATTTATAAAAATAGTAAAATGATCTTTGGCAACCTTCGCTGCCTCTGCAATGGCATCTTCCGGTGTAACAGTTCCATCAGTCCAGACCTCAAGAATAAGCTTATCATAATCATTTCTGTAGCCTACCCTGGTGTTTTCAATATTATAAATAACCCGTTTGATTGGTGAAAATATAGCGTCAACAGGTATGGTGCCTATTATCTCAATATATTTTTCATTTGTTTCCGCCGGTACATAGCCCCGTCCAAGATCAATCTGGATTTCGATATCAACATCTGCATCCTTCATAAGGGTAGCGATTTTAAGATCTTTATTTAAGATTTTTATCTTTGTATCTACTTCAAAATCCTTTCCAGTAATTTCACAGTCTTTCCGGTTTTCAAGCAGGATGATTTTTTGATCAAGATCATCTTCAAGCTTTATCTTAAGCTGCTTAAGGTTATTTATAATCTCAGGTGTATCTTCAATAACACCGGGAATAAGTTCAAACTCGCTTGAGATTATATGCGGATTGCCGTCACTGTTGTAGCTTGTAAACTTTACAGCAGTTACAGCATACCCCTGCAATGAGGAAAGAAGGATTCTTCTTAAAGTATTACCAATTGTAGTACCAAAACCTCTTTCAAACGGATATGCGATAAATTTACCGTAATATTGAGAACTCTCACTCTGTTCAAATGAGATACCTTTAGGCCTTTTAAATCCCTTCAAAAGGTTTTTTCTTGCCATTTACTTACCTCGAATATAGTTCGACTATTAACTGTTCGTTGATTTCTGCCAAATCAGTTACTTCACTTCTTAACGGAACAGCTTTTATTAAACCTTTCATCTCATCAGGATTAACTTCAAGCCAGGGCACTACGCCGGATTTTGTATATTCCTTAAGGCTTTCCTTGATAGAGATCGATTTTTTACTTTTTTCCTTTATTTCTATAACATCATTCTGTTTTACTATATAAGATGGTATATCAACACATTTACCATTCACCAGTATATGTCCATGATTGACAAGCTGTCTTGCCTGGTTTCTGGAGTTGGAGAATTTCATTCTAAAAACAATATTGTCAAGTCTTGTTTCAAGAATCCTGATCAGGTTTTCACCTGGTTTTCCTGCTTTTCGTGATGCTTCATTAAAAGTCAGTTTAAACTGTTTTTCAAGCATGCCGTATATTCTTTTCAGTTTCTGTTTTTCACGCAGCTGAAGGCCATAATCCGACATTTTTCCAATCCTGGATTTTGGTGACTTTCCAGGCATGCTTTTTTTCTGTGTGATTGCGCATTTTGAAGAATTGCACCTCTCTCCTTTCAGAAAGAGTTTCTTTTTTTCAATTCTGCACAATCTGCATTTCGGTCCTAAATATCTTGCCATTTAATATATACCTCGTCCTTAAACTCTTCTTGTTTTCTTTGGTCTGCATCCATTATGAGGAATTGGGGTAGTATCTTTAATGCTTAAAACCTTTACGCCAAGTACTCCAATAGATCTTATCGCCGACTCTCTACCCACACCAGGTCCTTTGACAAATACATTTACTTCTCTAAGCCCTAAATCCATGGCTTTTTTAACAGCTGTTTCAGCTGTAGTCTGAGCAGCATAGGGAGTTGATTTTTTTGCCCCCTTGAATGAAAGCCCTCCGGCGCTGGCCCAGGAAAGGGCATTGCCGTTAAGATCAGTAATTGTAATAATTGTATTGTTAAAAGTAGCCTGTATGTAAACATTACCACTGAAAACATTCTTTTTTTCTTTTTTCTTTTTCACATTAGCCAATTATAACCTCCAGCATTACTTCTTCTTACCAGCTACAGTCTTCTTCTTACCTTTTCTGGTTCGCGCATTAGTTTTAGTTCTCTGTCCCCGTACAGGAAGCCCTTTTCTGTGTCTAAGTCCTCTGTAACTTCCAATATCCATCAGTCTCTTTATGTTAAGGGAAACTTCTGTTCTTAGCCGGCCTTCAACCTTATAATCGCTTTCAATCTCTTTTCTAAGGTTATTGACTTCATCGGCTGAAAGATCGTTGATCTTTTTATCAGGATCAAGACCAGTTTCACTGCATATTTTTACAGCTGATGTCCTGCCAATTCCATAAATAT
The DNA here is from genome assembly GCA_034003145.1 of Spirochaetia bacterium. Taxonomy (GTDB): domain Bacteria; phylum Spirochaetota; class Spirochaetia; order CADAEX01; family CADAEX01; genus JACKPD01. Next base: position 3,084 of record JAVEZE010000049.1, read on the forward strand.
ATGTAAGAGCGATTTTCACACTCTTGTTTGGCAGGTCTATACCCGCAATTCTTGCCATTTAGTTGTTCCCCCTACCTTTGCCTCTGCTTATGTTTAGGGTTTTGACAGATAATCCTCAATACCCCTCTTCTTCTGATAACTTTACATTTTTCACACATAGGTTTAATACTTGATCGTACTTTCATTATGAATTCTCCTACAGATTCCTTGATCGTATTTTGCCCTTTTTGACAATACCGTCATGATGGTGCATTTTCAGGTGCCCTTCAATCTGTGACATTGTATCAAGGTCTACACCAACCATAATCAGAAGAGATGTCCCGCCCATCAGCATTGATACCTGGATCGGAAATCCGAACATAATCTGAATAATTGTTGGTATAACAGCAATAAAAGCAAGAAACATCGAACCAGGAAGAATAATCCTGTTCAATATCCTTGACAGGTAAGCTTCAATTTTCTCTGTCCTTATACCTGGTATTGAACCTCCATTTTCTCTGATCTGCTTCGCAATTTCAACAGGGTTCAGGGAAACCTGGGTATAAAAATATGCAAAGAAAATTATCAGCAGCGCATATGTTATCAAATACGGTGCGCCTGTAGGTCTGAACCAATATGACATAGTTGCCATCCATCTGTATTTTACTCCAAGGCTCCCAAAGAGCTGGAGCGGGAATGCCATAACAGATGATGCAAATATAACCGGAATTACACCGGAAGGATTTATCTTGAAAGGTATGTAGGTATTTTGAGCTCCATACATTTTTCTTCCAACAACCCTTTTAGCGTAATGAACAGGTATTTTTCTCTGACCCTGCTGTTCATATACTACAAGAGCGATAATCCCGACAAACATAGCCAGTACTATTATGACAAATACCGGATTAAGCTCCCTGTCTCTTATTTTCTGTACAAGGATATAAAACGCCTGAGGCATCCTTGCCACAATACCTGCAAAAATTATCAACGAAATACCGTTTCCGATTCCCCGCTGAGTTATCTGCTCACCAAGCCACATCAGCAGTATAGTTCCTGTAGTCACAGTAATCATTGCAATTACTGAGTATGCCATAAAATTTATTGATATGGCATCTGGAATATTGCGTGCATAGATAGTAACTGCATATGATTGAATTAAACATACACCGACAGTTCCTATTCTTGTATACCTTTGTATCTTTTTCCTGCCCCCTTCCTGTTCAGAAATCTTCTTTAGTTTGGGAAAAACAAGAAGAAGGAGCTGCATAATAATTGACATAGATATATAGGGCATAATTCCAAGCATAAAGACAGAGAAGTTGGAAAAACCGCCTCCGGTAAAAAAGTCGATATAATCGGTCATGCCGAGCGGGCCGGAACTTTGCTGCGCGGAAAAATATAATTTTAGCGCATTAATATTAATTCCAGGAATAGGGAGAATTGTTCCAATTCTGAACACTATAAGAACAATTATAGTAAAGAAAATCCTTTCCCTTAGATCTTTTATCCTGAAAACATCAATTAGAGGGTTACCTGCCATATTGCCTACCTGCTCTCTTTATTTTCAGCTGTGACTATCCGGCCGCCGGCTTTTTCTATCTTTTCTTTTGCGCTTGCGGAAATAAAAGGCAGCTCTACATCAAGTTTTTTCGTTAAATCCCCGTCACCAAGAAGCTTCACTAAAAAATCATTTTTTTTGATTTTTGATTTTTCTTTTAGTGCTGCAAGATCTACCTGATCCCCATTGTTAAATAATGTTTCCAGATCTGATATGTTTATTACAACATTGGATGTTTTGAAAGGGTAATTTGAAAAACCCCTGGATGCCACTCTTCTGTAGATAGGCATCTGGCCGCCTTCAAAACCCGGCCTTACTCCGCCGCCTGATCTTGAGTTCTGACCTTTATGTCCTTTTCCTGAAGTTTTACCAAGCCCAGAGCCGACACCTCTTCCAATCCGTTTCCTGGTTTTATTAGCACCGTGAGGCGCTTTCAAGATTAAATCTTCCATAGTTATTTTATCTCCTCAACTTCAACCAGATGTTCTATGGCTCTTACCATTCCCAGAATTGCAGGATTAACTTCTTTTTCTACCATTGAATTAATCTTTCCAAGCCCGAGTGCTTTGGCAGTTTTCTTCTGATACGGCTTTCTTCCAATTGTACTTCTAACAAGTTTTATTTTTATTTTTTCAGTCATATCATTAACCCCACATATCTTTAATAGTCTTGCCTCTGTCTGTCGCTACTTTTTTGGCATCCATTAGCTGATCAAAACCGTTAAAAATCGCTTTTACTATATTAATACTGTTTTTTGACCCAAGAGATTTACTTAATATATCATTTATTCCAACAGCATCCATTACTGCTCTTACAGCACCGCCCGCGATTACACCGGTACCTGGAGCTGCAGGTTTCATAATTACCTTGGCGCTTTTGAATTCTGCTACAACACCATGAGGAATCGACTGGTTTTTCAATGGAACCTTGATCATGTTCCCCTTTGCCTTGTCCATTCCTTTTCTGATAGCTTCAGATACATCATTGGCTTTTCCAAATCCATAACCAACTGTCCCTTTTTGATCGCCGACTACTACCAGTGCAGAAAAGGAAAACCGTCTACCGCCTTTTAAAACTTTCGCAACTCTATTAAGTTTTATAAGTTTTTCAACTAACACTTTATAATGATACACTGCTTACCCCTAAAATAACAGGCCGGCTTTTCTGGCACTGTCAGCTAAAGCTTTAACTTTTCCATGAAAAACATAACCATTTCTGTCAAACACTACTGTTTTAACATTTTTTTCATTCAGCCTTTTAGCAATAACCTCTCCAAGTTTTCCAGCACCCTCAATATTGGATTTTATATCAGCAAACTCTTTTTCCTTGTTTGATACCGATGCAATTGTGTGTCCTGCAAGATCATCAACAGCCTGAACATAGATATATTGATTACTTTTATAAACCGTAAGCCTCGGTCTTTCCGGGGTTCCGGATATTTTTCCACGAATGCCTCTTTTACGCCTTAATCTTCGTTTCTGCATTTCAATCAATTTCTTCATATCATCCTATCCTATTTTGAACCCGATTTTCCGACTTTTCGTCTAACTGTTTCATTATCATATTTTATACCTTTTCCCTTGTACGGTTCAGGTTTTCTTAATGATCTTATTTCGGCGCAAGTCTGGCCAACTTTTTCCTTATCTATTCCTGATACAATAATTTTGGTAGGACCTTCGCATGTTATAGTCAGCCCTTCCGGAACAGGATATTCAAACTGTGATGAATAACCAAGATTAAGCAGCAGCGATTTACCGACAATCTCTGCGCGGTAACCTACACCATTTACAACAAGAGTTTTGCTAAAGCCCACTGAAACACCGACCACCATATTATTTACAAGTGTTCTGTATAGCCCATGAAATGCGCTGGCCTGTTTCGTGTTTTCATTTTTATCCACTAATATGAAATTTCCATCCTGCACAATAGATACTTCAGGCCTGTAAGCCCTGGATAATTTCCCTTTCTTCCCTTCAACTGTTACAACATTGTTATCGATTGTTACTTTAACTCCCTGCGGAACAGTCACCGGCATTTTACCTATACGAGACATATTTCTACTCCCTTACCAAATTGAACAAATAACTTCGCCGCCGATTTTTTTATCAGTAGCTTTTTTTCCGGTTGTAACACCTGAAGAAGTAGAGACAACTATAGTTCCATAACCGTTTCTTACCCTCGGCATTTCTTTATATCCGGAATAAATTCTCCTTCCAGGAGTTGATATTTTTTCAATACCATGAATTATCGGTTTTTCAGCCTCATCGTATTTAAGAAATAATCTTATATAATTTTTTCCGTCCTGCTGGATCTTTTTAAAATTCTTGATGAAACCTTCGTTTTTCATGACTTTAACGATTTCCAGCTTAAGTTTTGAAGGAGTTATATCAACTCTGTCAAAACCTGCCCGACTGGCATTCCTAATTTTTGTCAGCATATCTGCAACAGGATCTGATACTGCCATTTATTTCTCCCTACCAACTCGATTTTGTTACTCCAGGTATCAATCCCTGGCTTGCAAGTTCTCTAAAACAAATTCTGCACATTTGAAAATCCCTTAAATAACCCCTGGGTCTTCCGCAGATCTTGCATCTGTTTACCCTTCTGGTCGAATACCTGGGTTTCCTTTGTGCTTTAATAATCATTGATTTTTTAGCCATTTATTGCACCCCTATTTCCTGAACGGCATTCCTAATTTTTTTAACAAACTTCTTGCTTCCTGATCACTTTTTGATGAAGTTACAATTGCAATGTTAAGTCCGCTAACTCTTTCAATTTTATCATAATCTATCTCTGGGAATATAATCTGTTCCTTTATACCGATAGAGTAATTACCATGACCGTCAAAAGCATTGGGATTTACTCCCCTGAAGTCTTTTACACGGGGCAGGGCAACATTGATAAACCTTTCAAGAAATTCCCACATGTTTTGTTGTCTCAGCGTAACTTTTGCGCCGATTTCATAACCTTCCCTAAGCTTGAAATTCGCAATTGATTTTCTTGCCTTGGTTTTAATGGCTTTCTGTCCGGTAATAAGTGACAGTTCCTGCAATGCTGCTTCTAGTAGTTTCTTATTTGTCAACGCTTCTCCGCAACCTACACTTACAATAACTTTTTCTACCCTGGGAACCTGCATGATTGACTTATAACCGAATTCATCAAATAATTCTTTTTTGATTTCGCTATATTTGGTTTTAAGATTTGGCTCTTTCTTACTCATTACAGCACTTCCCCGCATTTTTTGCATTTTCTGACCTTATTTTCACCGGAATTTTCTATTCCAATCCTGGTAGGACCGCATTTTTTACAGACAATCATGACATTCGAAATAGCGATAGGCGCTTCAATTTCTACGATTCCGCCTTTTTCACCCTGTTTTTTGGGTTTCCTGGCTTTCTTTATCATGTTAAGTCCAGAAATAATAACACGCCCTTTTATCCTGTCTATTCTGACAATTTTTCCGGATTTTCCTTTTTCTTTTCCTGTAACAACTTTCACAAGATCATCTTTTTTAAGCTTAAACTTAACAATTTCCATAATCAAAATCCTTTAAAGAACTTCAGGAGCCAGAGATATGATTTTCATATGATTGCCATCTCTCAGTTCCCTTGCGACAGGCACAAAAATTCTTTTTCCACGTGGGTTCATTGCCTGATCAAGTAACACACAGGCATTGTCATCAAATCTTATATAAGTCCCATCTGTCCTTCTAACTTTATTTGTAGTTCGTACAATTATTGCTTTATGAACCTCACCTTTCTTAACAGGCGCATTCGGAATAGCATTTTTTACCGCAACCACAATAATATCACCAATTGCTGCACTTCTTTTCTTGCTTCCGCCAGGTACTTTTATACACTGCACTACCTTGGCACCGCTGTTGTCTGCAACATTAAGATATGTCTGCATCTGTATCATATCTTTTCCACTCCTTCCAGCTTCAAAGTTTTCTCTCCAACTAAATCAGTTATATTATTTAGCTTTTTCTACAATTTCCAGAAGCTGCCAGCATTTTTCCCTGCTTATAGGCCTTGACTGGATTATCTTCACTTTGTCTCCTGATTTGGCATCATTATTTTCATCATGAGCCTTAACCTTTTTAGTACTTATTACATACTTTTTGTACAATCTGTGAAGTTTTCGTTTTTCAATAGCAACAACTATTGTCTTGGCCATTTTATCGCTGACAACAACACCGCTGTATATCTTTTTACCATCTATCACTTTTTTCTGGGTATTTTCCACTTTGATCTCCTAACCTTTTCTTATTCCAAGATCATTTTCATGAATTAATGTCTTGAGCCGGGCTATATTTCTTCTTAATGTCCTTTTCTCAAGCGGATTCTCAACATGTCCCAGAACTGATTTGAACCTTAAATCCATATATTTCTTATTAAGCTCATCATGTTTTGAATGAAGCTCTTCATACGTTAAATCTCTAAAGTTATCCTTCATACCCTACTCCAGCTCTCTTCTTGCAACAAATCTTGTTTTTATAGGAAGTTTGCTGCCGGCAAGTTCCATTGCCTCAATCGCAAGCTCCCTGGTAACGCCTGCCATTTCAAACATGACAGTTCCAGATTTCACTACAGCTACCCAGTATTCCGGATTACCTTTACCTTTACCCATTCTTGTCTCAGCAGGTTTTTTTGTAAAAGGCATGTCAGGGAAAATTCTGATCCAGACCTTTCCGCCTCTTTTAATCTTTCTTGTCATGGCAATTCTTGCCGCTTCAATCTGCCTGTTCGTAATCCATTTTGGCTCAATCGCTACAAGGCCGAAATCTCCAAAAGCGATTGTATTTTTTCTTGAGGCTGCAACAAAAAGAGACTTGATGCTGCGCATCTTTTTTCTGTATTTTGTTCTCTTGGGACTAAGCATCTCAACATCACTCCTTAATTACCGGTTTTCTTTCTTTTTTTAACCAGCACACCAGCATCATCTTTCATATCGCGCTTATAAACTTCACCATGAAAGACCCAAACTTTAACACCAATTGCTCCGAATGTCGTGAATGCCTCAGAAAAACCGTAATCAATATTTGCCCTGAATGTATGAAGAGGAACACGTCCTTCCTTATACTGCTGCACCCTGGCCATCTCAGCTCCTGCAAGTCTCCCTGCGATTCTGATTTTAATACCCTGGGCACCGCCTCTCATTGCATTATTTACCGCTGTTTTCAGCACTTTCCTGAAAGAACCTTTTGACCTAAGCTGCTTTGCAATGTTTTCTGATACAATCTGCGCATTTATTTCTGGTTTTTTAAGTTCCTTGATTTTGAGCTGAATTTTCTTTCCCGCTTCTTTCTGCAGCCTCTCACCAATTTTTTCGATTGTAGAACCTTTCGTTCCGATCAATATTCCCGGCCGTGAGCTTTCTATTACTACTGTAATACGCTGCGGCTGTCTTACAATTTCAACATTCGCAATTTCAGCGCCCTTTGTTTCAGGACAATTCTTTAAAACTTTTCTAAGGCGAAGATCTTCATGAAGTGTATTGGCATAATCCCGTGGATCCACATACCACTTTGACTTCCATGTTTTATTGATACCAAGCCTTAAACCTATCGGATTAACTTTCTGTCCCAACTTCTTATTCCCCCATCTCTGCTATTTCATCTACAACAACAGATATATGACTCATTCTTTTTAAAAGAATATCTCTTTTTCCTCTTGCTCTTGCCCAAAGTCTTTTAAGCCTTGGACCGTCGCCAACCTGAAGTTCCTTTATATAAAGCATTTCCTCATCAAGTTTTTTGTTCTGAAAAAGCGCATTTGCTGCAGCTGATTGAATAACCTTTTTAAGAATTTTCGCGCCCTTGTTAGGTATGGCATCAAGAACTGCCAAAGCCTGAGGATACGGACTTCTTCTTACCAGATCTGCAACAGGCCTGACTTTTCTGGGTGAAATCATCAGATACCGGGCTACAGCTTTATATCCCTTTTTAGCTTCCATAATCAAACACCTATCTCCTTATATTCCTATTTCCTGGCTTTTTTATCAGAGCTCGAATGGCTTCTGTAAAATCTTGTAGGTGCAAATTCGCCTAATTTATGCCCAACAAGGTTCTCTGTAATATATACAGGTACCCAAGTTTTCCCGTTATAAACAGAAATAGTAAACCCAACCATCTCAGGTATGACTGTGGAACATCTGGAATAAGACTTGATCATCTTTCTTTCAGCAGATTTTCCCATTTCAACTACTCTTTTATAGAGTTTCTTTTCTATGAACGGTCCTTTTTTTATCGATCTAGACACAACTATCTCCTACTTTCGTCTTTTTACTATAAACTTGCTGGAGAGCTTTCTCTTGCTTCTTGTTTTATAACCCTTGGTCGGTTTACCCCAGGGAGTAACAGGATGTCTTCCGCCGGAAGTTCTTCCTTCACCGCCTCCATGAGGATGATCATGAGGATTCATTACAACACCCCTAACCTTGGGCCTTTTACCAAGCCATCTATTCCTGCCTGCCTTGCCAATTGAGACATTCATATGGTCTTCATTACCTACTGCGCCTATAGTTGCGCAGCATTTATTAAAAACCATCCGCATCTCGCCGGAAGGAAGCTTTACTGTTACGTAGTCGCCTTCTTTTGCAACAACTACAGCGCTTGTACCGGCAGATCGTACCAATTGACCGCCTTTTCCAAACTGGAGTTCCAGATTATGCACTTCAATCCCGAGCGGTATATGCTCAAGAGGAAGCGAATTACCTGACTTTAGGGGAGACCCTTCTCCGCTTTGAACGAATTCCCCAACCAGCAAACCTTTTGGAGCGAGTATGTATCTTTTCTCTCCATCGACATAATTTATAAGCGCGATATTGGCACTCCGGTTCGGATCATACTCAATCTGCGCGACTTTTCCGGGCACTCCTGACTTATCTCTTTTAAAATCAATAAGCCGGTACTTTTTCTTATGTCCTCCGCCTTTTCTCCTAACACTTATTCTGCCGCCGGCACCCCGTCCAGCCTTAAATCCAAAACCTTCAGTCAGACTTTTTTCCGGCCTGTCACAGGTAATGTCTTTTTTATCAAGTGTTGTTTTCATTCGCAAACCCGGCGTATTGGGTTTATACTTTTTAATGCCCACCTATCAGCCCCCTATCCTCTAAACACCTTCAAAAATATTAATTTTTTCACCCGGGGATAATGTTACTACTGCTTTTTTCCAGGCAGATTTCTTTCCTTCCCGGTTGCCGGACTTTGTCCTGGTTGTTTTTGCTTTACTTTTTACCCATGCAATATTGCATGAAACAGGTTTTACATCAAAAATCTTTCTTACTGCATCCATTACCTGCAATTTATTTGCATACGGCATAACCCTGAAAACATATTTGATGTTTTTCTCTTCCCGCATTCCATTTGTTTTTTCTGTTACAACAGGTTCTATTAAAATTCTTTCAATATCCATCATACTACCTCTTGCTTCTTGCCGTAGAAATCATTGAGCTTTGCTGCGGCAGACTCCATAAGCAGAATGTTTTTCCCGTAAAAAAGATCATGAGCCCTGAGTCTGTTGTATGAAAGAAACGAAACCCATGGAATATTTCTCCCTGCTCTTTTAATCATGCTGTCATCATCTTTCAGTACAATAACAGTCCGCTCCGGCTTAACAAGGTTGGCAAGTATTGAAGAAATATCAGAAGTTTTACCGCTTTCAATTGTGAAATCTTCAACAATTTTCAAATTGTTATTCTTGTTTTTAAGGCTTAAAATTGATTTTAAAGCAAGTTTTTTCATGTTTTTAGGCATTTTAAAACTATAGTCTTTTGGTTTTGGACCAAAAACTGTTCCGCCGCCTACCCATACAGGACTTCTTTTATGTCCTGATCTTGCCCTTCCAGTACCTTTCTGACTCCACGGCTTGGCACCGCTTCCCCTGACTTCGCTTCTGCCTTTTGTAGAGGCAGTGCCAACTCTCATGTTAGCCAGCTCATTATTAATCGCATAGTAAATCGTACCTTCACTGATATCACAATTAAAAACGGAGTCTTTAAGTTCTACTGTTTTTATCTCTTCGCCTTTTATCGAAAAGACCTTAGCTTCCATTTGTTTCCTCTGCCTATTTTATTGATTTTCGCACTGTGAGAATACTTTTATTGACTCCAGGCACTGAACCTGCCACCAACAATGTTTTATTCTCAGGATCCACTTTTACAACTCTCAGGTTTTGAACTGTAACCCTGTCAGAACCCATCCGTCCGGCCATCTTGACGTTTTTAAACGTTCTTGACGGAGAGGAGGCCTGTCCGGTTGATCCGGCTTCCCTGTGGAATTTCGAACCATGAGTTGATCTTCCGCCGCCGAAATTATGACGTTTCATAACACCCTGAAAACCTTTACCTTTTGAAACAGCAATTACATCAACCGAAGCAATGTTATTAAATATTTCAATCCCTATTTTGTCGCCAGCTTTGCACTCAAGTTCAAAATCCCTCATTTCCTTAAGATATTTCCTGGGTTCCTTGTCTTCGCCAAACTGCCCCAAAACCGGTTTTAAGATTCTGTTTTTTTTAACTTCTCCATAACCAAGGACAACTGAGTTGTAACCGTTTTTTTCGGTTGTTCTCTGCTCTACCACAAGATTCTCATCTACCTTAATAACTGTAACTGGTGTAAGTACACCTTTTTCATCAAAAACCTGAGTCATGCCAATTTTTTCAGCTATCACCGCAACCATCTTTTACCCCAAAACCTTACTGTTTTATTTCAACATCAACACCGGCAGGAAGTTCAAGCTTCATCAATGCATCCATTACTGCAGGTGTCGGTTCAAGTATATCAATCAGCCGTTTGTGTGTTCTCATCTCAAACTGTTCTCTTGATTTTTTGTTTACAAACGGCGACTTGAGAACTGTATATTTACTAATCTTAGTAGGCAGCGGTATAGGACCTGCAACCTTTGACCCAGCTCTCACAACAGTCTGAACTATTGATTTGGCACTCTGATCAATCAATTCAATATCAAAACCCCTAAGCCTCACCCTGATCCGTTCCTCAGCCATTTCTCCTCCTGAAAAAACTGCCCTCCGCCTGGCAGAGGGCATATCCATTACTCATTTATATCGATAACCTGGCCGGAAGCAACTGTTCTGCCCCCTTCCCTGATTGCGAATCTCAAACCTTTATCCATAGCTATGGGATATATGAGTTCAACATCGAGCTCTGTATTATCGCCAGGCATTACCATCTGCTTGTCTGCAGGGAGAGTTACTGAACCTGTAATATCAGTTGTCCTGAAATAAAACTGCGGTCTGTAACCTGTGAAGAAAGGATTGTGCCTCCCTCCCTCTTCCTTTGTAAGACAATAGATTGTCCCCTTGAAATTCTTATGCGGGTTGATTGAACCTGGCTTGGCAAGAACCTGTCCTCTTTCAACTTCATTCTTGTCAACACCTCTAAGAAGAGCGCCGATGTTATCGCCTGCCTGTCCCTGGTCAAGAATCTTATTAAACATCTCAACACCTGTACAAACAGTTTTCTTGGTATCTCTGATACCTACTATTTCAAGCTCATCGCCGACTTTTACAATACCTCTTTCAATTCTTCCAGTAACTACAGTACCTCTTCCCTGGATTGAGAATACATCCTCAACCGGCATAAGGTAAGGTTTATCAACATCTCTTTCAGGTACAGGAAAGTATGTATCCATTGCGTCAAGCAGTTCCTGTACACACTTTGTAGCTTCAGGGTCTGTAGGATTGGTCATAGCCTGGAACGCGGAACCTTTTATAATTGGACAATTAGAATCAAAGCCGTATGATTCAAGAAGCTCCTGAACCTCAACCTCAACAAGCTCAACAAGCTCAGGATCTGCGAGATCCATTTTGTTAAGAAATACGATCAGCTTGGGAACGCCAACCTGCCTTGCAAGAAGGATGTGCTCTCTTGTCTGGGGCTCAGGACCTGAATCCGCAGCAACAAGGATTACCGCGCCATCCATCTGGGCTGCGCCTGTAATCATGTTTTTTATATAGTCAGCATGTCCCGGACAGTCTACATGTGCATAGTGTCTTTTTTCAGTTGAATATTCAACATGCCTGGTGTTAATTGTAATACCGCGCGCTTTTTCTTCCGGTGCATTATCAATATCATCATAATTCATGATCTTTCCGCCATTTTTTGCTGAACAATACATTGATATGGCAGCAGTAAGTGTTGTTTTACCGTGGTCTACATGTCCAATTGTACCTACATTTATATGCGGTTTAGACCTTTCAAACTTTTCTTTAGCCATCAGTTTCTCCTTTAAATTACATTCCTTATAATTCTATAATCCTGCGGCTCCGCATTCCGGACTAACTGTCCGTATCAATACGTGGCCGTACTTTCTCGAGGTAAAATGATGATGATCTTACTATTCCTTAACTTATAAAAATTAACAGATTAGCAGTTCCACCACCTTACCACCCTTATAACGAGATATGGCCTTCAGCCGCCGTATCTCACAGAGTGATTGGTTTGGCTAAAACCAATTCACAATACAGATTAAATACAATTAACACAAGATGATAAATTATTCAAGCTCTTTAAAAGAGGATGAATATTTAAATAATTACCACCTGTAATGAGAGAATGCCTTGTTGGCTTCTGCCATTCTATGTGTATCTTCTTTTTTCTTGAATGCAGTTCCTGTTGAGTTGAACGCATCAAAGAACTCAGCACCAAGTTTTTCACCCATTGTTCTGCCGCTTCGTGATCTTGCAGCTGTTATCAGCCATCTTGTGGCAAGAGCATCCCTTCTTGAATCCCTGATTTCCACAGGAACCTGATATGTAGAACCGCCGACTCTCCTGGATTTAACCTCAACCAAAGGCTTGATCTTTTCCATGGCTTCAGTAAACGCTTCTACAGCATCTTTCTGGGTCTTGCTGCTTAGCATAGCAAGAGCGTCATACATAATTCGTGTACTTGTGGATTTTTTTCCATCAAGCATCATCCGTGTAATAAACTTGGCTATTGCTGTGCTCCCATATCTTGGATCAGGAACAATTGTTGTTCTTACTTTTACACCTTTTCTAGACATAATAAATCAAACCCCTGTCAAGCTTTCGGCTTTTTTGTACCATATTTGGATCTTGATCTTTTTCGATCTTCAACACCAAGGGTATCTTTAGCACCCCTTACAATATGATATCTTACACCAGGAAGGTCTTTTACCCTTCCCCCTCTTAAAAGTATTACCGAGTGTTCCTGCAGGTTGTGTCCAATACCCGGAATATAAGCGGTAACCTCAATACCATTTGACAATCTGACCCTTGCTACTTTTCTTAACGCTGAATTAGGTTTTTTTGGCGTTACCGTCATAACCCTGGTACATACTCCCCTTTTCTGGGGACAGCTTTCAAGTGCAGGAGATTTTGTCTTTTTAAGTATCTGCTTTCTACCTTTTCTGATTAACTGATTAATTGTAGGCATTTACCCAATTATCTCCTAGTGAATTTTTATCCGGCAGTATTATACATTCCTGCCAATATTCTATAGTGAATGAAGGTTAACAACCTCATTCAAAAAAGTCAATAGCTCTAAACAAAACCATAAAGAGCTTTTTATCATCCGCAGATTCTAGTCAAGCTCATCAAGACTGTGCTGTTTGGGCTGCATGGTAGCAGCCTCAAGTTCTTCCTTCTTTCTTGCTTCGAGAATAGCCTGAATCGAAGCGTCAATATCTTCATTGCTTTCATCATAAAGCTTGATATTTTTATATATTTTCTGACCAGTACCGGCAGGGATAAGATGTCCGATAATGATGTTTTCCTTAAGGCCGCGGAGGTTATCA
>JAVEZE010000050.1:0-16369 GCA_034003145.1 Spirochaetia bacterium
CCTTGTCCAGCTTCTTGCGGAAAAATCGCGCAATATCTGCGCTGTCGGTGATGATGATCAGTCTATCTACTCATGGCGCGGGGCAGATTATGCGAATATCCTGCAATATGAAAAAGATTTTCCTGAAGTTAAAGAGATAAAGCTTGAACAGAACTACAGGTCATCAGGCAATATTTTGAAAGCGGCAAACACACTGATCTCAAACAACAAAAACCGTAAAACCAAGGAACTCTGGACAGGGACGGAAAGCGGCAATCTTATCGAAATATACTACCCTGAAAACGATGCAAGGGAGAGCGATTTTATCGCCGGGATGATCAAGTATCATAAAAAGCAGGATAACCTGAACTATCACAGCTTTGGAATACTGATAAGGACAAACAGCCTTGCCGCATCAATCGAAGACGCACTTCTTGGGGCTGCCATACCATACAAGGTTTCAGGGGGAACAAGTTTTTTCCAGAGGCAGGAGGTAAAAGACCTTATCGCTTATTTAAGAATCATGACAAACCCGGATGATGATGTTAACCTGCTCAGGATTATAAATACGCCAAGGAGGGGAATTGGAAAAAAATCTGTTGAGATTATAAGCGAAATCGCGAAAAACAGAAAATGCTCGCTATATTCGGCAATAAGCGCGATCTGTTATTCAAATGAGCATCCTCTGGGTGATAAAATAAAAGGCTCATTAAAGGAATTCCTTGATTTTACCAATTTCTTCAAGTCAAGATTTCTCACTGGTAAAAAGATGGCTAAAACGCTTGAAGAGTTTGTTGAAAACATCGATTACTGGGGCTATCTTGTGAATGAATACCAGAAAAATGAGAAAATTGCCAAATGGAAATTCAAAAATATCCAGATATTCATCACCCTGCTTGAAAGGTGGGAAAGCGACCCTGATACTGTTGAACCTGATATTTTCAAGTATCTTAACAGGATAACGCTCATAACCAGGGATGATATTGATGACAATGAGCAGGGAAAGGTAAACCTCATGACAATACACGCGGCCAAGGGACTTGAGTTTGACATAGTATTCCTTGCCGGAGTTGAGGATTCAATAATTCCTCATGCCAGGGCAATTGAAGAGGATGAAAGCAATATTGAGGAAGAAAGGCGACTTTTTTATGTCGCGATTACAAGGGCACGTAAAAAACTTTTCATAACTTCCTGCAGGCAGAGAAGATATCTGCGTGAAATTATTGAGTCAAAACCTTCACGGTTTCTGGAAGAACTTCCGGTAAGCCTTTTAAGCAACTACACAATGGATGCAATTCCTGATATAGACAGAACCAGGAAAATGTTTGAAGATATTAATGCAATATTTAAAAAATAAGAGGGAATATTTAAAATGCAGAAAGAAAGCGGAAATACATCAGCTGTAAAAAGAAAGTACCCGGAGCCGGTAATACTGATTATAGTGAAAGACAGAAAAGGGAAATACAACCTGACCCCATGCAGCTGGACAATGACTGCGTCAAGGGATCCTCTTCTGTTTGCTTTTTCCTTATCTCAAAAACGTTATTCACTTGAAGCTATCAGGCGCAAGGGGGAGTTTGTAATTTCATTCCCCTCATCCCTTATGGCTGATGAAGTTCTTTTCTACGGCACAACTACAGGGAGGGACACAGATAAATTATCACTCAAACCTCTTAAAACCAGAAAAGCTGAGACTGTAGACAGCCTGATACTTGAAGAGAGCGCTGCTAACTTTGAATGCATTCTTGAATCAGAATATATCGCGGGAGATCATATTATTGTTACCGCAAGGGTACTTAAAGCCTGGCAAAATGAAGATGAAAGCATTAAGAGGCTTTTTAACCTTGCCCCCGGATATAAACTCTCAGGTGTGGCAGAGGAAAAAACTCAAGAGATTATCTGATCCTGAAAAGCTTTTACTGCTTAACTTTATCCGCAGTAGGGGTTGTCTCATTTTCAAGCATTTTGAGGTATTTTTCCGCATCGGCAGAACTATTTCCGCACATTTGCTTTTCAGGTCTCAGCGAGACGCACACCGCTGGCCTGCTTTCCTGCCCGAACAGGGTGCAAAGATTGTTTTCATCGAGATTTACACATCTTACACCTGCAGGTTTTCCATCAGGCATACCTGGAATATATGAGGTAATGGAAATAAAAACACAGCAGGCACCGCATCCCGGCCTGCAGTTAATCAATTTTGACATAATAATTTTATATCATGAAAAAACATGTTTTCAAAAAACTTTTTCAAAAAACCGGATAAAAGATAGGCAAAAGGTTGACAATCATAATTCATAGTTATAAGAATATTTTGAGTTAAACCTTTAATATTTATATTTCTGTGCGTACAGGACTATATGTGCAGATAAGGAATGAAATGAATACTATTCTGGTTCTTGAAAACCCTTCCAGCTGGAAACTTAATATTCCAGGCGTTGATATTATTAAAGCCAATGATTATCTAACTGACGAATCTTTCAGTTATCTAAAAAATGTAAAAGTAATTAACCTGTGCAAGTCTTATAAATATCAGACAATCGGATATTATGTCTCCCTGATAGCAGCAGCTCGGGGCCATTATCCAATCCCGTCGGTTAAAGCTACCCAGGATTTAAACCAGAGCATAATTATAAAACGGGCCTCCCACGACCTTGATGCCCAGATACAAAAAAGCCTTAAAAGAGTGCATGGCGAAACATTTGAGCTAAATATATATTTTGGTAAAAATATTGCCAAAAGCCATAACCGGCTTGCCAACATGATCTACAACGTTTTCCCCCTCCCATTTTTCACGGCAAGCTTTCTAAGGGTTAAAAACAAATGGCAGCTTGATTCAATCAGCCTTATCGCGATCAAGGATATTTACGAAAGCCATATTGATTTTGCTGTTCAGAGGATTATTGATTATGTTGGAAGGAAATCTGCCAGGGACAGCAGGGGGAAAAAAGTTTACAAGTATGAAATGGCAATCCTTAGAACCCTGACAGACCCCAATCCTCCCTCTGATAATGATGCAATTGAAAAATTCCTTGAATCGGCAGACAGGAACGGAGTTGGGATTGATATAATAACAAAAGATGATATTGCCCAGCTTGACAGGTTTGACGCCCTTTTTATAAGAGACACTACTGCGGTTAACCACTATACATACAGGTTTGCCCGAAGGGCAGAGTCATCAGGTCTTGTTGTTATAGACGACCCTCTTTCCATACTAAGGTGTACAAACAAGATATACCTTACTGAAGTAATGCATAAAAACAAGATACCAACCCCTCCTACAATAATTATCAGCAGCAGTAATATAAAAAAAGTGGAAAAGGAAATAGGATTTCCCTGTGTCCTGAAAGTACCGGACAGCTCTTTTTCCCTCGGCGTATTCAAATATGAGAACAGATCGGAACTTGAAAAAGCGCTCCCCGAGCTGTTTAAAAAATCTGCTCTACTGCTTGTGCAGGCATTTACGCCGACAGAATTCGACTGGCGGGTTGGTGTTTTAAACAGCCAGCCTATTTTTGTCTGCAGATACCACATGGCACGCGAGCACTGGCAGATCTATAACCATAACGGCGACGGAGCTCCCGAATTCGGAAACGTAGATACACTTTCCATCGCGGAAACGCCAAAGAAGGTTATAAGCGCGGCGCTCAAGGCAACCAGTCTTATTGGTAATGGTCTTTACGGAGTTGATATCAAGGTTATAAACGGAAAACCAAGTATAATTGAGATTAATGATAACCCGAGTATTGAGGAAAGCGTTGAAGACAGGATTCTCGGGAATAAACTTTATGATATAATTATCAAGGAGTTTATTAGGCGCCTTGATGTGCTGCACGGGAAAAAATAAGTGACTGCTTAGTCGCATATTTTTCTTACATTTTATTCCCATTTTAATATAATAACTCGTGAACAATATTAATTTTTTATATTTATAATTATTTACTCCTTGCATGCAGCCACCCGTGATAGTAGATTTTATTTATACATTTTTTTCCTGCAGAAAAGATCAACTCCGTTTTTTTTTATATCTGAAAAAGCTGCAAAAGGGGTAATAAAATGAAGGTTTTAATGCTGGGCTGGGAACTGCCGCCCGCAATCAGCGGAGGGCTGGGTACAGCATGCAAAGGTATCGCTGATAGCCTTGCAAGCAATAATATCAACCTTACATTTGTTATTCCATCTAACAGGGGAGAAAAAACTGCTCTTGACAGGAGAATCAGGGTAATCTCTGCTGATAAATACCACCCAGCAGAGGCATTAATAAAAAAAACAACACTAAAAAATGGTTATGCCGCAAAATCATATCCAGGAACAGGAACTTCCCTTTCCCCATACCATACATCCTATACAACATGCGAAAAAGGTTATCCCGAATGCGCTGGCAACAGGGATGAGATTCTTGCATTAATTGAAAACCAGCAGAACCTGGGGAGCATACTTCACTTTACAGGCAACTACGGCAAAAACCTTTTTGATGAAGTTATGAATTACAGCAGCGTAGGGAGCGCGCTCGGTGCGGTAGAAACATTTGATGTAATACATGCCCATGACTGGATGACCTACCCTGCCGGAATCTGCGCCAAAAAGGTCAGCAAAAAACCGCTTGTTATTCATGTTCACGCTACAGAATACGACAGGTCCTGGTCAGGAGCCAACAGAGAAATCGTAAGGATTGAAAAAAAGGGGATGGAAATTGCTGATAAAATAATTACTGTAAGCCATTACACTAAAAACATGGTAATAAATAAATACGGAATCAACCCCGAAAAGATTGAAGTTGTGCATAACGCTGTAAGCAAGGATATACAGTTCAGCCGCTACCAGATAAGAAAAAATTTCAGCGAAAAAATTGTTCTTTTTCTCGGAAGGATAACTTCCCAGAAAGGACCGGAATACTTTCTTGAGGCAGCTGTCAAGGTGCTGAACAAGATGAACAATGTAAGGTTTGTCATGAGCGGTAATGGAGACCTGTTTCCCGGGATGATAACCAAAATGGCTGAATATGATATAGCGGAAAAATTCCATTTTACTGGATTTTTAAAAGGAGCCGAGGTTGAAAAAATATTTGCCATGAGCGATCTTTATATAATGCCGTCGGTATCAGAGCCTTTCGGGCTATCACCTTTTGAAGCGCTGCTTTATGATGTCCCGGTCATTATCTCGAATCAGTCAGGCGCTGCTGAAATTCTTACCCATGCGTACAAAGTCGATTTCTGGGATACGGATAAACTGGCAAAAGCAATAATCTCTCTTCTTGAAAATGAGGAACTCAGATCAGAAATTGTAAAAGAATGCAAAGAAGATATAAAATCCATCAGCTGGGACACAGCAGGGAAAAGGATAGCGGAAATATACTGCTCTCTTTGCGGTAAAACAGCTGTATAAATCTTTCAGCGCGGAAGAGGTTGCACCTGAGAAAAGGGAGGTATCTATATGAAATCCATTTGCATATATTTTCAGATACATCAGCCGCTGAGGCTTAAAACCGGCTATAATTTTTTCAGTATAGGATCCGACCACTTCTATGAAGATGATGATCTTAACAGGAAAATATGCAATAAAGTCAGCAGAAACTGCTATATACCTTCCTGCAGGCTCATTTACAGGCTTATCAGCAAATACAGGGGTAAGTTCAGGGTAAGTTTTTCCATTACAGGAATAGCGCTGGAACAGCTGCGCAGATATAACCCTGAGGTTATAGAGCTGCTTAAAAAGCTCTCCGGCACAGGTTGTGTCGAATTCCTTTCAGAGACATATTACCACTCGCTGGCATTTTTATATTCGCGGCAGGAATTCATTGCGCAGGCTGAAAAACACAGGAAAACAATATCACAGCTTTTCGGCGCGGAACCTGTCACATTCAGAAATACAGAGCTTATCTACAATAACGATATTGCATCTGCCGCAGCAAAACTGGGATTCAAGAATATTTTAGCCGAAGGGGCAGAGAGTGTCCTTGGATGGAGATCTCCTGATTATCTTTACACCGCGGCCTGCCATGAGGATTATGCAGGCAATGAGGATATTACCAGCCATGCTGCTCCGGAGGTCCTGGATGGATTTACAGGTAAACCGCTGCTTAACCTTTTATTGAAAAATTACAGGCTCTCCGATGATATCGCATTCCGTTATTCAGATAAAAACTGGAAAGAATATCCTCTTTCTGCTGAAAAATATATAAATTGGGTCAAGGCTGCCCTTTTAAACCGTGAGCTTATTAATCTGTTTATGGACTTTGAGACGTTTGGTGAACATCAATGGAAAGAGACAGGAATATTTTCCTTTTTTGAGGATTTTGTATCATCAATAATTCAAAACAGTGATATTGATTTTATCCTTCCAAAAGAAGCTGCCGGGCGCCATAAAAGCTCAGGTATCATTGATGTACCTCATTACACATCATGGGCAGACAAGGAGAGAAACCTCTCTGCCTGGACCGGAAACGCTCTGCAGAGGTCTGCCCTCAAGATGATTTACAGACTGGAAAAAGATGTCAAACTATGTGGAAGCGAAGAGCTTCTTGACACGTGGAGAAAGCTCGGGACATCAGACCATTTTTACTATATGTCGACAAAGTATTTTTCAGACGGTGAAATACATAAATATTTCAACTATTTCTACTCGCCGTATGACGCATTTATTATCTACTCGAATATTGTAAATGACCTGCATGAGACAATAAAAAAAAGAATGCCTGATGAAAATACTGAAAAAAGTTGCGTATTCCCATCAGGCACTGTAAAAATCCCGCAGCCAATCATGGATGCGCTTTAAATCTTTTTTAAATCAAACAACTTACCACTTTGAAAGATCAAGCTGTTTTTCGCTTTTCGCGACAACAGCGGTCCCAACCATGTCTCCGGTAACGTTTATGGAAGTTCTGCCCATGTCAAGAAGAGCGTCAATTCCAAGAATCATCGCGTATGCCGCGGCAACCGGTGTGCCTGCCTCGACAGGAAGGCCGATTGAATTAAGTACCATAAGAAGCATTATGGCTCCTGCCCCTGGTACGCCTGCTGTGCCGATGGAAGCAAGAACTGCGGTAATAATTATAGTCATCTGCTGTCCGAAACCAAGGGGAAGGCCAATCGCGAATCCGATAAACAGCGCGCAGACACCCTGATATATAGCAGTTCCATCCATGTTGATAGTAGCTCCGAGAGGTAGGGTAAATGAATATACATTTTTATCAATTCCAAGGTTCTCTGAAGCTGCTTTCATTGTAACAGGGAGAGTGCCCGAGCTGCTTCTTGTTACAAACGCTGTAATCATTGGAGCTCTTGCCCCTTTGAGAAACTTTATGAAACTCAGTTTGTTTACTGTAAGGATAAGGCCGTACACGACAACTACATGTACAAACAATGCAAGGTAGGTAGTAAGTGTTACTGCCCCCAGAGGGCCGAATGCCTGTGCTCCCTGCTTGCCGAATACAACAGCGATAAGGGCAAACACACCGATCGGAGCATACTGCAGTACCCATCCAACAACCATGTACATTACTTCTGCCGCGCCGTCAAAAACATCGTAAAGGACATCGCCTGCTGCTTTTATTCTTGCGTCGCTGCTTATTTTCAGATAGGAAATTCCGATACCGAAAAGGATTGAGAAAAAGATAATAGGAAGAACATCTCCGGAAGCAATTGAGGCAAACGGATTTGTAGGAACAATCTTCAGGACTGTATCAACAAGCGAGGGCTGGGTTAATGTTTTCCCCGCAGCCTCACTGGCGCCGGCAAGCGCAAGTCCCATGCCAGGTTTGAAAATATTTGCGGCAAGAAGGCCTATCGCGACAGCAATAGCAGATGTAACAAGATAAAAAGCTATGATCTTTACCCCTACTTTTCCAAGCTTTGCAGGACTTATACTCGCTGCTCCTACAACAAGTGTTGAAAGTATTACAGGTGTAACAATCATTTTAAGCAGATTGATAAACAGGCTGCCGAAAGGATTGACCCAGGCAATTTTATTGCCGAAGACTATACCTGCAATTGCCCCGAGAATAAGACCGACAAGGATTCTCATTAAGAGGTTTGATTTAAAATAAAAATCAAACATCCCTTTTTTCTTGATTTCAGAACTCATTATTTTCCCCCTTAGGATATATTTGTTAATTAGACAACGGAAAAGAGCGGATGTAAATACACCTTATGCCCCATTTATTTGTCAGATTATGGGGATATTCAGGTAAAGTGAGGCTGATCCATACACCAATTGGTGGAGCCATTCATTTCCGGGTTAAAGTTAATTTTTTAATGTTAATTTTTAAAGCAGGTTCTCATTTATTACCTTTTTCATAAATTCCACCTTTGATGAAACATCAAGTTTGCGGTAGATATGCAGTATATGTTTTTTAACGGTTGCGCTTGATATTTTAAAAATATCAGCTATTTCCTTATATGTATAACCGTTAGCGATACTTTTCAATATCTCTTTTTCGCGCGCGGTAAGGTTGTAGATGCCAGCTTCATCGCCAGGGAGAGTAATTTTTTCATCTTTTTTAAACTCGTCAAAAAGCTTGCTTGCCGCCTCAGGGCTTATGGGAGTACCTCCTGCCTTTATGGATTTAATCTGGTCTGAAAGCTGGGTCGGTTTTGTATTTTTTAGAACATAACCTGAAGCTCCAGCCTTTACAGCGCGGATAATTTTCTCATGCTCACCAAATATTGTAAGTATTAATACGCTGATTTCCGGATAATTTTCTTTCACAATTTTTGTCGCATCAATCCCATCCATTCCAGGCAGGCCGATGTCCATAAGAATAACATCAGCTCTTCCGCCTCCGGAAAGATCGGAAATCAGATCTTCTGCGCTGCTGAACGCGGCTGTAACATTGATTTCCCCGTCAAGGCTCAAGAGATAGCGAAGCCCCTCTCTTACCTCTTTTACGTCCTCAACAATATACACGCTAAGCTGTTTCAACATTTGCCTCCGCGGAAGGGAAAACAAATATTACTACTGTTCCACTGCCTTGTTTTGATTGAATAATGATATTACCGCCGATTTTTTCGATCCGCTGCCTGATATTTTTAAGTCCGAAACCATTATCCTCACTCCCTGTAATATCAGGATTAAAACCTATCCCATTATCTTTGAATATAATTTTAAATATTTTTTTTCTTATCGATATTTCTATTTTAACGTTATCAGCCTTTGAATGTTTAAGGATATTGCTTGTAAGCTCTTCCATTATCTTAACAAGCTCTCCAGCAAAATCTTCCTTGATTTTTGAATGAAATATTTTTTTTCTGACTTTCCATTTTATGACAGCAGTAATATTTTTCAATCCAAGCCGCTCAGGTATTTCTTCTTCCATAAAACATATCAGCTGTTCTGATGCGTTCTGTCTGCTTATCCCGTTTACTATGTCTCTTAATTCGAGCATCGCGTTTGTGCAGTTATCATCAGTCACTTTAAGCATTTTCAAAAGTTCATCTTCCTCCTGGTGGGCAAGGCTGATCGCGACATTGTTGCATATATTGATGTTTGTAAGCTTTGCGCCGATTGAGTCATGCAGCTCGCTTATTATCCTCTCTTTTTCCTCAATTATCCTTAGGCGCGTGTTTTCATGCTGCAGGTTTATCACTTCCCTTGTCCTTTCATCAACTTTCTTTTCAAGGCATTGCGAGTATTCCTGTACCAGCTCAAACAGCCGGTTAAACTGTGCGCCGAGAATGGAAAACTCATTTTCTGTTGTCACATCAGCCCTTGCATCCTGATTCCCTGCCTCAATCATTTTCATTACAGAGACAAGGTTTTCAAGCGGTTTTACTATCAGATGACGGCTTATACCGGCAAGTGAAAAAGTAAGCATTATTGTAAGCAAAAGATAAACCACAGATATTATAAACAGGGTATTATCAAGCCCTTCTGTGATTCCTGAATAGGGATAACTTATCGCGATAATCCATCCTGTAATTCCGCTTCTTTTAAATATGACAAAATAATCTTCTCCGGCAAGGCGGGTAAAAAACCTGCCTGTATGTTCCTCAATCATTTTTTTAAGGTTTTCCGTAAGTATGTCATGTATGGATGATGATATTTCCTTGTTACCGCTGTACTGGCTTGCAATAATATGGCCGGCATCAGTAAGCAGAACTATCTTGCCGTTATTTGTAATATTTATCTCTGCCAGAAAGCCGCTCATTGAATCAAGCATTATATCAATTCCAAGAACACCGGTAAAACCACCGGTTTTTTTATTATAGACCGGATTTACACTTGTTATTCCGATTTTATTTATGCTTGCGTAAACATAGGGGTTTGTAATTGAATGGGTTTTTTTTTCAATTGCTGTTTTGTACCATGGCCTGTAGACAGGATTGTACCCTTCAGGAAAAACCGGAGTATAATCAATAAAACCGTCGCCATAACCCCACTCATACATTGTTCCGTTTTTAGTTCCGAGATAAATAGCTCTTAAATATTTTTTTCTCGCAAGGACATTTGAGATAAAAAGCTCTCTCATCTCCGCAGTTCTCACTTCATATACCGCGCTGTAATTGATCAGTGATTCTGATAGATTTTCGATATCGTTGAAAAAACTCTTTATTTTATAATCTGTTTCATAAAGAACAGTCATTGACTGCTCTTCAGCAACCTCAATAAAAAAATCGCTGATATATTTTATGCTGAAGACAAGTATGGCAGCCAGAAAGAGGATCATTGTAATAAGGATATATCCTGAAAGTTCAGTTCCTATGGTTTTTTTGAATCTTGCCATTTTCTCTTACAGCCTCATCTGATTATAGTACTGAAATCCTGTTAACGGTACTTTTTTATTATTTATTGAATTGAAAATCACAGGAAAAAGATTTTTATATTTTTCAAATAGAAATTCAATAATATTTTATTATTGAAATATATATAATTTGATAGTAAAATATCGCTGGAGGATATTATGATAACTTATGCAAGACTAGACAAACTGATTACTGACCTTGTTGCAGCAGCAAATACAGCTAAAGCTGAAGATTTTGCCGCACTTAAAGACATACAAATCGGAAAACTTTACTTTGCGACTGATTCACTTATTGGGGCAGTTGAAAATTTCGTTGAAAAAGTTGATTCGGAAATTATGAAAAGAGATGAAATCGTCGTACTGGAATTAGGGCAGAAAATCACAAAAGAAAATGAACCTGTTCTTAAGGTAAAAAAAATGAGCAAGGCTGAAATCAAGGCAGCTGAAGCAAAACCGGCAGTAAAAACTGCTTCAAAACCAGTTGCCAAGGCAAAAGCAAAACCTGCGGCAAAACCAAAAGCAGCAAAAAAACCAGCTGCTCCAAAAGAAAAATAAAATTATCTTTTTTATTGCGATACCAGCCGGAGATATTTTTCTCCGGCTGTTTTTTTGATTTTAATATTGGGATTTTTCAGGAACTTAATTCCTGCTTATTGATCTCTACAATGGAGCTTAAATGACTAATAAACCTTCAGGAACCGGATATTTTGAAGCAATAAAAGGAATTGACATAAGGACTCTTGTTTACGGAGACAAAACACTGATGGCTGAAATCAAAATGAAGGGAGGAAGCTTGCTGCCTTCCCACAGCCACCCCTCCGAGCAGACAGGATTTCTTGTATCAGGAAAAATAATTCTCCATTTTGACGGGATTGCTCACGAAATGACAAAAGGATGCAGCTGGTGCATTCCTTCCGATGTTATGCACCACGCAGAAATTATTGAAGATTCTGTTGCGGTTGAAGTATTTTCTCCTGTCAGGGAAGATTATAAAAAATATCACAGCTGAGATCGCATCATCTGGGGAACCTTCGGCATTTAGCCGCTTATACCATTTTTTCCGGCCTAACAAGCTCATCAAACTCTTTTTCTGTTAGCAGTCTTAATTCTACAGCAGCTTCTTTTAAAGTAATCCCTTTTTCATGAGCCGTCTTCGCGACTTTTGCCGCGTTATCATATCCAATCCTGGGATTTAATGCAGTGACAAGCATAAGAGAGCGGTCAAGATTGCTCTTCATTTTCGCCCTGTCAGCTTTTATGCCGCAGGCGCAGTTATCGTTAAACGAAACCATGGAATCTGACAGAAGCCGGAGAGACTGCAAATAATTGTAAATGCAGAGCGGCATAAAAACATTGAGCTGGAAATTGCCCTGGGATGAGGCAAGGGCAACTGCTGTATCGTTTGCCATGACCTGGCAGGCTGCCATTGTAAGGGCCTCGCACTGGGTAGGGTTGACCTTACCAGGCATGATTGAGCTGCCAGGCTCATTTTCAGGGATTGTTATTTCCCCCAGCCCGCATCTCGGGCCGCTTGCAAGCCACCTTACATCGTTTGCTATCTTCATTAAATCCGCGGCAAGGGCTTTTAGCGCGCCGTGCGCGAAGAGAAGGTCATCCCTGCTTGACAGCGCGTGGAATTTATTCCTGGCTGTAAAGAATTTTGACCCTGTTATCCTGCTTATTTCATCAGATGACATCCGCCCGAAATCAGGGTGCGCGTTAAGCCCTGTGCCTACAGCAGTTCCGCCAAGAGCAAGCCCTCTTAAGCCCTCAAGCGACATGAGAATATTGCCTCTCCCTTTCTCAAGCATATGGCTCCAGGCGCTTATCTCCTGGGAAAAGGAAATTGGCACCGCGTCCTGCAGATGGGTGCGCCCTGTTTTGATTATACCCTCATTCTCTTTTTCAAGATGCTTAAATGTCCCAAGCAGTTTTACAATAGCGGGAAGAAGGGAATTTTCAGTCTCAAGGACAGAGGCTATATGCATCGCGGAAGGAAAGGCGTCGTTTGAGCTCTGTGACATGTTGACATCATCATTGGGGTGTATTTTATTCTCTCCGGATGCAAGCAATTCATTGGCGCGGTTTGCTATAACCTCATTCACATTCATGTTGCTCTGCGTGCCGCTGCCTGTCTGCCATAGTGAAAGAGGAAAATGCTTATCCAGCTTATTATCAATAATTTCATCGCATACGCTGCTAATGGCCATCATCTTTTCATCATCAAGTTTTCCCAGGCTGTTGTTGACAGCGGCCGCTGCCTTTTTAATAACAGCCAGAGCGCTGATTACCTCAAGCGGCATCTTCTCTTTTCCGATCTTAAAATTCTCAAGGCTTCTCTGCGTCTGGGCGCCCCAGTACCTGTCCTGCGGCACCCTTATCTCGCCCATCGTATCTTTTTCTATTCTGTAGTTCATATAACATCCTGTTATCTTTCAATATCTTGATACAAACCATTCAAGGTCATAAGAGATTCCTGAATAATTAACAGAATCATTTGAGACTTTAACCCAAACATTTTTTTCACCATCAATATCAATATCCCATTCAATATTTAATGTTATAGATTTCTGGTCCCATCCAACAGTATAACTGGTAACAGTTACAGGAAAATTTTCTTCAGCATCATAAAAAGCTTCAATTTTCACCAGACCGTCTATAACAATATCAGATGAAACAATAAATTGAGGAGAATCACCATCATCAAGATTAAAAAGAAACCAATCCTCATCCCACAGGTTAGCAGGATAAGAAGGATCAGGAAGGCTTTCTATCTCATGTAAGCTGCCTTCAGCATGATCTCCGCCTACCAACCAAGATGTTGTAGACCCCAAGGCATATGGGAACTGCCCTATAAAGCTGGGTGCGGTTTGTGTTTCGTACATCATGTCCGTAGCACCTGATTTTATTGATATTGCATCAAACACATAGGTTCCGTTGCCCGCTTCATCGTAAAAATTGGCCTGAACAAGTCCTGTCGCCTCAATGTCGTAATATGGTGTTACAGGAATTAATGGTGTAGTTGAAGCCCCGCCAAGCTGCATTTTAAGATTGGCAGGAATTGTAAAATCATCTGTAACTGTATATGAGGCCCTTACAACAGGGGATGCCGAATACGTGTTACCGTTATTGAGCATAAAACCTGAGACAACAGGCGCTGTCCTGTCAAATGTTATACCGGTACTGCCTGTGCTTACAGGAGCTGTGTTGCCTGCGGCATCGATAGCTGATATTGTATAGATAATCAGACCTTCAGTATCTAAAGCTGTCATTGTATAAGAAGCTGTATAATTTGACCCGGAACCTGTCACCGAGGCCGCGTTGCCTGCTATCGTTACAACCGGATTGCCGCTTAATCCGGAACCGGAATCAGCAGCAGTAAATGAAATTGTTATAATATTACCGACTCTGGCAAATGACGGATTTCCATTATTTGAAACAGTACCTGAATATGTGATAACCGGATTTACAGTATCAACAATAACACTGTAGGAGCCTGATGAAGACCAGGCGCTGCTGACTGTATTCTGGGCCTGTACATAAAGGGTGTGTGTGCCGTCTGTAAGTGATGAAGGAGTATAGAATGTTTGATTTCCGTTTCCAGTCCAGCTCCCTTCACTAAAACCCCATCTGTAATTATTTGAGCCTGATACAGGACCCCAGTTCCAAGTCGGCGTAACATCAGTTGTAATTGCGGCAGGAGAGGTCACTACAGGCGAACCTACTGAATAGATATCAACAACAATAGTAAGGTTCCCGCTTGCTGTCCAGTTACCCGCATCATCGCCTGCCTGGACATAAAGCGTATATGAACCGTTTGCAAGAGGTGCCGGCGGAGTAAAAGAGGTAACATTGCCTATTAAAGTCCATGATGAGTTGTTGTAGCTCCATCTGTATCTTGTAGCTTCCGCCACCGCGCCCCAGCTCCAGGTTGGAGTTGAATCGTTTGTCGGAGTTACCCCTGTTACAGCCGGAGCCCCTCCTGCCGGTGCCAGTGTATCTACTGTTACAGCCAAAGATTTAACCGGAGAAATATTGTCTCCAATATCTATTTCAACTATATATAACGTATGAATACCGTCCGCCTGCAAAGGAGGGGTAAAGCTTGTCGAAGTTGTTTCTGCAGCCCCGCCCCCGGCAGAAAAGTCGGGATCAGGATCATCAAACCTGAACCTGTATTTTACCACATCATAACTTGATGGAGACCATGTCCAGGTCGGGGTTGTATTATTTGTCGGAGAGGGGGTTCCCACAAGAACAGGGCTGTCAGAGGCTGTACTGTCATACCTTATCGTATACTGCTTCCTTATTGTATTATGCCCTTCATCACGGTATTCAGCGAAAACAGTCCTATCCCCATCCGCTCCCGGCGCCAGTTTCCATATATATGTTTCGCTGTAAGCAACCCAGCCGCTCCAGGTTGATCTATCATTTGAAAACCTCATCTCAAGCGCGTCAAAAACATCGCTTTGTATCTGAACATCAAGATTCCCTGTGGCAAAAGCTCCGCTGTTAACCCTGAAAAGATTTGCAATCGGATCTGCGACCTTTTCTTCGACTAAACTTCGCATTATATCGTTCGGGCATCCCGCAATAATCAAAGATAAAATTATAATCAATACAATCCTGTATGTTAAATTTATTTTTTTACTCAATTTTTACATCCTCTCACGTTTTAAAATATATTCCGCCTTTTGCATAACAAATACAACAATATTCCGGTTATGCCATCAGATAATCTTAATCAATTAGCTATTTTAGTGCAAATATTTTTTCCTGTAAATAAAAAGAGTTATTGTAAAACAGAGATTCCTCATCACACCTTCCAATATATTATAGTTAATGTAACATATTGCCCCCATTATATTACATTTTTTGTAACATATTGCCCCCAATCCTTTACAATTTTAAAATTGTTTATTATACTTTTGTTATGTTTGACCGTTTCATCCAGCAAAATCTTCAGGCATGGCTCGAAAAACCAAAAAGAAAACCGCTGATGCTCCGCGGGGCCAGGCAAACAGGAAAAACAACTGCCGTAAAAATGTTTTCCAGGCAGTTTAGTCAGTTTCTATTTTTCAATATGGAAATTAAAGAAGACCGTGATATATTTGAACAGGATCTTGTATTTGAAAAACTCGTAGAAGCCATGTTTTTTATAAAAAACATGGACAGGAATAATCCATCAACTCTGATTTTTATTGATGAAATACAGAATTCGTCAAAAGCCATATCACTTCTGCGGTATTTTTATGAATACAGACCCGACCTGCCTGTAATTTCAGCGGGATCACTTTTGGAAGCTGTTATAGACCTATATAATTTTTCCTTGCCAGCAGGCAGAGTTGAGTTTATGTATTTATTTCCTGTTACTTTTGAAGAATATCTGGCTGCTTCATCAGACAACACTTCTGCGCTTGATGCTTTTAATACAATACCGGTTCCTGAATATGCGCATGGCAAACTACTTTCCCTTTTCCATGAGTATGTAATGATAGGAGGAATGCCTGAAATCATTGATACTTATCTTTCAAACAGGAATATGATACAACTTGCTCCTATCTATGAAAGCCTTATGACTTCCTATATAGATGATGCAGGAAAATATTCTTCCAATCAAACTATGTATAATATAATAAGACATGCAATAGAATC
>JAVEZE010000051.1:0-16042 GCA_034003145.1 Spirochaetia bacterium
AAGCGGCGGCGAAGAAGGGCAGAAACAATAGAAGATTAATTCTATACACTAAAGGTTTAACAGTATCAGGTGATTAGCAGCTTCTGTATGCAGCCGCTTAATAGCGTCGGCGAAGAAGGGCAGAAACAATAGAAGATTACTTCTCTACACTAAAGGTTTAACAGTATCAGGTGATAAGCCCCTTCTGTATGCAGCCATCGGTTGCACAGAAGGGCAAAAACTGAAGGTGATTATTTCTCTATCAGCGGGTAATAAATATTGAGTATGGATGGTATATCTGATAAATTACCCCCAATTATGAGAACAGAAGTATTTTATAAAAATCCCGATCTTGACGGGAGAGCCAAAAGGCTGTTAAAACAGATAAAACAATCTGTTTCACCGCTGATCGAAAACATCAGGATTGTTGATGTTTTTATATCAGAAGGAATTGATCAGCTTACCCCTTCTCTTTCTGAAGAACTATTTTCAGACCCTGTTGCACAGAAAGCATTTACAGGCAGATGCGCGGCTGAATCAGATGAACTTTCCGGCTGGAACTATCTTGTTGAGATTACCTACAGGCCCGGAGTCACAAATCCTGTCGCAATTACAGCGAAAAACACTATTGAGACAGCGCTTGGTAAAACAATTTCAAAAGAATCAGGCGCAGTTATCCAGACAGCAGTACAGTATCTTGTGGACTCCCCTCCCCTTGATAAAAAACTCCAGAAAAGATTAAAAGAAACATTCTACAACCCTCTTATCCAGCAGGAAGAGTTCAGGGAAGGGGGAGTATCAGCCCTTAAAAAAAACCCTCTCCCCGGAACTTACCCCCACAAGGTAGCAGAAAGTGATATTTCAGTTGAAACTATCCACCTTGCATCACTTGACAGGAAAGCGCTTGATAAAATCTCGAAAGAAAGGCTTCTTGCCCTTTCAACAGAAGAGATGGAGTCAGTAAGGGATTATTTTGCAGAAAGTGGAACCATAAAAGCAAGGAAAGAAGCAGGTCTTGGCATCGACCCGACTGATGTCGAGCTTGAGATGATTGCCCAGACATGGAGCGAACACTGCAAGCATAAAATTTTCAACGCGACGATAGAATATAAAGATGCAGAAACCGGAACAACGGAAATCATCAAATCACTCTTTTCAAGCTATATAAAAAAAGCGACAAAAGAGATATCAAAAAAGAAAGGCTTTCTTAAATCTGTTTTCCATGACAATTCAGGTGTAATTGATTTTGACGATGAGAACCTTGTCTGTTTCAAGGTTGAAACCCACAACTCCCCTTCTGCCCTTGACCCTTACGGAGGCTCCATCACCGGTATTGTCGGAGTCAACCGGGACATCATGGGAACAGGAAAGGGCGCAAGGCCTTTTTTCAATACCAATGTTCTATGCTTCGGGGAACCTGATACACCGGAAGAAGATATCCCTGAAGGGCTCCTGCACCCGAAAACAGTTATGAAAGGGGTGCATCACGGAATAATTGACGGAGGTAACCAGTCCGGCATTCCGACCGTGGCAGGGGCCTTCCTCTTTGATGAGAGCTTTACAGGAAAACCTCTTGTATTCTGCGGCACAGGAGGCATCATGCCGCGGGAAATAAACGGAGAAGGAACCTGGATAAAACATATCAATCCCGGAGATCTTGCTGTAATGGCAGGGGGGAGGATAGGCAAGGACGGGATCCACGGCGCCACTTTTTCTTCAAAAGCTCTTGATGATGAATCCCCATCATCAGCTGTCCAGATAGGGGATCCCATCACCCAGAAAAAGATGTCCGATTTTCTCCTTGAGGCACGCGATGCAGGCCTTTATCTCGGGATAACTGATAACGGGGCAGGAGGACTTTCCTCATCGCTTGGAGAGATGGCAGAGTATTCAAACGGAGTCAGGATTGATCTTCATAAATGCCTGTTAAAATATAAAGGACTTGCCCCCTGGGAAATACTTGTCTCTGAATCCCAGGAACGGATGAGCCTTGCAGTGAAACCTGAAAAGATTGAAGCTTTCACTGCCCTTGCCGAAAGGAGGGGTGTTGAGACTTCGGTAGTCGGTGAGTTTACCGATTCCGGATTTATTGATATCAGGTACGGGGATAAAAAAGCAGGACTGCTTTCAATGGATTTTCTCCACCGGGGATTACCTGAGATGAAACTTAAAGCAGTGTGGAGCAGGCCTCAGGCAGAAAGCCTGGTAATTGAGGAAATAGATTATACAGATATGCTTAAAAGGCTTCTTAACGAACCCAATATCGCATCAAAAGAGCCTCTTGTGAGGCAGTATGATCATGAGGTAGGCGGCATATCGATTGTTAGGCCGTTTACAGGGAGGGACTCTGATGCTCCATCTGACGGGGCGGTATTAAAGCCTGTACTTGATTCAAACAGGGGAATTACTGTAACACACGGAATATGCCCCCGCTATGGAGACAGGGATTCATACAATATGGCACTTTGCGCGGTAGATGAGGCATACAGGGCTCATATAGCATCGGGAGGCAATCCTGACCATGCGGCAATACTTGATAATTTCTGCTGGCCCGATCCAGTTGAATCAGAGGCTGTACCTGACGGCCCATACAAACTTGCGCAGCTTGTAAGGGCATGTAAAGGGCTATACAAGGCAAGCATGGATTATGAGCTCCCCCTGATATCAGGCAAGGATTCAATGAAAAACGATGCTCTCATCGGAGGGAAAAAGGTATCTGTAAGGCCGACTCTTTTAATCTCTCTTATGGGAATCATAGACAATATTGAAAAAGCTGTTACTACCGATTTCAGGGATGAAGGAGATGCAATCTACATAATAGGCAATACTTATGGAGAGTTAGGCGGAACATATTTTGAAAAATTATACGGGGAAAATCTCGGCGGCGCGCCATTTGCGGATACGGAAAAATCGTACAGACTTTATAAAAAACTGCACCAGGCGATATCACAGGGGCTTGTAAAATCGTGCCATGATATCTCGGATGGCGGTCTTGCAGTCGCGATTGCGGAATCCTGCCTCGGAGGAAGGCTAGGGGCTGATATTTCCCTCGACACTCTTCCCGGATCATCCGGCAAAATGGAAACTGCACGCATTCTTTTCTGCGAAACACCTTCAAGATTTATTGCGGGAATCGGAAGGAATGAATCATCTGAATTTGAATCCATCATGAAGGATTTCCCTGTTCAAAGGATTGGAACTACAACAAAAACCCCCTCTTTAAGAATAAAAAGGGATAGAAGTTATGTTATAGATATAACAATTTGTGAAATATCCGCAGCCTGGAAAAGAGAGGATTTTGAATGAGTAAAGCAGATACAGTAAAAACCGCTGTAATAACAGGGTACGGAATCAACGCTGACAGGGAACTTGAAAGAGCTTTTATTATTGCAGGCTCTGATGCGCAAAGAATTCATATACAGGATTTGATAGAAAACCCTGCCCTTCTTAAAAATTATCATATCCTTGCGTTTCCAGGAGGGTTTTCCTTTGGCGACCATATTGGATCAGGGCTTGTATTTGCCCATCTTTTTAAAAAACATCTCAAAGAGGAGCTTGAATCCTTTATTAATGACGGAAAACTGATAATCGGCATCTGTAACGGCTTCCAGGTGCTTGTAAAAATGGGAGTGCTGCCGAATTTCGGAGAAGACTGGAGCCCTGATGTCTCGCTTATTCACAACAATACCGGACTTTTTGAAAACAGCTGGCTCACAGTATCTTTCAACAATGATTCAAAATGCATCTGGACTAAAGGGCTTGATGAGATGGATGTGCCAATCAGGCATGGCGAGGGACGATTCATCACATCATCAGAGAATGTTCTTGATAAAATAGAAGAAGAAAACCTTGTTGCGCTAAGATACCTTGACAGAAACCCCAACGGATCAGTAAACAATATCGCAGGCCTTACAGACAGGACCGGGAGAATTTTAGGTCTTATGCCTCACCCTGAAGCGTTCCTGTGCAGGGAAAACCATCCCGGATGGGCATCAGGTGATATCACGGAGGGCGCGGGGCTGAAAATATTTAAAAACGGGGTACAGTACGTCAAAAACAGCCTATGCCGATAATAAAAATAACAAACACGGGACAGTCAATTAATGCATCTTCTGCAATATCAATTTTAAATATACTTTTAAGGGAAGGGATAAGGATAAATCATTTCTGCGGCGGAAAAGCTGTGTGCGGCACATGCGGGATTACCATTGTACAAGGGATGGAAAACCTATCTGCCGTATCCGGAAAAGAAAGAGGCAGGCTTGATGCGATAAAAGCAAAATCAAACCAGCGGCTTGCCTGCCAGACCTATGTTAAAGGCGATGTAGAAATTAAAATCCCGGGATATAAACCAGAAAAACCTGTTTAAGGGACTGGAAAGTGAAACTATGTAATATTTCTCCATTTTACTGAACAGAATGGGCTGATCCCTTAAGGATTCAGCCCAGGAAATCAATTAAGCCATTTCAAGAAACTCTGTTTAGCATTGATTCAGGAACAACATACCCTTTGGGATGTTTTTTAAAAATAAACTGGAAAACAAAAACTCCCATGAAAACTGCTATACCAAGAAGTGTAGGAGCTAACATCGGCCTTATCATCAATACTGCCCCCAGCGCAAGTACAACCCTCTCTGCCAAATATAGTTTCCGCTTCATATATCCTGCCATTACAGATCCGAATATTACTGATCCGAATACTGCGGTTATTACTGTTACAATTGTCATCCATTCAAATGGATGCTGCCCAAGCAGCAGATGAGTATTATATACAAATATATAGGGAACAATATAGGCAACCGCCGCGAGCCGTACTGCCGCAAAGGCGGTAGGCCAGAACTTGGCTCCCGCAATCGCCGACGCTGTATAGGATGTGATCGCAACAGGAGGTGTAAGCTCTGACATGATACCAAAGTGGAAGCAGAAAAGGTGTGCTGCCATCGGCTCAACTCCAGCTTTTATCATAATCGGAACAGTCATGATTGTCATAAGAATATAGTTTGCAACTGTTGGAACACCCATGCCGAGGATGAGACACATAACCTGTGTAATGACAAGTGTAAGCAGGAGATTGTTTTGCGCTATCACAGCAAGGACCGCAGCGATTCTGGGAGTAAGGCCTGTCAAAGTCGCGGTACCAACAACAAAGCCGGCAATGGCTGATGGAATAGCAACAACTGTCAGAGTCTGACCTGCGTTGCTGAGTACAGTTATGAATTTAAAGGGTGTAATTCTTGTCTCTTTCCTGAACATTGCAAGAACAAGACAGAGAATGAAAGACCAGAAAGAAGCCATCATGGGTGAATACCCGTCAATAAGCAGATAAACAAGAGTTATAACAGGCAGGAATAGGTATCCTCTAACTAAAGCTGTTTTTTTCCATGGAGGAATCTCACTTTTTTTAAGACCTATAGCGCCTATTCTGTGTGATTCAAAATGTATCATTGAAAATACAGATGTATAATAAAGCACTGCAGGTAAAGCTGCCGCTGTCGCAACTTCAAGGTAGCTTACACCCAGAAACTCTGCCATTATAAACGCAACAGCGCCCATTACAGGAGGGGTAATCTGACCTCCCATGGATGCGGCCGCTTCTGTAGCTCCGGCAAGATGGGCAGGAATACCTGTCCTTTTCATTAAAGGTATTGTTACAATACCTGTTGTCGCTACATTGGAAGTTGAAGAACCGCTTATGGTCGCGAACATGCTGCTGGCAACAACAGCCATTTTGGCAGGACCGCCTACCATATGACCGAATATACCTTTCGCAACAGTAAGTAGTATCTCAGCCAGGCCTGATACATGTAATGCAGATCCAAGGAGAAGAAAAAGTGCTATATAGCTGGCTGATACACCTAGCGGCGTGGACCAGAGTCCTGAATCTGTAAGAATAAAATGTCTGATAATCATAGAGACCTGAAATCCTGGATGCCAGAATACTCCGGGAAAAATCATACCGAATCTCGAATAGACAAGCATCAATACGCCAATAATCATGAGGGTATGCCCGATTGATCTTCTTGTTGTTTCAAGAACAACGAGAATAAGCATGAATCCAACAATTTGATCAAACAGTGTTACAATACCTGCCCTCTGCATTATAACATCAACAAAAATGGCAATGTATGTACACCCAAGAATTCCGAATGCCATAAAAACATAGTCATACCAGATTACACCAGTTTCATAAGCTTTCCCTTTTTTGATTCTCCATTTTAAAGTGAGAAATCTGGAATAGAAAAACAGGCCGAAAATAACAAAAAAAGACAGAACCGCTATCAGGGTTGAATTCATTTTCAGTTTATCCATTGTCAGATAAAAAGATGTCCAGAATCCAACTCCGAGAAAAGCATAAGGCAGATAGGGCTCTTTTGCTGCTCCCTGATTCTTGTTTGCCGCAAATTTCATCAAGCAGATTACTATCGCAAACGCAAGATGGATAGAACGCTGCTTTAATGCAGTATAAGGTACAAAAACTGTGTAGAGATGGAATAAACCGTAAAGAGCAGCAACTGTTACAAGGATTTTTGAAGCAAGCACATCAAAATCCCTATGACCGGAAGTCTCTCTTTCAAGATTTTTAGCTCTTGCCTCAATTTCAAGTGCTTCTTTTTTTTCCTGTTCTGTCATTGTTGACAGATCAAGGACATTCAACAAATCGTCACTCATTAATTTCTTTCCTTTTGTTTTAAATGTTATTATTTAATTCTTTGAACCAAAGAATTCTTTTCACAATAAATTTAAATCTGCCGATTCACCTCTCCCGTTAAAACAAGCCAATCCCGTTTCCAAAAAATGCGAAATTAATATTTTTATTGAATAATTTTTTTGGCAGTTCTTGATACAAGAGCGGCACTTTAAATATATTTTTAAAGTGCTGTCAGTATTGTATTTATCAGGTGTAATAATTTTATGACTGCGTCGGTACTTTAGATCAGACACCTGCCTGTAAAGACAGTTGGTTGGTTATGGTCGACCCTGAAGGAGCGATGCCCTGAATTCTGCGGCATCAATAAGATAGATTTAAATCCAATACCTCTCTTTCCGGAGAGCGGCATTGGAAATATCCTTGCCAGGAAATAAAACCTTCTTTAAATAACTCCTGTCAGGTGTTTTCTCCTCCAATATACATATTTACTGTTATATAAAATAACAGGTATGCAACCGGTAAAATCCCATCAGGCAGAAACTGCTCATGAAAGGGTATCTGTAAATTGCGGTCAGAAACCCCGGATTAATCCATTATATAGCTCTGCAGGTATATTTTGTCAAGAAATATTTTTTAACAATTTTTTCATTGATTTTTAATATATTTATTTTCTCTATTTTCTCTTATATTACGAGAGAACTTTATCTGTTATTATCTTTAGATGATACTCAGATCCCTTAATCAAACATTTGATACGAACAAGTCTGCAGTTTGCTTCGCTGGGCAAACCAAAAAGCTGCCCTGTTTCCAGGGCAGCAATATCAGTTTAATATCAAATCTTTAAAATTAGTTGTTTTCGGTGGAAGCTTTTTCAGCCATTCTTGCCTTGACAGATTCAGGGATAACATAGCTTTTTGGATGTTTTTTGAAAACAAACTGTGAAATAATTACCAGCAGGATTATACCAACACCAGTAAATGTAGGAATCAATTTGGGCCGTATCATGAGAATTGCGCCCAATCCAAGCATTACCCTTTCTATCATGTATAACTTCCGCTTCATATAACCGGCCATAGTTGATCCGAACAGTACAGCTCCGGTAATGGCAGTAAGTACTGTTAAAATTGTCCTTGAAGTAAACGGATGCTGTCCAATAAGAAGGTTTGTGTTAAAAACAAAGAGGTAAGGAACAATATAGGCAACCGCTGCGAGCCGTACTGCCGCAAAGGCGGTAGGCCAGAACTTGGCTCCCGCAATCGCCGACGCAGTGTAGGATGTGATCGCAACAGGAGGTGTAAGCTCTGACATGATACCAAAGTGGAAGCAGAAAAGGTGTGCTGCCATCGGCTCAACCCCTGCCTTAAGCATAATTGGAACTGTAAGAATTGTCATAAGAATATAGTTTGCTACAGTAGGTACACCCATACCAAGGATAAGACACATAACCTGAGTTATAATCAAAGTCAGGAAAAGATTGTCCCTTGCAATAATAGAAAGCGCTGTAGATACCCTGGGAGCAAGACCTGTAAGTGTTGCAGTACCTACAACAAATCCGGCAATAGCTGATGGGATAGCAACAACAGTTAATGTCTGAGCTGCTGAACTGAGAACATGTGCCAATTTTTTAGGACCAAGCCTTGTCTCTTTCTTTATCATGGCTAAACCGACTGACAAAATAAAAGATGTAAATCCTGCCCTCATCGGCGTAAATCCAGCGATAAGCATATAAACAAGTGCAATAACAGGGATAAAAAGATAACTCCCGAAAATAGCATCTCTCTTCCATGGCGGAATTTCACTTTTTTTAAGACCAATAGCTCCGATTCTGTGAGATTCAAAATGGATCATTGAATATACAGCAGAGTAGTACAGAGCCGCGGGAAGAGCTGCAGCTGCCATAACAACAACGTAACTGACTCCCAGGAACTCTGCCATTATAAAAGCTACTGCGCCCATTACAGGAGGAGTAATCTGACCTCCCATTGAAGCTGCCGCTTCTGTAGCACCGGCAAGATGAGCAGGAATACCTGTCCTTTTCATTAAAGGAATTGTTACAATACCGGTTGTAGCGACATTGGAAGTTGAAGAGCCGCTTATCATTGCGAAAAGGCTGCTTGCGACAACTGCCATTTTAGCAGGGCCGCCGACCATATGGCCGAACACACCGCGCGCGATTTTCAGCAGTATTTCAGCAAGCCCTGATGCGTGAAGAGCTGCCCCGAAAAGGAGGAACATTGCTATAAATGTTGATGAAACTCCAAGTGGTGTTGACCAGAGTCCAGAGTCGGTCAGGATAAAATGCCTTATAATCATTGAAACCTGGAATCCCGGATGCCAAAAAACACCGGGGAAAAGAAACCCGAATCTGCAGTAAATAAGCATAAGCACACCGATAATCATAAGTGTATGCCCGATTGATCTTCTTGTTGCCTCAAGAACTGTAAGGATAAGGAAGAAGCCGAAAATCTGGTCAATCAGCATTACTATACCAGCTCTTCTCATTATCACGTCAATAAAGACAGCGATATATGAACATGCCAAAAACGCGAAAACTATAAAAATATAGTCATACCACATTGGAGAAGATTCATATGATTTTCCAATTGCTTTTCTCTTTTTAAGTGTAAGCATCCTCGCAAAATAAAACAGACTGAAGATTGCAACAAATGAAACTACCGCGATAGCAGTAGTAAGAACACCAATGCTTTGCAGATAAAGGAAAAGAGAAGTCCAAAAACCAATTCCCAAAAGAATATACGGGACCCACGGTTCTTTATCAGCACCAAGGTTCTTGTTTGCTGAAAATTTCAGCATACAGATTACTATTGCAAGAAAAAGGTGCACTGCTCTTTGTCTTAATGCAATAAGAAGGCCAAAAGCACCTGTGTAAAGATGAAAGACACTCATTATAATTGCTATTGTAGCAATTATCTTGAGGCCAAGTTCGCCGGTATCTCTGTGGCCGGAGGTTTCTTTTTCAAGCTTTTTAGCCCGTTCTGCAATTTCAAGAGCTTCCTGTTTTTCCTCTTCAGACATACCTGATGTGTCGAGATTTATTAAATCGTCACTCATAAATTAATTGTCCTTTCTTCAAAAATATTTATTTGTTTCCTTGAACCAAAGAATTAAAACCCTGTATAAGCAATTGTCCATTAAAGGTAAGTATTCAAAAACATGAACACTTGCATCAATTATCAAAGCGTTATTTTAATAACCCTTTTTCCCTGTAATATTTTTCAGCGCCAGGGTGCAGCGGGACTGTCCCTTTTCCTGAAAGAGCATTATCAAGACTTATGTAGGATGACATTTCATGTACCGCTCTGATTAAATCCAGCCCCTCTCCATAAATGGTGCTGACCAGGTCATAAACAATTTTTTCGCTTACTGCCTCATCCGCGATTATTACAACATCTACCGCAACTGTCTCTACATCTGATTTCTGCCCTGTATATGTCCCTGCTGGAATTACCCACGGTTTATACCAGCTGTATTCACCAATAAGTCTTTCCCTCTCAACTCCTCCTACAGAAAGTATTTTCACAGGTATCCTTGCCGAAGTCTCAAGAACAGCTCCTGAAGGACATACTGTTTCATAGCCTAACGCATCCACAAGAAGGGCTTTGAAAGCCATTCCTTTTTCCTCTTCAGAAAGAGGATGCCAGTTTATATCTTTTTTACGGATATTGAAGGCTGCCTCAAATATCTCCTGCCATGTATTTTCTCCTGTCACATCTGCAACATCCAGCTTAACAGGTGAAAAAGTTTTTCCTTTCAGATCATATAAAGAATTTATACCGTTGTTTTTCTGTACAATTGCCTGAAAAACCACAGGGTAAAGATTTGTAACAAACCTCATGCCGGGGTACGGATTACCGTTAAACCGTTTAATCCCCTGATATCCATAAGACATAACATTGGCTTCTGTAATCCCCAAGTCATATTTGCCGCTCTTCATCAGGGTTATATTATCTGCTCCGCCGCCTGATGCCTGAACCGCAATTATTGTATCGCTGTATTTCATGCACACGCCTGAGATTCGGGAAGCTGTAGGATACCAGCTGCTCTCAAGGCTTGAGGCGCCCATTACCGCATTGTGGTGTGCTGCGAATGCAATTTCGTTTTGCCCTTCCGGTAAACTATATTCTATTACAAATAAAAACAGGCACACAGCCGGTAACAATACCTTATGCAAAACCAACTCCCGATAGCGTGTTATAGAAACACATCTACCCTCTAAAATCATAAACTCATGTGTACTACCATTTTAACGTCCTATTACCATGTTTTGTCAAGAACTATTTTTAACTATTTTTTAATTGATTTCTTATATATCCAATATCTCTATATTGTTTATTATATAACTTTTTCTTGAAAAAAAAGGGTAAACCAGGTAAATCTGCGCCATATTTACAGTTTTTTATAAATTTATGATTGATTTTACAGACTTGCATGCTACAGGAGGATTAAAAGTTATGCTATTCATAACTTAATATCATTAAAAACCATTTTTAGATAAATTATTAATAATTATCAACAGTACCGGGATTGACTATTATCTTTCTAATGTTAAAATACAGTTACCCAATTTATATTGTTATTATTTTATTGTTATCATTTGACTAAGGAGAAAATAATGGTACTTAAGGAACAAAAGATTTGTAAAACAGTAAAGAGACCTATTCTTTTAAACCCGGGTCCTTCAACTACAACAGAAACTGTGAAAGCCGCGCTGATTCAGGACGACATTTGCCACAGGGAAGAAGATTTCGCAAAAATTGTAAGGGAAATCTCTGAAGACCTTGTAAAGGTAGTCCATGGAAAGAACAGCGACTATGCGGCGGTTATTTACGCCGGATCCGGAACAATCAATATTGATGTCGCAATCAGCTCACTTGTACCGGACGGAAAAAAAGTACTTGTAGCAAATAACGGAGCATACAGCCAGAGAGCT
The DNA here is from genome assembly GCA_034003145.1 of Spirochaetia bacterium. Lineage (GTDB taxonomy): Bacteria > Spirochaetota > Spirochaetia > CADAEX01 > CADAEX01 > JACKPD01. Next base: position 11,579 of record JAVEZE010000051.1, read on the forward strand.
GTTGATGTCTGCAATTTCTGCAGAATTCCAGTAGTTGATGTCAAATTTGATGTTACAGAACTTCCCGACATGGCGGTTGTTGAAAAAGCATTGAAAGAAAATCCTGATGTAGCGGTAGTTTACATGGTACACCAGGAAACAGGAACAGGCCTTTGCAACCCGATCAGGGAAGGCGGAGCTCTTGCGCACAAATACAATGCTGTTTTTGTAACTGATACTACATCAACCTACGGAATTATCCCGATGAATGTATATGATGACAATATCGACTTCTGTATGGCATCGTCACAGAAAGGGCTTAACGCATTCACAGGAGTATCTTTCCTTATTGGTAAAAGATCAGAAATTGAAAAAACAAAGAATTACAAACCACGTTCATACTATACAAACCTCTGGAGACAGTATGATTTCTTCCAGAAGAACAAACAGCTCCATTTCACACCCCCTGTTCAGATTATCTATTCGCTTCAGCAGGCAATCAAGGAACATTTCGCTGAAGGGGAACAGGCTAAATACAAAAGGTTTATGGACGGATTCAAGACAATAAGGGAAGAAATGACAAGACTAGGCTTCCAGGATATTATACCTGTTGAAAAACAGACCGGACTTGTTGTATCTGTCAAATATCCAAAAGATCCGAAATTTGATTTTGTAAAAATTCACGACTACCTTTTTGCTAACGGTGTAACAATTTATCCAGGCAAGATCGCAGATCTCGAGACATTCAGGGTTTGTAACCTTGGCGCTTTGACACCTGCTGATATTAAAGATGCTTTTAAGGTTCTTGAAGATGCCCTTAAATCAATAGGAGTTTCAATTCCTGTTAAGTACTAGGGTTTATATCATCCGGGAATCTAACAGTAATTCTTATGATTACTATTAGTTTTTTTTATTTCTTTGATTTTGAACGATTTTTTTACTTGCAAAATTAACAATTTCAAGTAATAATTGACCAAAGCGTTAATTTACTGTTATTACACACACAATCAGTTTGATTGGGTTTTTTAAAAATTGATGGCTTTTCAAATGTTAAGAGGAGGATTTATGAAACGAAAGTTATTTCTAGTCGTACTTGTTGCAATTGTTGCAATGATGTTTGTGGCTTGCGCATCAAGCGAATCAGCACCTGCTGATCCGAAAGAAGCAGAAGCTAAAGCTCTTTACGCAGAAGTACTGGATCTTGAGGCAAAATGTTTAGCAGCTGGTCTTGATAAAAAAATGAGCAACTGGGGAAGAGCGGAAAGCATCCAGTTTCTTGCTACTCAGTACATGGAAAAGAAAATGTATACAGCAGCAATGGAACCGCTTGGACAGGCAAAGGTTTATTACACAGGTTATTTAAAAAAATAACTTTTTATTGTTATTTTAACAGGACAGAAACTACATTCTGTCCTGTTTTTTTTGGTACTTATATTCTCCTGATTCAATCCTGAATCTGTATCTGTCCCCCCTGAAACAGGAATAAAGAACTTCCACTGGATTACCGTCTGAATCAAAAGAAAGGCTTTCCACCATCATACAGGGCTGAGGTTTTGAAAAGCCGAAAATTTTCATCTCTTCCTTGTCTGAAAAAACAGAACTTAAATACTGGGTTGATTTAACAAGATGTGTGTTAAACTCTTCAGTTAGTGTTCTATATAGCGAACCCTTAATTTCAAGGTCTTTAAGCCGGCTGAATCTATCATAAGGAAGATAACTGCTTTCAATACATACCGGTTCATCTTCAGCGTATTTTGTTCTCAGCGTATGAAGCACCTTGCTGCCGTAGGCGAGATCAAGAAGTTTTGCCGTCTTTTGCGAAGCTTCTATTATCTCTGTCTTGTTGCTTTTTGTATGCGCCCTGATTCCGCTGTTTTCCATTGATTCAGTAAAGCTCAAGATATTATTGAACTGCCAGATATATTCTACAGGGGTATTTCTTACCAGGGTTGAACCGTGTCCCCTTCTTCTGACTACCATTTTACGCACTACAAAATCGTCAATCGCCTGCCTTACAGTCATTCTGTTGATCCCGAATTTTTCCGCTATGCTCTCTTCTGTTGGAAGACGCCCGCCTACACTTATTGACCCTTCTTTAATCTGCTCCTCAAGCCAATTGATTATCTTTACATATTTTGGTGTATTATTGTCTGTACTCATGGAAGCCAGCTCCCTGTTTTTTTTACATTTTACATTTTTCACTTTATATATAGAAAATAACGCTAAATTCCAATCATTACAACAGCTTGAACATGTTGTTTTCTAATGATAGATTAATTCCCATGAAATTTTCAAAGCGCACACACACATGCGGAGAGCTAAATGCATCCGCCGGATCAGCAAAAGTATTACTAAGCGGATGGGTCTACAAAAACAGAAACCACGGCGGTATCCATTTCATGGACCTCCGTGACCGTTATGGGATAACCCAGATAGTAATAGACGAGAATGCCCCAAAAGAGCTGAAAGAGACAGCTTCAAGGCTTAAATTCGAATACTGTGTTTCAGTATCAGGCACTGTCAGGATGAGGCCTGAGAGTATGATAAACAAGGAGATGAGCACAGGTGAAATTGAGATATCGGCAGACGATATAATAATTCACTCATCCTGCGATACACTCCCCTTTATGGTAGACGGAGAGGCTGAAGCCAGGGAAGAACTGCGTCTCAAATACAGATACCTTGACCTGCGGACAGAGCGGATGCAGAGTAATATCGCGCTGCGTCATAAAACCGCGTTCGCTGTAAGGGAATACCTTAATTCCAGAGATTTTTACGAGATAGAAACCCCTACATTTATCAAAACAACACCCGAAGGGGCCCGCGATTTTATAGTCCCTTCCCGGCTTTATCCGGGTAAAGCCTTTGCCCTTCCCCAGTCGCCGCAGATATACAAGCAGCTTCTGATGGTATCGGGATTTGACAAATATTTTCAAATAGCAAGGTGCTACAGGGATGAGGATGCCCGCGGAGACAGGCAGCCTGAATTTACGCAGATTGACATAGAGATGAGCTTTGTCGACCGGGAAGATGTCCTTTCCCTTACAGAGGGGATGATGAATCATGTCTTCGAAAAAACTCTCTCTGTAAAACTGCCCGATTCCTTCAGGAGGCTTACATACCACGAGGCAATGGACCTATACGGAACAGACAAGCCGGATCTGCGCTTTGATCTTCAGTTAGGCGATATTACTAATCTTGTAAAAGAATCTGAGTTCGGTGTATTCAGGAGCGCGGCGGAAAGCGGCGGATGCGTTAAATTCCTTAACGCAAAAGGGTGCGGAGCCTATTCACGGAAACAGATAACAGAACTTGAAGAGACAGCAAAGATATACAAAGCAAAAGGGCTTGCCTGGATGAAGGTTACTGAATCAGGAATTGACGGCGGCATATCCAAATTTTTCAAAGAGATGGAAAAAACAGTTATTGAAAAGGCAGAGGCGCAGCCCGGAGACCTTCTTCTTTTCGCGGCCGACAACTGGAGGACAGCCTGTACTTCACTTGGCGCTGTAAGGGCGCGGCTTGCATCCGACCTCGGCCTAATCGATAAAGAAAAGTTTGAATTTGCATGGATTATTGATTTTCCCCTTTTTGAATGGAATGAGGAGGAAAACAAATGGGACCCGGCCCATCACATGTTCTCAATGCCCCAGGCGCAGTATCTTGATACCATGGAAAAAGACCCGGGCCCTGTAAAGGGAGATCTATACGATCTTGTGCTTAACGGATATGAGATTGCATCAGGCTCAATCAGGGTGCATGATCCGGTCATACAGAAGAGAATATTCAGTATCGTAGGCTTCTCTGAAGAAGAGGCAATGAGCAAGTTCGGCTTTTTACTCGACTCTTTCAGGTTCGGCCCGCCCCCCCACGGCGGAATAGCCCCCGGCCTTGACAGGCTTGTCATGCTGATGTGCAAAGAGCCGTCTATCAGAGAAGTAATCGCTTTTCCAAAAAACACGGCAGGACTATCCCCTCTTGATTCATCCCCGTCTGAACTTTCAGAGGTACAGAGAAAAGAGCTGCATATAGAATTTACACAGGAAGAAGCAGAAAAATAATCAAGGCTGCCGGTGAGGCAGCCTTTTTTTCAGAAAATAATATAGTTATTTATTTAAACGCAGGAGAAAATAGGGCAGCTTCCTGCGTTTCATAGTGAATCCGCTTATCTCTGATCAGCCTCTTGCAGAAGCTGCAACAGGTTCTCTTGAGGAGGCGGTGTAAGCTTTAAAAAGCTTTTCGAAAAGGATTGGCGCTTTTTTCATATCTTCCCTGTCAGGAACATAGGCAACCCTCATCTGTGTGTCGCCGGGGTTTTTCTCACCCTTTTCAACGCTGTAGAAACCAGACATCGGAGCGACAAGCAGTGTGTAGTACTCACCGTCAAGCTCAATCTTTCCCTCTTTCGCGCAGTAAAGGACAAAATCCATAGCTTTAAAGCCTGCCGGAGCTATATCCCTTACATCAATAACTGAGTAAATCGAG